>NZ_JAMYLL010000002.1:0-392210 GCF_040318045.1 Mesorhizobium sp. M1338 | reverse complement strand
ACCGGCGCAAGAGATCAAGCTTCTTGTCACCAAAGCGGGCGATGTCGGTGATGGTTTCCGCCCCGGCGATCACCGCCACAAGACATAGCAGCAGCACCTCATCCAGCGGATATCTTACCTTCGCACTCTGCCGACCATCAGGCAGATCCTTGAAATGACCCAGAAAAACAACCGTTTCCGCCAACGCACCGGCATCGCAAGCCACATCGTCCATCCAGTGCATCCTCCAAAGAATCAGATGCTCTCGACAGATTCAGCTCCTAAACCCCTTGTCACGCGTTAACTCACCCGATTGCCCTGGGCAGGATGGCGAGCAGAGTCGACTTTGCATGAGGATGTCACTATATAGCGGCGGCTTCGATCCGCGCGCCTGAGGGCAGCACCCCGAAGCAACTGTAAATGTGTTGTGTGTTGCGCCATCTATTGTGACGAAAATCGGCTCGGAAACCGGAAAAAAGCAAATAGAAACAGTGGCGCAACGCTGGGTGTGACCAGCCAACGGTACCGACTCCTCCAGAATCAGAAAATGTTCTTGACCCTTCGATTTCCTATGGCTCTGTGGACCTTGGACGGTATCGGCTTGCCGAGTGACCGCGACTCGGCTGGAATGGGGACATGCATCCTTTACTGGGTGCCGACGTTTATGATTACCAACCGGCTTTGCCGCAAGGGAATAGCAGTATGAGTGAACACGCGATCGAATTCTTGCAGGAATGGATCGGCGAAAAGGTCCACTGCCAGCCTTCCGAGGCCCGGATCGAGAAGCAGGCCGAGACACTGGCCAAGGAATGCGCCGCCAAGGCAGCCGAAGTCGGCATACCCCTGGAGGATATCCAGGAGGAAGTCGGCGATATCAAGGAACTCATCGCCTCCAGGCTCGAGGAAGCGGCCGAGGCCGACGAGCAGCAGCAGGCGTCCAGCAAAGCCGCGGAATGACCGCTTGGAGCAATTCCAGGAAAAATGTAAAACGGTTTTCCCGGGAATAGCGCATAGCGCTTTCCCTTGGGAATTGCGTCGAGACAAGAAATTGGAGCGGTTCGCCGTTTCCGTGAACGGTGAACTGCTCTAGGGGGCGACCCCCATCTGAAACACGCGGGCTTTGTTTGGCCCGCGTTTTCGTTTCAACGATCGCTTTCAGCCAAATTTTTCTTTCAGCCAGGCCTTCGGCAGCGCCGGCACGAAATTGCCGTCGCGTCCGCTCATGTCGTCATTGGCGACCAATGCGTTGAGGATCGCTTCCTCCACGGCCTGGATCACCGCGTCGAAAAACGGATCGATGTCGGTGTCAGGGATGAAGTCGGCACTGGCGATGCGGCCTGACGGCGCCAGAGCCGCTGCGGGATTAGCGGTCGAAAAGGCGAGAAAAATATCGCCGGAGCTGTGATAGCCGAAGCCGCCGGTCATGGCGACGCCGAGCGGCACCCGGCGTGCCAGCCGCTTCATCTGGTGCGGCAGGAACGGCGCATCGGTGGCGATGACGGCGATGATCGAGCCCTTTTCGGCCCGCGGCGCACCTTCGCGGATCGCCGGTTCGACGAGTTCCGGCCCGGCACGCAGGCCACGAATGGTAAAATTGTGTCGCTTGCCGAAATTCGACTGCACGAAGGCGCCGACGGTATAGGCATGGCCTTGCCATTCGACGACGCGCGACGCGGTCCCTGAACCTGCCTTGAAGCCGAAGGTGATCATGCCGGTGCCGCCGCCGACGCTGCCTTCCTCGATCGGTCCGCTGGTCGCACCGTCGAGGGCCTGGGCGACGTGCTCAAAAGTCAAATGGTGGCCGTTGATGTCGTTGAGGAAGCCGTCATAGGTCTCCGCCGCCACCGGCAGGCCCCAGGCGCTGTCGAGCGCCGCCGGCAGCACGCTTTGCATCCAGCGCAGCGTGCCGTCGCGTGAGACACCGCAGGAATGCGTGTTGGTGATGGTGATCGGAAAGTTGAAAGCGCCGGTTTCCTCGACGATGTGCGAGCCGGTCAGTTCGCCATTGCCGTTCTGGCTGAAGATGCCGGCGAAGACCGGCGTTGCAAGGTCGGCGCACGGCCTGGGCAGGATCGCGGTCACGCCGGTGCGCACCGGACCCTGGCCGACGACGAGCGCGCCGTCGCCGGAAATCACCGTCGCGTAACCGACCGCAACGCCGGGCACATCGGTGATCGCGTTGAGCGGCCCGGGTGTCCCGTCGAAGCCGATGCCAAAACTCCGCGCGCGCGGCTTGCCGGAAGGCGTTGCCAGATGGTTCGGATTGTCGGTCATGGTCTCAGAACAGCGATCCCTGGTTGCCGGGCTCTTTGGTCCTGGCTGCTGGTTTGCCCACCGCTTTCGGTTTTGCCGTGCCGCTGGTTGCAATCGCATCGGCGGTGCCGTCCGCGAACTCAAGCGAAAGCGCCATTCCCGACGCCACCTCGGACGCCTGCTTGATCACCGCTCCGTCGGAGTCCTTCACCAAAGCGAAGCCGCGTGCCAGCACCGCCTTGTGCGACAGCGTCGCCATCAGCCTGTCGGCTTGGACAACGCGGCCGCGCAAACGCTCCAGCCTGAGCACCACGGCTTGCGTGCCGCGTCTGGTTAATGCTGTCAGCAAATCCCTCTGCACCCGCTGCCGCCGCGCTGTGGGCTCGATCGTGATGCGGCCTTGCAGCAAAGCCAGCTGCTGCCTGTGCCGCTGCAGCGATGCCCTGGCGCATTTTGGCAACTGGTCCGCCGCACGATTTAATTCCGCACGTCGGGATCTTGCCAACGCGCGTAGCGCTCCTTGTGCCCGCAAAAGATTGCGCTCGTTGGTGCGCCGCGCCTCGGCAATCCGCTGGGACAGCATCGCCGGTGTCAGCTTTACAGCGAAGAACCGTGCCCGCTTTCGTTCGGTGGAGACCATCAGGCCGCGGCCGAGCCGGCTTGTCGCATCATCGAGGCGTCGCCGCGGCAGCGCCAGCAATTGATCGGGCGAGGGGAGAGCACGGGCGGCCGCACGGGCGGCCTGCCGCTTGCGTTCGAAATTGCGCAGGACCGCCGCCTTGAGCCGCGCGCCGAGGCCGGCAAGCGTGGCTTCAAGGTCCGCCTTCACCGGAACTGCAATCTCGGCCGCACCGGTCGGGGTCGGTGCCCGCACATCCGCGACGAGATCGATCAGCGTCCAGTCGGTCTCGTGGCCTACGGCCGAAATCACCGGAATCGCGGAGGCGGCAACGGCACGGGCGAGCGCCTCGTCGTTAAAGCCCCAGAGGTCTTCGAGGCTGCCGCCGCCACGCGCCACGATCAGCAGATCGGGGCGCTGGATGGCGCCATCCCGGGCCAGCGCGTTGAAACCGTTGACCGCGGCGGTCACTTCCGCGCCAGACGTCTCGCCCTGCACGCGCACCGGCCAGACCAGGATATGCAGCGGAAACCGGTCCTTGATGCGGTGGATGATGTCGCGGATGACGGACCCTGTCGGCGAGGTGACGACGCCGATGACGCATGGCATGAACGGCAGCAGCCGCTTGCGGCCGGCGTCGAACAGGCCCTCGGCCTGCAGCCGCCGTTTGCGCTCTTCCAGCAGCGCCATCAGGGCGCCGGCGCCGGCCGGCTCCAGATTGTCGATGACGATCTGGTAGTTGGACTTGCCGGGATAGGTAGTGAGTTTGCCGGTGGCGATCACCTCCATCCCCTCTTCGGGGCGGAACTTCAGCCGGCTCATCGTGCCCTTCCACACCACGGCGTCCAGCCGGGCACGGTCGTCCTTCAGCGCGAAATAGGCATGACCTGAGGAATGCGGCCCGCGATAGCCCGAGATTTCGCCGCGCACCCGCACATTGCCGAAGACGTCCTCGACCGTGCGCTTCAGCGCGCCGGAAATCTCGCTCACCGTGTATTCGGCGGCGTTGGTGCGTGATTCGGATGGTGCGTCGCTCATCGGCCGATTGGGGAACGGTTGGGCGCCCGCGTCAAGGTGGCCGCGTCAGGCCAGGCGTTCATAACCCGCATGCCCGACCCGCTTACCAACCGGGCAGAATCTGGTTTGGCTTGGTTCGCCGCAGCTTGCTGAAGGCGAGCGCTGCGAAATCGAATGTCCCGGTGTCTTCGCTGAGCGGCACGGAAATATTGTCCAGGCTTTCCGAAATATGGCGGGCGAGCGCATCGACGATCTCCGGTCGCGACGTCTGGCCGCGCATGATGCCGATGCGGCAATCGGGCAAGGCGCCGAAGCCGTCGGCTTCACCCAGCACCCGCATGCCCGGCCGTAGCGCGCATTCCGGCAGCACCGAGATCGCCAGGCCCGAAAGCACCGCAGCGGTGATGACGGTGGCCGAGAAGCTGGTGAACAGGATGCGATAGTCGCGGTTCTGCTGGTCGAGCACCTCGACGGCAGCGCGCCGCCAGATGCAGTTCGGCCGCCCAAAGGCCATCGGCAGCGTTTCCTGCTCGTGCGTCGCATGGTTGGCCGAAGTGACCCACAGCAGCGGTTCGCGCCGCACCACCTCCGACTGGCCGCGAACGTCGTTGTGCGTCACCAGCGCCAGGTCGAGATTGCCGCGCTTGATATGTTCGACCAATCCCGGCGTCGGCTCGCAGATGACGGTCAGTTCGACGCGCGGATTGGAGCGCGTGAACCGCGCCATGATTTCCGGCAGGAAACGGTCGGCATAATCATCGGGCGTGCCGATGCGGATCGTGCCTTCGAGCCGCCGGTCGTCGAAAGCCGCCAGCGTCTCGCGGTTGAGATAGAGCAGCCGGCGCGCGTAGGAGAGCAGCTTGTCGCCTTCCTCGGTCAGCCTGTTGGTGCGCCCGTCCTTTTCGAACAGCGGCTTGCCGATCCGCTCCTCCAGCCGGCGCATCTGCATCGACACCGCCGACTGCGTCCGGTGCACCTCTTCGGCGGCTCTGGTGAAGCTGCCGGTGTCGGCGATCGAGATGAAAGTTTGCAATTGATCCAGATCGAGCGGCGATTTCATCGATATGATCCATCACTAGTGTTGATGCCTAGGATTAGAAACATTCGTTGGATTAATCAATCGCATCATGGCAAATTCGCATTGTCCACATGAAGGCATGTGAATTGGGACCGGAACGGCCGCTGTCGCCAGCGCCGATTGCCTGGCCTTGCTCGTTCGAGTCTGAAGGAGACCGACAATGACCACGTTTGATTTCGCCACCGAGACCTCGCGCATCACCTCGCGTCCGGCCGTTGCGACGCGCGTGGCAAACACCATTTCCAACGTCTACCGCGCCTGGAAAAACCGCCGCGCCTTCTACCGCCTAGGCGAGATGTCGGATGCCGAGCTCGCCGATATCGGCCTGACGCGCGCCGACCTGCATGTCGCCATCGACGTGCCGTTCGGCCGCGACCCGACGGCTATGTTGCGCGAAATCGCCAGCGATCGCATCGAGACGATCGAGGACATCGCCCGCAAGGTAGCCTGATTTGTCGCTTGTCGTTTAGGTTGCCGTGAACCTTTTCGAGGTTCGGCGCGACTGAGAAGTATGCGGGCCCCGACTCCCTGCCGGATCCCCGCCGGCCGCCTGCACGCTGCCCGGTCCTCCCAGGACCGGGCTTTTCTTTTGGCAGTCAGGCGAATGCCAGCTTTCGCGATGGCCTTGGTATCGACCTGCCGAGCTCATGCGCAGCCCCTATCCAAGATGCTATGGCGTCCTGGACATTCGCGATGGCCTCTTCAGGGGTGTCGCCGTCACTCACGCAGCCTGGCAGATCAGGCACCAAAGCCGAAAACCCCCCTCCGTCCTCTGCAGAAAGTGGCGCAATGACGACCGGATATTCAAGTCTGTCCATCATGTCTCTTTGCCTCGACGATCAATGCCACGAGCTTTCATCTGCTCCAGTCTCTCACCCACTGATTTCGACTACCGCCGGTCCATGTCCCGCTTGAACTGGTCGAAGATCGTTTCCACGCTTTTCTGGTAGTCGTCACGCTGCTGTGCGCCGGTTTCGAACATCTTGCCGAACAGGTCGTCGAAGGGATTCCTCGGCCGACCGCTCGGATTGGCCTGTGGCTGAGATGCCTGTCGCTGCTGCGGGGGCGCTTGAGGCTGTTGCGGCGCCGGCTGGCCGCCCGGGATGCCGAAGCCGCCACCGCCGCCTTGCCGCAGCATCTCCTCGAAGATTTTGCCGAGCGGATTATCGCCATAAGGGCTTTGCGTCTGCTGAGGTTGCGGCTGGCTTTGCGGCTGCGGCGTCCCGCCGCCGAACATGTCCTGCAAAACCTTGCCGAACGGGTTGTCCATCGGGTTCCGGGGCTGCGGCGCCGGGCGCGGCTGTGGTGCCGGGGCCTGCATGCCGCCACCTTGCCGCATCATCTGCTCGATGATCTCGCCGAGTGGATTGTTGCCGCCACCGCCGAAGCCGCCGGCGGCCTGCATCTGATTTGTCGTCTGCTTGAACAGCCCGCCCATGAGCATCGAGGCGATCGCCGGCAGCATCTGCTGCAGGATCTGCTGGTTGACACCGCTCGCTTGCGCCGCCTGGCTGGCCACGGCGCGCGACAGATCCTTCGAGCCGAACAGATGCCCGAGAATGCCGTTGCCCTCATCGACGCCCTGCGGCGAGAAGGCCCGGGTTGCGTCCTCGAAATACTTGGCGTGCTGGCCGCTGGCCATCGCGGTCATGAAGGCGCCGAGCCCGTAGGGGTCGGCGGTGTTGCGTTGCAGCCCCTGTGAAAAGGCCGGCAGCAGCGCGGCGACCGCCGCCTGCGTCTGCTGCATCGAAAGCCCGTATTGTTGGGCAAGGGCCTGCATGCCGTTGCCGTTCTGCGCCTGCGTCAGCATGTCGAACAAGGTAGGCATCGGCGTCTCCTCCGGAAATCCTCGCCGAAGAAGCCTAGTTCGTTTCCACTTCCGATTGAAGCGACTTTTGCCGATCGATCGGCTGCGTCAAATCCGAGGGGTTAATAGGCATACTCCATGAACACCGGCTCGATCGAGCCGCCCCAGCGCGTGTGATAGGCCGACAGCATCTCCTCGGCGCTGGTGGTGCCGCGCGCGACGACCTCGTCGAGCGTGTTGAGGAAGGATGTCTCGTCGTAGCCGTCGCGGTTCTTCTTGCCGCGGTTCTTCAGTCCCATGCGCGAAATGACCAGCACGTCGCGCGCGATTTCGCGCAGCGTAGTGTTGCGGAAGGGCGCGGAAATGCCTTGTTCCGGCACGGCGTTGCGCATCGCCAGCGTTTCTTCATACGTCCAGCTCGAGGTCAGCGCCTCGGCGGCGTCGAGTGCCGCCTCATCATAGAGCAATCCGACCCAGAAGGCCGGCAGCGCGCAGATGCGCCGCCACGGCCCGCCGTCGGCGCCGCGCATCTCGAGGAAGCGCTTCAGCCGCACGTCCGGGAACAGCGTCGACAGATGGTTTGCCCAGTCGCCCATTGTCGGCAGTCCGTCGGGAACTTCATTGCGCGCGGCCCCGGCCATGAACTGGCGGAAGGTGATGTGCGTCATGTCGTGATAGCGGCCGTCGCGGATGACGAAATACATCGGCACGTCGAGCGCCCATTCGACATAGTCGGCGAAACCGAAATCGGGCGAAAAGCAGAATTCGAGCAGGCCCGAGCGCTGGTTGTCGGTGTCGCGCCAGATGTCGCCGCGCCAGCTCTGCAAGCCGTTCGGGTGACTTTCGGTGAAAGGCGAATTGGCGAACAACGCCGTCGACAGCGGCTGCAGCTTCAGCGACACCTGCATCTTGCGGCGCATGTCGGCCTCGCTCTCGAAGTCGAGATTCACCTGGATCGTGCAGGTGCGGTACATCATGTCGAGGCCCTTGGTGCCGACCTTGGGCATGTAGCGCGTCATGATCTCGTAGCGCGACTTCGGCATTTTCGGCGTCTCGGCCAGCGACCATTTCGGGCTGCCGCCGAGGCCGAGAAAGCGGATGCCCATCGGCTCGGCGATCTCGCGCACCTGCGCCAGATGGGCATTGCCCTCGCGGCAGGTCTGATGGATCGTCTCCAGCGGCGCGCCGGACAGCTCGAACTGGCCGCCGGGTTCCAGCGAAATCGCCCCCTGGCCGGTCGGTTCGACCAGACCGATGATGCGGCCATCATCGATGATCGGATCCCAGCCGAGCTTTGATTGCATGCCTTCGAGGATGGCGCGGATGCCGCGTTCGCCGCCATAGGGCACGGGCGCGTTGCCGTCGACGTAGAAGGGGAATTTCTCGTGTTCGGTGCCGATACGCCACTTGTCGCGCGGCTTGTTGCCTTCGGCCAGATGCTCGACGAGTTCGTCGACACCTTCGATCGGGCGGAAATCGGTAGTATCGCGCGCCATTTGTAAGCCCTTAGCACATGACCCCGAAAATCTGCTTTCGATTTTCGGAAAGAGCCATGAACCCAATGAAATGCTACAGCGTCCTTTGCGTGTCCGAAAGGACGCGCGGCGCTGTAGGACGATCGGACGATCGCCGGCGCTAAATGGACGAAATGTCGGCAGACGAGCAAGCGAAAAATCCTGAGCCACAGGTGAACGGGAATTGAACGTTACCGCCCTGTCGATCCCTTGCAAGAGATGAAGTCTCACCAGTCTCCGATTGTTGCCTGCATCACCGCGAGCGCCGCCACCGCCGCCGTATCGGCGCGCAGGATGCGCGGGCCGAGTGGAATGGCGGTGACGAAGGGAAGCGCGCGCAGCATCTTGCGCTCGTCGTCGGAAAAGCCGCCCTCCGGCCCGACCAGCAGCCCAAGCTTGTTTTCCTTCACCGCCCGCAGCGCGGACAGCGGATTGTTGGTCGAGGCGTCCTCGTCACAGAAGATCAGCCGCCGCTCCTTGTCCCAACCGGTCAGCAAACGCTCGAATTTTTCCGCTTCGAGCACTTGAGGCACCGCCAGGATGCCGCATTGTTCGGCGGCTTCGACGACATTGGCGCGCAGGCGATCGATGCTAGGCTTGGCCACTTGCGTGTGCTGGGTGATGACCGGCTGCAGGATGCCGGCGCCCATCTCGACCGCCTTCTGCACGAGATAGTCGAGTCGGCCCTGCTTCAGCGGCGCGAAGCAGTAGATGAGGTCGGGCAACGGCGGCTGCGGCCGTTGCAGCACGGACACATTCAGCCGCACCGCCCTTTTCGTTTTCGCCACGATAGCCGCCGACCACTCACCGTCGCGGCCGTTGAACACCAGAATTTCGGCGCCTTCGCCGAGCCGCAGCACATGCAGGAGATAATGGCTCTGCTGTTGGCCGGCGTCGAACTCGAGGTCTGGCCGCAGATCGTCGGGCACGAAGAGACGTTGCATCTTGTAGTTGGCGCGCATTGGCGAGGAATGAGCGAGCCGGCCGCCGGCGTCAAGCCTCGGCGGACGGATGCCAGACGGGCCGAAAGCCATGCCGCAGCACGGCGAGCGTCGTGGCCGGTGTCAGCAGCGAGAGTGTCTTGCCTTCGAGCAGGTCGAAATCGGCGGGCGGGCCGTATCCGGCAAAAGACCAGCGCAGTGCCTTGCCGCCGCACAAGGCATAAGCGTTGCCGCCATCCGCGACCAAGGCGCCGTCCGGCAGGTCGGCAAGCTCTTCAAAGGCCAGCATCGCCAGCCTGCCGCCCGACGCCAGCCGCTCCTTGTGCAGCCGCTTGTCGACTTGCGGCGCGCGCGGCTCGGCAATGCCGAAAGCTTCGCCGAAGCGGCCGACGAAATCCTTGGCCCGTTCGCGCTGGCAAAAGAAACAGGGGCGATGCCCGGCAGCCAATGCCGTCACCTCGTCGAGGAAGAAAAGCTCGGTCCAGCCCGCTTTACCGCCCTCCCGGTTGCGGCCCATCGGCTCGCGCCGCACATCGCGGAATTGGCAGACGCAGATAATCCAGGCCTGAAGCGCCCAGCGCTTCTTCAACAGCGTCTTCGTCTCGGGATCGTGGATGATGCCGCGATTGCCGGTGAACAGTCCACGCTCGGGCACGGCCTGGATGGCGCCGAACGGATCGACCCTGTTTTGCAGTGGCATATCTTTCTCTCCGAACGCGCATCTTGGCTGCAATACAGATGGCATGGTATCGCTCGTCGCATCTTTTTCCTGTCAGCAGGGTTTTTCATGCGGGTGCTGGTGGTCCAGAACTACGACAATACCGGCCTTGGCCAGGTCGGCGCCGCTCTCGCGGAGGCGGGCGCCGATCTCGATGTTCGCTACCCTTACAAGGGCGATCTCCTGCCGGATGACGCGGCCGGGCATGATGCCATGGTGGTGCTCGGCGGTGGCCAGAATGCACTGGCTGACGACGAGTACCCCTATTTCCCGGCACTGCTCGAACTGACCCGCGATTTTGCCGGCAAGGATCGCGCCGTGCTCGGTATCTGCCTCGGCAGCCAGCTTGTCGCCCGTGCCTTCGGCGGCGAGAACCGCATTGGCGGCGCCAATGAGTTCGGCTGGCACGGCGTCTCGCTGACGGCGGACGCCAAGGCCGATCCGGTGCTGGGCGCGCTGCCGGAGAAATTCCCGATCTTCCAGTGGCACGACGACACCTTCGTGCTGCCCGAGAACGCCGTGCGGCTCGCCGGCAACGATGTCGCCGAGAACCAGGCTTTTCGCGTCGGCCGCGCCGTCTACGGCTTCCAGTTCCATTTTGAGGCCGACCGGCCGATGGTCAAGGACTGGAGCACGTCCTTTGCCCCGACCATTGCCGCGCGCCATCCCGACTGGGCCGGCAAGCTCGATGGCGAAATGGCCCGCAACGGGCCTGACGCGGATGCCGCCGGCCTTGCCATTGCCCGTGCCTGGGTGGCGACGATCTGAGCGTCCGCGCCTTGGCGCCTTGCCGCGTGACATAATTGGCACGCGGCGGCGAAACCGTTGGGGAAAACCGGTTTCATCCTTGGCTTGTGTCCGTCCGCCATCCTAGAAGGCGCGCGCTCCGCATCTCCTGTGCAACCGCGATGAACCTTTTGTGTGACCCGCGCGACACACCGTTGATACAGAACATGCCTAGAAGCGCGAAATCGTCGAAACTTTGAAGCGAATTCTCCGTTTCAACGCATTGGTAACCGCCTCGTGCACAGATGCACAAAGCTCAACAAGAGATGACCTCCGTGAAAGCAACGCTTCTGTCCTTTGCCATGTTGTCCGCCATCGTGCTTTGCGGTCTGGGTATCTACGCCGCCGACGCGGCCAACAACCACAACGCCGTCGACGGTTACGGCGTCACCGCCTCGCTGCGCTAAAGCCGGGGCCGCGCCACGAACTGGAGCGTCCTCGGACGCGCAGCGCTCAAGCTTCCTTTATTGTCCAGGTCCCTTGATCGTCATTGTCAGGATGCGTTTGTCCGAGCCGTCGACGACGAGCGCGGTCAGCATGCCTGATTGCCAGGCAAGCGTGTCGACATTGACGCGGTTGGCCATCACTTCCGCCTCCGGTACCGGCGTGTGGCCATGCACCACGATCTTCGGATAGAGGCCGGTGTGATTGTGGAAGACGTCGCGGATCCAGATCAGATCCTGCGGGTTTTGCCTATCCAGGGGAATGCCCGGCCTGATGCCGGCATGGCAGAAGAAGAAATCGCCCAGCGTCACCGAAAACGGCAGCGAGCGCAGGAAATCGATGTGACCCTGCGGCACGGCCTCGACCAAGGCCTGATGTCCTTTGCGCACGGCGGTCTCGGCCTTGCCGAACCACGCGCTGGCGCCTTCGCTGATCGCCACGCCGTAGGACTGCGCGGTCTGGATACCGCCAAAGCGGATGAAAAGCCCTTCCGGGTCGGGGGTCTTGAGAAAATCGAGAAAGCCGATGTCGTGGTTGCCGGCCAGCATCAGATGACGCGGGTCGCGCTCGCGCGCTTCGATCAGGAAGTCGATGACGCCCTTTGAATCCGGTCCGCGGTCGACATAGTCGCCAAGATGGATGACGCGCCAGTCGGCGGGCGCGTCCTGCTCGATCTCGGCCTTGATGCGTTGATGCATGGCGGCCAGCAGGTCGAGCCGGCCATGCATGTCGCCAATCGCGTAGAGACGCACACCGTCCGGCCCCTGCGCGTCGAGAAAATGGATACCGGGTTCCGCCAAGGTCTCGTCGTCTCCGTGGTCAGGGCTGTCACGGAACTCTAGCGCCGGAGCTGGTCCTTGCCCATGTCGGTGACCAGACGCTTTCCGCACAGCGCCAGCGTGATGTCCATCTCCTTGCGGATGATTTCCAACGCCTTGGTAACTCCTTCCTTGCCGAGCGCACCCAGGCCGTAAAGAAATGGCCGGCCGATATAGGTGCCCTTGGCGCCGAGGCAGAGCGCCTTCAGCACGTCCTGGCCGGAGCGGATGCCGCCATCCATATGCACCTCGATCGTGTCACCGACCGCATCGGCGATCTCTTCCAGCACGCCGATCGACGATGACGCGCCATCGAGCTGGCGCCCGCCATGGTTGGAAATGATGATCGCGTCGGCGCCGGTCTTGGCCGCCATAAGCGCGTCTTCCTTGTCGAGAATGCCTTTGAGGATCAGCTTGCCGCCCCAGCGCTCCTTGATCCAGGCGACGTCCTTCCACGACAGATGCGGATCGAACTGCTCCGTCGTCCACGATGCCAGCGAGGCCATGTTGCCGACGCCCTTGGCGTGGCCGACAATATTGCGGAAGGTCCGCCGCTTTGTGACGGCCATGGCGGCGCACCAGCGCGGGCGGATGGCCATGTCGACGATGTTCGTCAGCGTCAGCTTGGGCGGCGCCGAAAGCCCGTTGCGGATGTCCTTGTGGCGCTGGCCGAGGATCTGCAAGTCGAGCGTCAGCATCAGCGCCGAGCATTTCGCCGCCTTCGCCCTGTCGATGAGGTTGAGCACGAAATCCTTGTCGCGCAACACATAGAGCTGAAACCAGAACGGCTTGCTTGTCACCGAGGCAACATCTTCGATCGAGCAGATGCTCATCGTCGACAGGGTGAACGGCACGCCGAATTCCTCCGCCGCCTGCGCCGCCAGCATCTCGCCATTGGCGTGCTGCATGCCGGTCATGCCGGTTGGCGCCAACGCCACCGGCATCGACACCTTTTCGCCGATCATCGTCGATGCCAGCGAGCGGTTGTCCATGTCGACGAGAACGCGTTGGCGGAACTTGATCTTCTGGAAATCCTCTTCGTTGGCCCGATACGTGCTTTCGGTCCATGAACCGGAATCGGCATAGTCGAAGAACATCTTCGGCACGCGCCGGCGCGCGAGGTCCTTGAGGTCGGCGATGGTCAGGATTTGGCTCATGGGTTCCCGTTTTCGATTGCTAGGAGCGTTTGCGTGCAGGTTCGGTGTCGGTGGCGTCGACACGCTGCTTCAGCCTCAGCCGCGAGACGCGCTGCCAGTCGCCGCTGCGCTCGGCCTCCGCCATCGACCGTTCGACATAGGTGATGTGGTCCATCGCCGCTTGCCGGGCAGCGGCCGGGTCGCCGGCCTTCACCGCCGCATGGATCGCCCGGTGCTGCGCAAGCAGCGCCTCGCGCGCGCCGGGCACGGTGAACACCAGGAGCCGGTTCTGGAACACGCCTTCCGACAACAGCCGGTAGCAGGAGCGCAGCGTGTGCAAAAGGATGATGTTGTGCGCGCACTCACAGATCGCATGGTGGAACTCGACGTCGATTTCAGCCTCGTCGTCGAAATCGCCGGTCCGGTGCGCATCGTCCATGCGTGCCATGATCTTGTCGAGCAGCGCCATGTCGTCTGGAGTGGCGCGCCGCGCCGCGTATTCAGCCGCCACCCCTTCGATCTCACGGCGGTATTCCAGATAGTCGGTCACAGCCTTGCGGTGCATCGAGATCAGGTCCGTCACCGGCTTGGTGAACAGCTGGCCGATGACATCGGCGACATGCGTGCCGCCGCCGGGCCTTGTCGTCAAAAGGCCGCGCCCTTCCAGCGCCTTCAGTGCGTCGCGCAGGATCGGCCGCGACACGTCGAACTGGCGTGCGAGCTCGCGCTCGCCCGGCAACCGGTCGCCGGTGCGCAGCACGCCTTCAAGGATGAGGCTCTCGATCTGCTGCACCACCTCGTCGGCGGTGCGCGAATGCTCGATCCTGGAAAAAATGTCGCTCAATTCAAATGCCTGGAAGGTGAACCGGTGTCGCGCAGGATAAAGCCTGCGTCGCCAACTGGTCAAATTATTTATCCAATTGGTCGAAGCGTGTCGATTTTGCCGCCCGACGCCATATCGTCTTCGTCTAAACTTTGCTGTTTGCGTCATCAGGCTATTGGCTCTAGAGGGACGCGAGTGCAAGAGGGTTCAGAGAAACCCGGGGGACAAGCCGTGTCAGACGACCCGTCCAATCTCGAGTTCCAGCCGCGCGCCAAGGGCAGCGTCATGGGGTTTCCCGCGCATGAGGGCCGGCCCGGCGCGCTCGGCGAGGTCCATGCCCGGCCGCATCCGCTGATCGAAAAGCCGCGCGTCCTGGTGCAGCTCGCCTTCATGACCGAGGGTGGCTCCGGCGTTGATCATGCCGTGCTTTCCGAACTATCACGACGCCTCGGCATCGCCGCGCCCGATCGACAGGCCCGCCACCACGCCATGAAGTGGGGCAAGGGTTCGCTGCGCTGGGAACGGCACACCGAATTCTCGACCTATCTGTGGGAAGGGCCGCTCTCCGAAAGCGGCAGGACGCAGGAAGATTCGCCGTTCGGCAACGGGTTTTCGCCGCCGGGAACCGTCATTTCGGGCATCCGGCTCGAAATCCGCAAATGGACGCAGGTCAGCGAAAGGCTGATCGCCGGCTTCGACCCGACCAGCCTGTGCTACTCGCTGGTCGAGCGCGGCAACGCAGCCATCGTCACCGACTTTCGCCAGGACGGTGACGGCATGACGCGCATGCTGGTGCTCGATCGCGGCTTGACCCCGGCGCGCACCGGCGCGCTGTCGCAACGGCTGATCGACATCGAAACCTATCGCACGTTGGCCATGCTCGGCCTGCCGCTGGCGCTGAACTTGTCCGGCCGCGCCCGCCGCATCGAGGACCGGCTGGCGCAGACTACGCTGGAGATGAAGGTCGCTCAGACTCGCGACAGCCAGACCTTGCTGGCCGATCTGACCGAACTCGCTGCGGAGCTGGAAGCCGACGCGGCGTCGAGCCTCTATCGCTTCGGCGCCAGCCGCGCCTATGACGGCATCGTCGGCGAGCGGCTGGAGGCGCTCGAGGAAGAAGCCGTGCCCGGCTACGACACCTGGGGCGGCTTCCTGCAGCGCCGCGTCGCACCTGCCATGCGCACCTGCCGCTCGGTCGAGGAGCGGCAGGCCAATCTGTCGCGAAAACTGACCCGCGCCACGACGCTGCTGCGCACATGGGTCGATGTCGAGGTCGAGAAGCAGAACCGCGACCTGCTCGCCTCGATGAACAACCGCGCCCGCCTGCAGCTGCGCCTGCAGCAGACCGTCGAAGGCCTGTCGGTCGCCGCCGTCTCCTATTATGTGGTCGGCCTCATCGGTTATGTCGCCAAGGGCGCCTCGATCTTCGGCCATGCCTTCGCTCCGGAGGTCATCACCGCCGCCTCGGTGCCGGTCGCCCTCCTGCTGGTCTGGTGGGGCGTGCGCCGTGTGCGCCGGATGCACTCCGAACCCGGCAAGCTGGCTGGCGAGTAGGACTGCCGACCCTCCCCTTGCGGGGAGGGTCGGCTCATGATCGCAGCGAAGCGAAGATCGTGAAACGGGGTGGGGGTCCTCGTAAAGCGCCGCGCTGACCCCTACCCCGCTCACTTCGTTCGCGACCCTCCCCAAAAGGGGGAGGGTAAGACAGCGGCAGATTGCCGCTGCGGAAGCCTGTCTCGTCCATGAGGCTGGATTTCCCACCAAGGCAGGATTTGCAACCAGCGCGCTTCACTGGTAAAAGATTTTGACCAGTCAAGCGAAACGAGGCTGTTGATGTCCGGCCTGGCCATGCCGAAACCAGACGACGCGACGATGCGCCGGCGCGACGAGATCGTCGCCGACATGCGCATCATCGTGCCGGGCGAGGGCGTCGTCGATGCCGCCAATTCCATGCGAGCCTTCGAGAGCGATGGCCTGACAGCCTACCGGCAACTGCCGTTGGTTGTCGTTTTGCCGCAAACGGTGGCTCAGGTTTCCCGCGTGCTGAAATATTGCAACGAGCGCAACATCCGCGTCGTACCGCGCGGCTCCGGCACCTCGCTGTCCGGCGGCGCGCTGCCGCTTGAGGACGCGGTGCTGCTGGTCATGAGCCGCTTCAACCGCATCCTCGCGGTCGATTTTCCCAATCGCGTCGTCGTCGCCCAGCCGGGCGTCACCAATCTCGGCATCACCAACGCCGTCGAGCACGAGGGCTTCTACTACGCCCCAGATCCATCCTCCCAGATCGCCTGCTCGATCGGCGGCAACGTCGCCGAGAATTCCGGCGGCGTGCACTGCCTGAAATACGGCCTCACCGCCAACAATGTGCTCGGCATCGAGATGGTGCTGATGAACGGCGAGGTGGTGCGGCTGGGCGGAAGTCACCTCGATGCGGAAGGCTATGACCTGCTTGGCGTCATGACCGGTTCGGAGGGGCTGCTCGGCGTCGTCACCGAGGTCACCGTTCGCATCCTGAAGAAGCCGGAGACGGCCCGTGCACTGCTGATCGGCTTCCCGACCAGCGAGCAGGGCGGCCAATGCGTCGCCGACATCATCGGTGCCGGCATCATTCCGGGCGGCATGGAAATGATGGACCGGCCGGCGATCCACGCGGCGGAAGATTTCGTCCATGCCGGCTATCCCCTCGATGTCGAGGCGCTGCTGATCGTCGAACTCGACGGACCGGGCGTCGAGGTCGATCATCTGATCGGCCTTGTCGAGGCCATCGCCTACAGGAACGGCTCGACCACCTGTCGCATCTCGCGGTCCGAGCAGGAGCGGCTGAGCTTCTGGGCCGGCCGCAAGGCGGCTTTCCCGGCGGTCGGCCGCATCTCGCCCGATTATTACTGCATGGATGGCACCATCCCGCGCAAGGAACTGCCACGTGTGCTCGCCGGCATGCGCGAGCTTTCGGAGAAATACGGTCTCGGCGTCGCTAATGTCTTTCACGCCGGCGACGGCAATCTGCATCCGCTGATCCTCTACGATGCCAACGTGCCGGGTGAACTCGACAAGGCGGAAAGCTTCGGTGCCGACATATTGCGGCTCTGCGTCAAGGTCGGCGGCGTCTTGACAGGCGAACACGGGGTGGGCGTGGAAAAACGCGACCTGATGCCGGAGATGTTCACCCAGATCGACCTCGATCAGCAGATGCGGGTCAAATGCGCCTTCGATCCCAACCATCTGCTCAACCCTGGCAAGGTCTTCCCGCAGCTCCGCCGCTGCGCCGAACTCGGCCGCATGCACATCTCCGGCGGCAAGCTGCCGTTCCCGGATATTCCGAGGTTTTGAGCCGGCATGTCAGCGCTTGAACACCCCCCTCTGTCCTGCCGGACATCTCCCCCGCAAGGGGGGAGATTGGCTGCTAGCGCGTCTTTCGCCAACCACCAACCTTGGAAGGCTGATGCGGCGTTGAAGCTGCCAATCTCCCCCCTTGCGGGGGAGATGGCCGGCAGGCCAGAGGGGGGTGCCAAGGATCGCGGCACTTCGGCACTCGCGAATGGCGCGTTCTCCTCATGACCACCTTTACCCCAACCACTTCAGCCGAGGTCCTGTCCGCCGTCGCCTGGGCGGTGGCGGAAGAGACGCCGCTCGAAATCCTTGGCCATGGGTCCAAGCGCGGCATCGGCCGGCCACTGCAAACCGAACACACGCTCGACCTGTCGAAGCTTTCAGGCGTCACGCTCTACGAACCAGCCGAATTGGTGCTGTCGGCCAAAGCAGGCACACCGCTGGCCGACATCGAGAAGCTGTTGGCGGAAAATGGCCAGCAACTCGCCTTCGAGCCGATGGATTACGGCCCGCTGCTCGGCGGCGAGCCTGGCAAAGGCACGATCGGCGGTGTGCTGGCGGCAAACCTTTCCGGCCCGCGCCGGTTGAAGGCGGGCGCGGCGCGCGATCATATTCTGGGCATCAATGTGGTGTCCGGCCGCGGCGAGGCCTTCAAGTCCGGCGGCCGTGTGGTCAAGAACGTCACCGGCTATGACATGTCGAAGCTGATGGCCAACAGCTGGGGCACGCTGGCGGCGTTCACCGACGTCACCTTCAAGGTGCTGCCGGCCGCCGAGACCGAAATCACGCTCGCCATCCGTGGTCTGCTCGACGACGCGGCCGCCGCGGCCATGGCCATGGCGCTCGGTTCCAGCGCGGAAGTGTCGAGTGCCGCCCATCTGCCGGAGCGCATCGCCGCGCGTGTGGCCGCCGGTGCGCTTGGCAACGAGGCCGCCACGCTGCTGCGTGTCGAGGGTTTTGGCCCGTCGGTCGCCTACCGCATCGCCGCACTGAAAACGCTGCTCGGCAATGCCGGGCCGCTGGAGGAGATTTCCGGAGAAATTTCACGGCTGATCTGGCGTGATGTGCGCGATTGCAGGCCCTTCGTCGACAGCAGCGAGAAACCGGTGTGGCGCGTGTCGATGACGCCGGGAGCGGGCCACCAGATGGTGCTGGCCTTGCGCATGCAGGCCGCCGTCAGCGCCTTCTATGATTGGCAGGGCGGGCTGGTGTGGCTGCGCATGGAACAAGGCGATCCGGAAGCCGCTCTGCTGCGCGGGCTGTTGCGGAAACACGGCGGCGGCCATGCGACGCTGGTGCGCGCGGTACCTTCGCATCGCGCCGCCTTGCCGGTGTTCGAGCCGCAAGCGCCGGCGCTGGCGGCACTCAGCCACCGGCTGAAGCAGGAATTCGACCCGAAGAACATCCTCAATCCCGGCCGCATGGCTTAGGACCAACGCGATGCAGACCAGTTTTTCGCTTGCCCAGCTCACCGATCCGCATGTCGCGGAATCGGAAAAGATCCTGCGCAAATGTGTGCATTGCGGCTTCTGCACCGCGACGTGCCCGACCTATGTGACGCTCGGCAACGAGCTCGATTCACCGCGCGGGCGCATCTACCTGATCAAGGACATGCTGGAGAACGGTCGCCCCGCCGACAAGGAGATCGTCACCCATATCGACCGCTGCCTGTCGTGCCTCGCCTGCATGACGACATGCCCGTCGGGCGTCAACTACATGCATCTGGTCGACCATGCCCGCGCCCATATCCAGGAGACCTACAAGCGGCCGCTGCCCGACCGCCTGACCCGCGCCATGCTCGCCTTCGTGCTGCCCTATCCCAAGCGTTTTCGCGCTGCGCTCAAGCTGGCGAAGCTCGGGAAGCCGTTCATTGGCCTCTTCGAAAACGTCCCGGCACTGAGGCCGCTCGGCGCGATGCTCAAGCTTGCGCCGGCCTCGATCCCGGCGGCCTCGCCAAACGCTTCACCTGGCATCCATGCCGGGCAGGGGGCCAAAAAAGGCCGTGTCGCCATCCTCACCGGCTGTGCGCAATCGGTGCTCGATCCCGCCATCAACGAGACGACGATTTCGCTGCTGACGCGGCTCGGCGTCGAGGTCGTGGTGCCGCGGGACGAGGGCTGCTGTGGTGCGCTGGTCCACCATATGGGTCGAGAGCAAGCCGCGCTTGCCTCGGCGAGACAAAATGTCGACGCCTGGACGCGCACCATCGAGCAAGGCGGGCTCGACGCCATCGTCATCACGGCGTCCGGCTGTGGCACCACGATCAAGGACTATGGCTTCATGCTGCGGCTGGATCCGGCCTATGCGGAGAAGGCGGCGCGCGTCTCGGCGCTGGCCAAGGACATCACCGAATATCTGGCCGGCCTTGACCTGCCCGAACCGTTGCGCAAGCCGGGCACCGTCGTCGCCTATCACTCGGCCTGTTCGATGCAGCACGGCCAGAAGATCACCCGTCAGCCGAAGGAGCTGCTGGCCAAGGCCGGCTTCATCGTGCGCGAGCCGCGCGAGGGCCACCTGTGCTGCGGCTCAGCCGGCACCTACAACATCCTGCAGTCCGAGATTTCAGCCAAGCTGCGCGACCGCAAGGTGAAAAACATCGAGGCGACGGGTGCCTCGATCGTCGCCACCGGCAACATCGGCTGCATCACGCAGATCGCCTCGGCGGCGAAGCTGCCGGTCGTGCACACGATCAAGCTGCTCGACTGGGCGTATGGCGGGCCAAAGCCGGAAGGCGTGCTGGACGAGAACCTGATCGCCGCGGAATAGGGCGCTCGTCCCGGTGCTTACTCCGCCGCCAGCCGGTCGGCCGTGCCGTAGGTCGCCTCGTAGAGCGCGCGCTGCCGGCTGAGCGCCACCATGGTGTTGCGCAGCAGGATGGCGGACCGTGATCGGGCCGACACCGCCCGGTACCGGCGTGATCCAGGAGGCGACCTCGCGCACGCTTTCGGTGTCCACATCGCCGACGATGCGGCTGGAGCCGTCGGGGCCGATCTCCGAATTGATGCCGATGTCGATGACGGCGGCACCCGGCTTGACCATGTCGGCCTTGATCAACCGCGGCTTGCCGACGGCGACGAACAGCGCGTCGGCGCGCCTTGCATGGGCGGCGACCGATCGCGTCATGTGGTGGCAGACCGTCACCGTCGCGCCTTCGCTCATCAGCAGGAACGCGATCGGCTTGCCGACGATTTCCGAATGGCCGACGATCACGACTTCCAGCCCCTTGAGGTCGAGGCCGGTCTCTTTCAGCAGTTCGACCGACGCGGCCGCCGTACAGGGGGCGAGATCGAGCTGGTTGTAGACGATGTTGCCGATCGAAGCCGGATGCATGCCCTCGACATCTTTCAGCGGATGCACCGCCGCCTGCAGCGTCCTGATCGGGATGTGTGCCGGCACCGGCCGCTGGATGATGATGCCGGTGACGCGCGGATCGGCGTTCAGGCCGTGGATTGCCGCTTCCAGCTCGCCTGAACTGATGGTGGCGGGAAAGCGCCGTTCCTCGAAATCGATGCCTGCCAATTGCGCCTTGGCGCGCTGGTTGCGCACATAGACGTCCACCGCATCGGTATCGCCGACGGTGATCGAGATAAGCTTGGGCGGAAAACCCTCGGCTTTGGCGATCGCCGCGTCCTCGCGGACAGTGGCGATGATGCGCTGGGCAACCGGGCCGCCCTTGAGATAGCGGCTGTCGTCTGACACGGACATGGGTGGACTCTTTTGTCTGGTTGCCGCCCACATAGCAAAAGAACATCGGCAAGGGCAGCACGAAAGCGAACCACCATGGTTTTTGCGCGACGCGCCAGGAAACAGTGTTTCGTTGTGCCTCAGGCCGTGGTCAAAACGGAAAGGGCAGCACGGTTTCCCGCACTGCCCTTTCTGACTGGCCGCATCCCCATACGGCCCGTCCCCCGTTATCTCCGAACTGGCCTCGAAAAGCTGGCTGCTTTGCCGGCCAAGTGATTCGCAAGAACTATCATATCACCTCGACCGTGGTTCCGACATTGACCCGTTCATAGAGGTCGACGACGTCCTCGTTGCGCATGCGGATGCAACCCGACGACACCGCGCCACCGATCGTCCACGGTTGATTGGTGCCGTGGATGCGGTACTCGGTCGTGCCTAGATAAAGCGCGCGGGCGCCGAGCGGGTTCTCCATGCCGCCGGCCAGATAGGTCGGCAGGTAGCGGCCCTTGGCGGCTTCGCGCTTGATCATCTGCGCCGGCGGGCGCCAGTCCGGCCACTCGCGCTTGTTGGTGATCTTGTGCGTGCCCGACCATTCGAAGCCCGGCTTGCCGGTGCCGACGCCATAGCGCCGCGCCTTACCGTTCTTCTCGATCAGGAAGAGGAAATTCTGCGTCGTATCGATGACGATTGTGCCCGGCTTCTGCGGGCCGTCATAGTCGACTTCCTGCGGCAGGTAGATCGGGTTGATCTGCGGGCGCATGGCCACACGTTTCGCCGGTAGCTGCACCGCTGCCGTCCGCACCCCGTCGGGCTGTTGCGCGGTGCGCAGGCGCGGCTGTTGCTGCACGGCCTGCCGGCGCACGATGCCGGGCGCGCGGCCAAGCTGCAGCACCCAAGGTGCGGAAAGGTCGGGGCTCACCATCACCGGCGGCCTGTCGGCATAGCGGTCGCCAGCGGTTGAGGGCGTGACGCCTGCGGCAAACACGGCGCCGAGCATGGGAAACAGGATTGTCTTCATCGGAACGCACCTTGATCGTCTGATAAACGGGTGGAAACGTCCTCCCGGTTCGGCGATCATTGGCGTGGAAGCAGCAACCGAAACATGAATCGGAATGCGTAAAATGCGCGAGTGTCAGTAAACCTTTTGGTGTGGTTACCGCCGGGTTCAGGAATCTGGTAAAGCCGCGGTAAATGCAGCGCAAGGGCGCATTAACGAACGGATTTTGGGCTATGGACAAGGAAAACACCGGCCTGCTCGCAGGCCCCGACGGCGTCGCGCGCTGTTTCTGGCACGGCAATCTGCCGGACTATCTGCACTACCACGACCATGAGTGGGGACGGCCTGTCGCCGATGACCGCAGGCTGTTCGAAAAGATCTGCCTCGAAGGTTTCCAGTCGGGCCTGTCGTGGCTGACAATCCTGCGCAAGCGGGAGAATTTTCGCGAGGCCTTCGCCAATTTCGAATTCGACAAGGTCGCCGCCTTCACCGACAAGGACGTCGAGCGCCTGCTCGGCAATGCCGGCATCATCCGTCATCGCGGCAAGATCGTCTCGACCATCAACAACGCCAAGCGCGCCCGCGAAATGGTGGATGAATTCGGCTCGCTGGCCGCCTGGTTCTGGAAGTTCGAACCCGGCAAGGATGAACGGCCCGTGATCGTCGATCTCGCGCATCTGCGCGCCAACCCGACCACGGCCGTCTCTGTGCGGATTTCGAAGGAGCTGAAGAAGCGCGGTTGGAGCTTCGTCGGCCCGACCACGGTCTACGCCTTCATGCAGGCGATGGGTCTGGTCAACGACCATCTCGAGGGCTGCGTCTGCCGCAAGGAGGTCGAGAAACAGCGGAAGGCTTTCAAGCGGCCGAAGTAGGGCTCAGGTGCCGTTGGCGCTGGCCAGCACCAGGCCGGCGACGATCGCCACCACCGTGGCCACTGTCGGATAGATCACCAGCAGGCCGGTCATCAACGCGTCGCGCATGGATGGTCCCTTGCCGGTGTCGGCCGGGACTTCGAACGGGCCAGCAGCCTGACTGACCATTTTCGGAGCATGGCTGTCGGCCGGGCGCAGGCGTGCGGGCAGTTCGGCACCGCTGTCGATGGCATGGAATCTTGCTATGCTGGTCATGGCCGCGAACCCCTCAATTCGGCGCGTTTATCTCTTGCGATTGTGTCGGCACGATGCCGCGCGCATGGCGGGATTGTTTCATTTTCGGTGCGGTTTGTTTCAGAGGCGGTTGAAGCGAAGGCGGGCGCTCGCGCCCATCTTGCTCAGAGAGCGGAGATGGGTTCCGCCTCGGCGGCCTTGCCGCACAAAGCCGCTTCGGCTAGGACACGCGCACTTGAAACAAGTCCGCATTTACCAACAAAAAAAGATCCAGCTCATGGCCGACAAATCGGAAAAGACGAAAGCGCGACTGCCGCGCGGTTTTGCCGACCGCAGCGCAGAGGACATCCGCGCCGTCGAGAAGATGATGGCGACGATCCGCTCGGTCTATGAGCTTTATGGTTTTGAACCGGCCGACCAGCCGCTGATCGAATACACCGATGCGCTCGGAAAATTCCTGCCCGACCAGGACCGGCCCAACGAAGGCGTGTTCTCCTTCCAGGATGACGATGACCAGTGGTTGTCGCTGCGCTATGACCTGACCGCGCCGACGGCGCGCTTTGTCGCCGAGAATTATGAGCGCCTGCCCAAACCCTATCGCAGCTATCGCTCCGGTTGGGTGTTCCGCAACGAGAAGCCAGGCCCCGGCCGCTTCCGCCAGTTCATGCAGTTCGATGCCGACACGATCGGCACACCGGGCGTGGCGGCGGACGCCGAGATGGCCATGATGATGGCCGACGTGATGGAAGCGCTTGGCATCAAGCGCGGCGACTACGTCATTCGCGTCAACAACCGCAAGGTGCTGGACGGCGTGCTGGAAGCGATCGGTCTTGGCGGCGACGAGAATGCCGGCCGCCGGCTGACGGTGCTGCGGGCGATCGACAAGCTGGACAAGCTCGGGCCGGAAGGTGTGAGGCTTCTGCTTGGGCCGGGGCGCTGGGATGGCGGCAAGGAAGGCGAAGGCGACTTCGCCAAGGGCGCCGGGTTGAACAACGGGCAAGCCGAGGCAGTCCTTCTCGCGACGGCGAGGAATACACAGGCTGGCCAGGATGCCATGGTCAGTTCGAACGCAGTTTACCAGGAAGGTGTCGGCGAACTCGCGACGATTGAAGCCTTGGTCAGGGCGGCGGGATACGGCGAAGACCGTATTGCCATGGACCGTTCGGTCGTGCGCGGCCTCGAATACTATACCGGCCCCGTTTTCGAGGCCGAGCTGCTGGCTGAAATCCCCAATGAGGACGGCCAGATCGTGCGCTTCGGCTCGGTCGGTGGCGGCGGCCGTTATGATGGCCTGGTCTCGCGCTTTCGCGGCGAGCCGGTGCCGGCAACCGGTTTTTCCATTGGCGTCTCCAGGCTGATGACCGCGCTGAAGAACCTCGGCAAGCTCGACGCCTCGGACGTGATCGCGCCGGTCGTGGTGCTGGTGATGGACAAGGATATCGACAGTCTCGGTCGCTATCAGAAGATGGTGTCGGAGCTGCGGGCCGCCGGCATCCGCTCCGAAATGTATCTCGGCGGCGCCGGCATGAAGGCGCAGCTCAAATATGCCGACCGCCGCAACTGCCCGGTCGCAATCATCCAGGGCGGCGACGAGCGCGCCAAGGGCGAGCTGCAGATCAAGGACCTGATCGAAGGCGCGCGCATGTCGGCCGAAATCACCGACAACGCCGAATGGCGCGCCGCGCGCCCGGCGCAAGTGACGGTGGCGGAGGGCGAATTGGTCGCGGAAGTGAAGAAGATCCTGGCGGCGCAGGCCGCTGACCGCGCGAAAGGTGGCGCTTGAACACCCCCCTCTGGCCTGCCGGCCATCTCCCCCGCAAGGGGGGAGATTGGATGTCACGTGGGCTTTCGCCAATCTCCAGCGTTGAACGAGAGGCGCTGAGCCTCAAGCTGCCGATCTCCCTCCTTGCGGGGGAGATGGCCGGCAGGCCAGAGGGGGGTGCCTCGCGCCCATCCGATCGATGACCTCCCGCTATGCCGCCATCGCGGCCGACATCACCAACCTCTTCGCCACCCGCAACACCCACGCGGTCGAGGTCGCGGTGCTACAGCCGGCCGATCCTTTCCTCGACATGGCCGGCGAGGATCTGCGCCGCCGTATCTTCCTCACCGAAAGCGAGACGGGGCAGACATTGTGCCTGCGGCCGGAATTCACCATTCCGGTCTGTCTCGACCACATAAGTTCGCAGGCCGGCACGCCGCGCCGCTATTCCTATCTCGGCGAGGTCTTTCGCCAGCGTCGCGAGGGCGGCAACGAGTTCTTCCAGGCCGGTATCGAGGACCTCGGCGACAGCGACACGGCGGAAGCCGATGCCCGCTCGCTGGCCGACGCGTATGCGCTGCTGTCGCTTGTGTTGCCTGAGCAGGCGCTGGCGATCACGCTCGGCGACCAGACCATTTTCGAGGCTGTGCTGGCCGCCCTTGGCTTGCCGCGCGGCTGGCGCATGCGCCTTGCCCGCGCCTTCGGCTCGGCGCCGATGCTTGAGGCGGCACTCGCCGATCTCGCCAACCCGCCGCGCAACGGCCAGCTCTCCGGCCCGGTTGCTGCCCTCGTCCTCGACGGTGATCTGGACGGTCTTTCGGCCCACATCGCCGGCGGCATGGAAGAGGCGGGACTGTCGGCGTCCGCCGGACGCCCGCCATCCGACATCGCGCGGCGGCTGATCGAAAAGGCCGAACTGCGCAGCGTGCGGCTGTCGAACGAGGCCTTTGCGGCGCTGAAGGGTTTTCTGGCGATCGACGTGCCGCTTAACAGTGCGGCCGAGGCGCTGGCCTCCTTCGCCAGCGGTGCCGGGCTTTCGCTCGATGCCGCGCTGGAGAAGTTCGCCGCCCGTGCCAAGGCGATCGAGGCGCACGGCCTGCCGGCCGGAAAAATCCGTTACGATGCCGCCTTCGGCCGTCCGCTCGACTATTACACCGGCCTGGTTTTCGAAATCGCGGCTGGCAATGGCGACCGGCCGCTGGTCGGTGGCGGCCGCTACGACCGGCTGCTGACCTTGCTTGGCGCGAAGACGCCGATCCCTGGCGTCGGCTTTTCCGTCTGGCTCGACCGCATCGAGGCGTTGCGGGAGATGGCGCCATGATCACGCTGGCGATCCCGTCTAAAGGCCGCCTCAAGGAGCAAGCGCTGGACGTGCTGGCCAAAGCCGGCCTCGCCGTCAGCCTGCCCGGCGACGAGCGCAAGTACCACGCCCGCGTCGAGGGCCTGGACAATGTCGAAGTGGTCTTCCTGTCGGCTTCCGAGATTGCGGGCGAGATCGGCCAGGGCACGGTCGATCTCGGCATCACCGGCGAAGATTTGGTGCGTGAGAACCTCGCTGACTGGGAGACCCACGCCGAAATCGTCGCCCGTCTCGGCTTTGGCAGTGCCGATGTGGTGGTTGCCGTGCCGGACATATGGCTCGACGTCGACACCATGGCCGACCTTGATGACGTCGCCGCCGATTTCCGCCAGCGCCACGGCAGGCGGTTGCGCATCGCCACCAAATACTGGCGGCTGACCCAGCAATTCTTCTCGCAGAAGCATGGCATCCAGGTCTATCGCATCGTCGAGAGCCTCGGCGCTACAGAAGGCGCGCCGGCGGCGGGACTGGCCGATGTCATCGTCGACATCACCACCACGGGCTCGACGCTGCGCGCCAACCATCTCAAGGTGCTGGGCGACGGCCTCGTGTTGCGCTCGCAGGCCTGTCTCGTGGCGTCGAGGAAAGATCGTTCCGCTGCGGATGAAGCCGTATTGCGCGACATTGCCGCGAAGATGAGCGCCCTCCCTCCCCCTTGAGGGGAAGATGGACAGCCGCCGAAGGCGGATGGACGGGTGGGGTCCGCGGTGACGCACTCCATCTTTTCAGGCAAAGCCAGATAGAGGTCGAGGCAGTTGAGACGACCCCACCCGCCTCGCTTCGCCCGGCACCCTCCCCTCAAGGGGGAGGGGATCGTCCAGTACCATCGGCGGGATTTCCACCGTCGCGGCAGGCTGATAGGCTCGACCAGTCCCGGGAGGAGAGAGCGATGCCAGTCAATCTCGACGAGCTGAAGAATGCCAGCAATTTGCGCGGACATGGATCGCGCAATGGCGGTGTCTTCGTAGCGCCCGTCGACGGCAAGGCGCATGTCTCCGGCGAGCGCACCGTGCCGCTGCTGAACAAGACTATCCCCGCGCTGTTTTCCGACACTGCCAGCAAATATGCCACGCAAGATGCCGCCGTCTTCGTCGACCAGGACAAGCGCTTCACCTGGAGCGAACTGTCGGACACGGTCGACGCGCTGGCCGCCGGCTTCCTGGCGCTTGGCCTGGAAAAAGGCGATCGCGTCGGCATCTGGTCGCCCAACCGATGGGAATGGCTGGTGACGCAATTCGCCACCGCCCGCATCGGCCTGATCCTGGTCAACATCAACCCGGCCTACCGGCTGACCGAGCTGGACTACGCGTTGAACAAGGTCGGCTGCAAGGCACTGGTCACCGCGGCCAAGTTCAAGACCTCCGACTATCTCGGCATGATCGAGACACTGGCGCCGGAGATCGCGAAGGCGACGCCCGGCAAACTCAAGGCGCAGAAACTGCCGGCGCTGAAGATCGTCATCCGCATGGGCGAGGACAACTCACCCGGCATGTTCAATTTCGGTGATGTGCTGGCCATGGCAGGCCGCGACGAGCATGACAGCCTCGACCGCATTTCGGAGGGGCTGAAACCGGGCGACGCCATCAACATCCAGTTCACCTCGGGCACGACAGGAGCCCCCAAGGGCGCGACGCTGACCCACAACAACATCGTCAACAACGGCAATTTCGTCACCTCGGCGATCAAACTGACCGTCGACGACCGGCTCTGCATCCCGGTGCCGCTCTATCACTGCTTCGGCATGTCGATGGGGACGATAGGCTGCGTGTCGAAGGGCGCCACCATGGTTTTCCCGGGAGAGGGGTTCGACCCGGGCGCCACGCTGAAGGCGGTGGCTCAGGAACGCTGCACCGGGCTCTATGGTGTGCCGACCATGTTCGTCGCGCTGCTCGATCACCCGGACTTTTCATCCTTCGATCTCTCCAGCCTGCGCACCGGCATCATGGCCGGCTCGCCATGCCCGATCGAGGTGATGAAGAAGGTGGTGTCGCTGATGCATATGGAACAGGTGACAATCGCCTATGGCATGACCGAGACCAGCCCGGTCTCGTTCCAGAGCGGCGTCGACGACCCGCTGGAAAAGCGCGTCTCGACCGTCGGGCGCATCCACCCGCATGTCGAGGTCAAGGCGGTCGATGCCGATGGCGTCACCGTCGCCGTCGGCGCGCCGGGCGAGCTTTGCACGCGCGGCTATTCGGTGATGAAGGGTTACTGGGACGACGAGGAGAAGACCCGCGAGGCGATCGACGCCGACGGCTGGATGCACACCGGCGACCTCGCCACCATCGACGCCGAGGGCTATTGCAACATCGTCGGCCGGGTCAAGGACATGGTCATCCGCGGCGGCGAGAACGTCTACCCGCGCGAAGTCGAGGAATTCCTCTACCGCCATCCCAAGGTCAAGGAGGTGCAGGTCTTCGGCATTCCCGACGCCAAATACGGCGAGGAACTGTGCGCCTGGATCGTGCTCAAGCCCGGCCAGATCGTCACCGAGCAGGAAATCAAAAACTTCTGCGCCGGCCAAATCGCCCACTACAAGATCCCGCGCCATATCCGCTTCCGAACCGAATTGCCGATGACGGTGACCGGCAAGCCGCAGAAGTTTTTGATGCGCAATGCGATGATCGAGGAACTTGGGTTGGTGACGCAGAGGACGGCGTGAGTATAGGCTTTCCGCAAGGTTCGCAGAAACACACAGGGCTTGCATGAGTGGTTTCGCGCGATCGGTGACTTCTTATGCGATGCCGTTGGTCGCCTTGGCGATGGCTATCGCAGTCAGAGCCAGCGGGCTGTCGGTGGATGAAGGTTCGCCGAGCGTCAAGATCCTTGTCGGAGCGCTTTCGAGTGCGATCATGTTTATCACCATTTTCGTGGTGCTCGACCATGCCGAAGCGGTAGCTCGGCGAGTAGGGGAGCCTTACGGTACGTTGGTGCTGACTTTTGCCGTGACGGCAATCGAAGTGTCGATCATCGTTTCCATGATGCTGCATGGAGAGAACAACCCTACGCTTGCACGTGAGTCCGTCTTCTCGACGGTGATGATTACATCTACCGGCGTTGTCGGCACGTGTCTCACGCTTGGCGGCTGGCGCCATCGCAAGCAGGCAATCGTTCGACAAGGGACCAGCGCATATCTTGCGGTTCTGGCCGCGCTGACCGTCATGACGCTTATTCTGCCGACCTACACACGAACTACGGAGCCTGGCACATTTTCAGCAGCTCAACTTGGTTTCGTGAGCGTACTTTCAGTGCTGCTCTATGCAGGTTTCGTGTTCGCGCAGACTGTCCGGCATCGCGACGACTTCATCGAAGGACAAGCACACGATGTTTCAATGCGAACCGCCCCGCACGAAAGCATCTCTGCCAGCGCTCTGCTCCTGTTAATCGGGCTGATCGGAATTGTCATGCTCGCCGAGCAAGTCGCCGCAAGCGTTGAAGATGCGCTCGTTACCTACCAGGTGACCCAAGCTGACGCTATTGTGGGAGCATTGATCGCGGGGTTGGTTTTGATGCCAGAGGCCATTTCGGCGGTTCGTGCTTCACTCAACAATGAGCTGCAGCGCGGCTTGAATGTCGCGATGGGTTCGGCTTGCGCTACAATTGGTTTGACAATACCTGCGGTCGCAGCCGCCAGCCTGCTGACGGGAAGGGGTTTGACCCTGGGGCTCCCGGCGACCGACACAGTGCTTTTGATTTTGGCGCTTTTCATATGTAGCGTAAGCTTTAGCAATGAAAGAACGACATTCCTGACCGGCATGGTCCATCTTGTATTATTTTTTACTTACGTATTTCTGATATTTGTACCATGAAAGCTTAATCTTGCATCGTGGTCGCGGACGGGCGACCTCCGGCCCACTATAGTCATTCATTCGAAGACGGGCAGCGGATGACCGCCTACCGGCGCCTCGACGGTCGAATCCGATGGCTACGTCTGCGATATTCTGGCTGACCACGAAGTCTCGCAGGCCAGGAGCGCAAAGCATTCGGGTAGGCAACGCGCAGATTTCGCACGAGCGCCGAGGTCAGAATGACATCCCCGATGTATTTCGTCTGGATAACGAGAATGGACTTGATTTGCAGCCGATCAGCCGTCGAGATATTCAGCACGTCGAACTCACGAAAGGCGGGTAAGGTTGGTCATTGGTGGCACCAGCGCGCGGGCTCACGGTTTCGGCTAAGGGATATCTCTCAACACCGAAGCAAGGTCACCCTCGTTTAAAATTCGGGACGGTCCGCCATATTGCGAGCCTCCTAAGATATCCCACTGTCTTTCACTGTGAACGGTGCCTTTCCGATAACAAGCAAAGGTAAATGCAGCTCAAGGACGTGGCCTCAAGTCCTTGGCCACTGTCGTCGCCCGGCCCATCATCGCATTTGTCCCTGCCACAAGGGCAATCCACTTTCTGCAGCGAAGTCTCTATCCTCGGCGTAGATCGGCTCACCTCTTCTCACCACCCGTCGAAGCAAAGCCGCATCTTCGTCGGCATGATATCGAAAGGCATTTCGGCTGTCGTACCCATGCCCGGCTTGGGACAGGGAAAACCCGCTGACGACAACAGGAGCGAAACCGGCGAACCGCGCCAGCATGATCGCGAAGGCTCCGGTGGAGATTTTCCGGTGCCAACCACGGGACACATGATATTTGCCGCTGAGCCGCCAGACGATGTTGGCAAGCTGCCATTTGGTAAGCGCCTGCAAGGTGTCATAACGATAGTTGAAGGTGCGACAACCAGCTTTCAGCTTGTCCTCGACGTCCGGCCAAACCGGGATGATCAGATGCTTTGCCCGCCGTCCTTTTAACAAATCACGCTTGTAATAATCCTGCTCACCCTCGCCGACTAAAATGCCGCGGCGGATCAGGGCGATATCAGGAACGGGGAGGCTGAAGGTTTCCGCCAAAAGCTGGGAAGCATTGACAGTCACAAGTGCCCAATCGGCATTATGTCCCTCCGGGAGGCGAAAATTCGGCGCCGACCCCATTACCAAGGCGGGACCCGTGACGCTGGGCAAGCGAAGAATTGGCTTTGTGAAGACTGGCAACAGATTCGAAAGCGGAGTTTTCATGCGGGAATCTGAACAGCATGTTCCTCAAACGCACGCAGAATGCTCTCTTCTCGGCTCCACAATTCGTCCCAGTGCGTGGCGCCGGGCCAGCCCGCAAACCAAGGGCCGCCGAGCGTGTAGTGCGCCAGCGAGACATCGGCGGGGTCGAGTTCGGAAGCCGAAGCCCCAACGAGGTAGTTCCATGCGAGAGGCAATTCCCCGATCTCATGGTCCTCAAGCCATTTGAAGGCGTGGAGGTCACGCCCGGGCCACGTGTTAAGCATTTCGTTGGTCAGCCGTTTGTTGGCGGGATGATCTAGATTCCACAAAACGACCGATGACCAGTTTTTGCGGCGATAGAACGTCTGCGTTTGTCCGTCCATCTTGACCGCTTCGGATTCTCGTTGCTGGTGCTTAACCGCCATGATCGCGTAGGAAGGATCGACCAGGTCGAGCAGCTTGACCGGATCCTTTAGAAACAGGACGTCACAATCGCAGAACATGGCCCAGCCGCCTTGCCGCACAAACGGAACTGCAAAGCGCGATATGGCAAACTCGGTCGCCATCGGTGCCTCGGAAATCGGGCACCAGAGCCTACCATCACGTATCTCCATCGGTCGCTTCATGATTCCTTTGGCTTCAAGGTCTTTGAGCACGAGTGGCCGTATCTGCAATGGCTTACTTGTCCGCCGGTAGGCGCTCCATCGCGCTACGTCCAGGACTCGGGCTTCGCGTGGATCATACCCAATGTAGATTGGTATCATGTGGCAACTCTATAATTGGATGTGAATTTACTCGTGCATTGCAGCACTGGAGAACCGAAGTAAGCGCATCACCTCGTCGCGGTGGCGACCGTACAAACCAGGACGTCGCAGACAGAAGATTGCATGTTCCAACCCAGGGGGAGATGACGGAATTTCGGCTCATGCAGCCAGAGACCTCCGGAGCAGCGATTGTCGCTTCAGCATGCGCCTGAACCCACGCAATGATAGGCAAATGTCGCGATTGCCGCAACGGTCTGGCCCATCGTCTCGCCGCGACGCGAGTGCCGCCGGTCACCGAGACGCTCACGCGCCGGATTTGAGGTGATCGATGAAGGCGCGCAGCTTCGGCAGGATCTGGCGTTTGCCGGGATGATAGAGGAAGACGCCCGGCGTCGTGGCGGCGACGCCGTCCAGCACCGATCTGAGTTTGCCCTGTTCTATAGGGGCTACGGCGACGGGTCGAGGCGTCTGTGCCAGGCCGATGCCTTGTATCGCCGCACCGAGCAACGTCGGATAGTCGTGCGCGATCAGCGGGCCGGAGACCATCGCCTCGATTGCCTCGTTGCCGTCGACGAAGGACCAGGGCGCGATGGCGCCGTTCGAGCGGCGCAATCGCAGGCAGGCGTGGTGGCGCAAGTCGTCCACACGCTCGGGGCTGCCGTGGCGCTCGAGATAGTCCGGGCTGCCGACAACCACGAACGGGAACGACGGCGTCAGCCGCACAGCGACCATATCGGGCGCGATGAACTGGCCGAGGCGGATGCCGGCATCGAACCCGCCGGTGGCGAGATCGACCATTTCGTCGCTTGCGGCGATCTCCAGTTCGATCTCGGGATAGGTTCGGCAGAAAGACGCGATCATCGGCTCCAGGATCAACGGCACGACGGCGCGGGGTACGGACAGGCGCAGCAACCCGGTCGGCCGTTGGCCGAGGTCGCGCGCGGCCTCGCCTGCCGCGACGAGTTCCTCGAAGGCAGGGCCCGCACGGTCGAGGAACCGCTGACCGGCCTCGGTCAAACCGACGCTCCGCGTCGTGCGCACGAACGGCGCCGCACCCGTGCGGGCCTCCAGCGTGCGTACCGCTTGGCTCACGGCCGACGGCGTCACGCCGAGGTCCGCGGCGGCACGGCGGAAATTGCGCCGCCTGGCGACGGCCAGGAAGGCTTCGACGCCTTCCAGCGCACCGTGTCGAACTGTGTAGTTCTGCTTCATAGGTTGTGGTGATTACACCGGCTAGTCGAACTATGAAAGCTGGCTTAGATGTAACCGACTGGCTGGGAGGCTGCGTGAACCAGCCGCTGACAGGAGGCCAAATGTCCACGGAAATGCTGTTCCAGACCCATCTCGTTCTAGGCTATGTCGCGTGGCTGCTTTGCTTTGGCGCATATGGTCTGCCGTGGCTGAGCTCAATGGACCGGGTCGCCGCGCAACGTGCGATCGCCACCCTGCACAGCTTCCGCTTCTTTGGCCTCGTGTTCATCCTGCCGGGCGTCGTTAGCCGCGATCTGCCGGCCGGCTTCGCCGTGTTCGCCGCCTATGGCGACTTCGCGACAGGGGTGCTGGCGATGCTGGCGCTGCTCACGGTGAGGATACCACCGCTCTTCTGGCCGCTCGTCGTCGCCTTCAACCTTGTCGGAATGGCCGAGCTCGTCGTCGATTATTACCACGCCATCCAGGTCGGCCTCCCCGCGCACGCGGAACAACTGGGCGCCGCCTACGCGATCCCGATCATCTACGTGCCGCTGCTGATGATCACGCACATCGCCGCATTCTATTTTCTGCTGCGTCCTCACCAGAACGCGACCGGAGCCATTGCAGACGATGCGGCTGTTTCATAGAGCATCCGGAGGTCCGTTTCGGGTCCTAACGACTACCGGCCCCACTGTGCCTTTGACGGCAAGAGCATCCACCAAGGAAAAAGGCGCGGACCCGGGCCCGCGCCTTTTTCTCGTTCAGCCTTTCGAAGCTCAGTCCTTCTCGAAGATGCGCGCCTTGGCGACGACGCCGGCGATGGCGCCGCCGATCAACGGTGCGACGATGAAGAGCCAGAGCTGGCCGATCGCGGCAGTTCCCGAAAACAGCGCCGGGCCGATCGAGCGGGCCGGGTTGAGCGACGTGCCGGTCACCGGGATGATGGCGAAATGCAATCCTGCCAGCGTCAGGCCAATGACCAGCCCGGCAAAGGCCGTCGAGTGCTTTTCAGCCGTGACGCCCAGGATCACCGTGACGAAGGTGAAGGTGCCGATCACTTCCCACAGGAACGCCGAGCTGACGCCCCATTTCGTCACGTCCCAGCCATTGGCGCCGAAGCCGCCAGTGTGTCCGCCGGTCTGGCCGGAGACGATGATCCACAACGCCAGCGAGGCGAGGATGGCGCCGATGACCTGCGCGATCCAGTAGGGGATGACGTCCTTGGCCGGCAGCCGGCCGGCAAGGAAGACGCCGAGCGTCACCGCCGGATTGAGATGCGCGCCCGAAATCGGGCCGATCGCATAGGCCGCCGCAATGAGGCCGATGCCGAACGCCAGACCGATGCCTTCCTGGCCAAGCGGCAGCGCACCGCCGAAGCCGCCCGTCACCACAGAAGCCGTACCGATGAACACCAATAGAAATGTGCCTAGAACTTCCGCCAGATAAGTTTTCATTGCCCTCTCCTCGTAGCGATCCGCCGGTCCGCCTTTTCCGCGCCGCGAATCATGGCGCCAAGAGTATTCTCAACTGAAAAACTTGGGAAGCAGAGCGGTTGCGTCACATGCCATGCTTGAAGTCGCCGGTCACGAATATTAGAGACCGTTCATCTATTGATCGATCTGCTGCCGCCGGCTTAGGGCATATACTGGTTGGCTCGCTGGTCTCGGTTTGGATTACCTCGTCGTCGCCAGTCGGAAGCGGGGTTCAATCCAGGCGCGAAAGGCTCTAAGAGCAGGCCAAGATCACGTGCTCGATTTGATGGAATGACGAATGCGACTGGGCGGACGGCTGGCTGCGGCCATCGAAGTGCTGGAAGACATCGGCCGACGCCACCGGCCGGTGGCGGACGCGCTGAAGGATTGGGGCCTGTCGCATCGCTTCGCCGGCGGCGGTGACCGCGCGGCGATCGGCAACATCGTCTATGATGCCTTGCGTCACAAGCGTTCCGCCGGCTGGCTGCTGGGCGAGGACACGCCGCGCGCCATCGGCTTCGGCGCCCTGCTGCTCGAATGGGGCCAGACCGCGCAATCGCTCAACGACGCGCTCGAAGGCGACAAGTTCGCACCGCCGCTGCTGACCGCCGCCGAGCTTCAGGCAATCGCCGAACGCCGGCTTGCCGATGCGCCGGACGCGGTACGGGCGGATGTTCCCGACTGGTGCGCGCCGCTTTTCGAACGAGCCTTTGGCCCCACTTGGGTCGACGAGGGAGCGGCGCTGGCGACACGCCCGCCGCTCGATCTCAGGGTCAATACGTTGCAGGCCAATCGCGACAAGGTGCTGGCCGAACTGTCGGGAACCGGCGCGAAACCCGCCGCCATCGCCCCGCACGGTATCCGCATCCCGCCGATCGACGGCGACGGCAGGCACCCGAACGTCCAGGCCGAGCCGGCCTTCCAGAAAGGCTGGTTCGAGGTCCAGGACGAAGGCTCGCAAGTGGCGGCCGCCCTTGCCGGGGCCGAAGCCGGCATGCAGGTGCTGGATTTCTGCGCCGGCGCTGGCGGCAAGACGCTGGCGCTGTCGGCTTCGATGGGCAATACGGGCCAGATCTTCGCCCACGATGCCGAAAAGGCGCGGCTGGCGCCGATCTTCGACCGCATCCGTCGTTCGGAAAACCGCAATATCCAGATCGTCACCAAGCCGACCGAACTCGCCCCGCTCGGCAACCACATGGACATCGTGCTGGTCGATGCGCCCTGCACCGGCAGCGGCACCTGGCGGCGCCGTCCCGATGCCAAGTGGCGGCTGACGCAAAGACAGCTCGACGCCCGCAAGGGTGAGCAATCGGCGATTCTCGATGCGGCCAAAGCCTATGTCAAGTCAGGCGGCCTGCTGGTCTACATCACATGCTCGGTCTTCGATGAGGAGAATGGCGAGCAGGTCGCGGCCTTCCGCGACCGCAACAGCGGTTTTGTCCCGGTCGATCATCGCGCGCTCTGGGACGGCCGTTTTCCCGGCCATGCGGCAGCCGCACGCATCGGTGCCAAAGGCGACATCTCGCTGTCGCCGGCGCTGAGCGGCACCGACGGGTTCTACTTCTGTGCGTTGCGCAGGTCGGCCTGAACCTCATTGGATACCGCCAATCCCGGCGGATGCGTAACCCTTGCCGGCAGACGAGACCGATTGCTGCAGTGCAGCAAAAGCGTTTGCCTGCCGCCCATGCCTCTGCAATAAGCTTATCCGCATAAAGGAAAGCAGCGGCCATGGCAGCAAAGATCGTACCCGCCCCGGACTATGACGACCGCGTCAGGACATCCTTCGCGCGTCAGAAAGCGATGGCCACGATCGGCGCCGAACTGACGCTGGTGACACCCGGTATCATCGAGATCGAGATGCCTTATTCGGCGGCGCTCACCCAGCAGCACGGTTTTCTCCATGCCGGCGTCATTTCGACCGCACTAGACTCGGCTTGCGGCTATGCGGCGTTTTCGCTGATGCCGGAAAACTCAGGCGTGCTGACCATCGAGTTCAAGGTCAATCTGCTGGCGCCGGGCCGAGGCGAGCGCTTCCTGTTCCGCGGCTCCGTGACCAAACCCGGCCGCACCATCATCGTTGCCGACGGCCAGGCCTATGCCTTCGCCGCCGACGGCGAAGCCAAGCTGATCGCCACCATGACCGGAACGATGATGACGGTGGTCGGGCGGGACGGCATCGAAGGGTGATCCGATGGGCAACGTTGCGCGACTAGGCGGCAAGGACGTCCTCTTCGTCATGGCGGCACAGGCCGAATACGGCCCGCACCTCAAGCAATTGTTCACGCCGCTGATGACCGGTGTCGGGCCGGTCGAGGCCGGCGTCAGGCTGGGCGCCGAGCTCTCTTGGCTGAAGTCGCGGAAGGCGCTGCCGGACCTCGTCGTGTCGCTCGGCTCGGCCGGCAGCCGGACGCTGGAGCAGACGGAAATCTACCAGGCGGCGTCGGTCAGCTATCGCGACATCGACGCCTCGCCGCTCGGTTTCGAGAAAGGGGCGACGCCGTTTCTCGATCTGCCGGTGACGGTGCCACTGCCGTTCAAAATTCCTGAAATCAGGGAGGCGACGCTGTCGACCGGCGGCGCGATCGTCACCGGCGCGGCTTATGATGCGATCGCCGCCGACATGGTCGACATGGAGACCTTCGCTTGCCTGCGCGCCTGCCAGTTGTTCGATGTGCCGCTGATCGGACTGCGCGGCATCTCCGACGGCGCGGCTGATCTGCGGCACGTCAACGACTGGACCGAATATCTGCACGTCATCGACGAGAAGCTGGCCGGGGCGGTCGGGCTGCTGGAACAGGCAATCCGCCACGGTCTGCTCGGCGCCTGACCGCAAATCGGATCAAGCCGCCAAGCTTGCGGCCGGAGAGGCTGCTGCAATGGATGAAGACGCTGGCGCTGAAGGTGAAGTCGTGGAATCGAAGTGACAGCTAGGCCTCGCAACCCATTGCGCCGACTCATTTCTTTCTCTAAACGCTCGCCATGAAAACAGCCAATCATCCCGACACCGTCCTGATTGTCGATTTCGGCAGCCAGTTTACCCAGCTCATCGCCCGCCGCGTCCGCGAGGCCGGAGTGTTTTCCGAGATTGTGCCGTTCCAGTCGGCCGAAGCGGCGTTCAAGCGCATCAATCCGAAGGCTGTCATCCTGTCCGGCGGCCCGGCTTCGACCGGCGATATCGGCAGTCCGCGCGCGCCGCGGATCGTCTTCGACGCCGGCGTGCCGGTGCTCGGCATCTGCTATGGCCAGATGGCCATGTGCGTGCAGATGGGCGGCGTCGCCGAAAGCTCCGACCATCGCGAATTCGGCCGCGCCTTCGTCGAGATCGAAAAGGACAGCCCGCTGTTCGAGGGCCTGTGGGCGCCCGGCCAGCGCCACCAGGTGTGGATGAGCCACGGCGACCGCGTCATCTCCTTGCCCCAGGGGTTCGAAGTGTTCGGCAAGTCGGAAGGCTCGCCCTTCGCCATCTTCGGCAATATCGAGCGCAAGATGTACGGCATCATGTTCCATCCCGAGGTGGTGCACACGCCCGATGGCGCCCGGCTGCTGCGAAACTTCGTCCACAACATCGCCGGCATCGAAGGCGACTGGACCATGCGCGCCTACCGCGAGCACGCGGTCGAGGCCATTCGCAAGCAGGTCGGCAAGGGCAAGGTCATCTGCGCGCTGTCGGGCGGCGTCGACTCCTCGGTCGCCGCGCTGTTGATCCACGAGGCGGTCGGCGACCAGCTGACTTGCATTCTTGTCGACCACGGCCTGATGCGCAAGGACGAGGCCGCGGGCGTGGTGGCGATGTTCCGCGAGCACTACAATTTGCCGCTCATTCTGGTGAACGCATCGGACCGTTTCATCGACGCCCTGGAGGGCGAGTCGGATCCGGAGAAAAAGCGCAAGACCATCGGCCGGCTGTTCATCGAGGTGTTCGAGGAGGAGGCCAAGAAACTCGGCGGCGCCGAATTCCTGGCGCAAGGCACGCTCTATCCCGACGTCATCGAAAGCGTCTCCTTCACGGGCGGCCCGTCGGTGACGATCAAATCGCACCACAATGTCGGCGGCCTGCCCGCGCGCATGAACATGCAACTGGTCGAGCCGCTGCGCGAACTGTTCAAGGACGAGGTGAGGGCGCTCGGCAAGGAGCTCGGTTTGCCCGAAAGCTTCATCGGCCGGCATCCATTCCCAGGTCCGGGTCTCGCCATCCGCTGCCCCGGTGGCATCACCCGCGAAAAGCTGGAGATCCTGCGCGAGGCCGACGCCATCTATCTCGACGAGATCCGCAAGGCCGGCCTCTACGACGCCATCTGGCAGGCCTTCGCCGTTCTGTTGCCGGTGCAGACCGTCGGCGTGATGGGCGATGGCCGCACCTACGAATTCGTCTGCGCCCTGCGCGCCGTCACCTCGGTCGATGGCATGACGGCGGATTTCTACCACTATGACATGGCCTTCCTCGGCGCAGCCGCCACCCGCATCATCAACGAAGTCCGCGGCATCAACCGCGTCGTCTACGACGTCACCTCGAAGCCGCCGGGAACAATCGAGTGGGAATGATTTTTGCCCGTCCGGCGGTATCCGTCTGTACGCTCTAGTACGCCTTAAGGCATTGAAACATAACGATAATCGTGACGGCATCTATTGCCGTCTATCGAGGGGCAGTGCTTCGATTTGACGGTATAGCAGACGGTATGGGGAAACTTGTTCGATCTGGAGTTTCGCTATACCGTCATGGCTAAGAGAGCTGCTGACGGTATTATTTTTGGTATTAACAGGCTGATTCCAAAAGGGATTTATGCTTCCAGCATCGCCTATTTGGCCTGACGGTATAATCGGTGCCTCTCTCCAGTTCTTGAACGGTTTTTGGAGGCCCTCATGCTAACTGACACAGCGATTAAGGCGCTGAGATCACAGAAGAAATTGTACAAGGTGAGCGATCGTGACGGTATGTACGTTGTAGCGCAGCCGTCGGGGCGATCGTGTTTCGGTACGACTACCGCCTCAACGGACGTCGAGAGACGCTGACGCTCGGCCGATACGGCCCAGACGGCCTCTCGCTTGCCAGGGCTCGCGAGAAGCTGATCGATGCAAAGCGGGCCATTTCAGATGGACGGTCGCCTGCTCAAGAGAAGCAGCACGACAAGCGGCGACTGAAGGAGGCGAAGCGGTTCGGCGAATTCGGCGAGAAGTGGTTCCAGGAGTCGCGCATGAGCGACGCGGCGAAAGCTCCCCGTGCTCGGCCGCGATCATCGCGTAACGAAGGTATCGAAGGTCGAGAGACATATTTGGCATGCGTTCCCGGCATCCTTAATGCTGCTCATGTTTGCCGATGGCTCGCTTTGGCCGACTTCATCGTCCACCTCCAGGCACCGGGCGGGTTGTTTCTCGGGATTAGGTTCGGCCTCAGAGGAGTGTGTTCGCGCCGTCCTCTGAGAGGATCAGTCGGTCGGAAGGCGCATTATAGATGGCTGATGCCGGACCTCTCCGCCTTTACCGACTCCACGGCGCTGAGCGAGGCCGCAGGAACCAGTCGAAGTGTTTTGCTATCAACGGGCTCACAACAAAGACAATTAGGCTTACTGTGATCGGCGTTAGAACCAGTGTTCGATGCCACACAGCCCAGTTGTCGGCCAGCGGACTCAATGCGTAGAGCAGGAGTGTCACGATCGGGTAGACGAATACAATCATGACGACTGTCATTCTGATTTTAGATGGTCTGATCGGAGCGACGACGGGGCCGTCGCATGCCTTCAGATTATTCAAATCGCAGGTCATAGCCTTGGGCTTGTTCAAATCACTAACCCCTTAGTATTCGGCGCTCGGTCGCTGGCGAAACTTCTTGTACTAGGCGTCAAGGCGCGGATGGGCGGAGCCGAAGGGTTGGTCGAACCTCTCCCGGCATGTTTGAAAAATTGAAAATACCGTGCAGTCCGCGATCGTAGGCCTATCTCCTGCCAGAAACTCGTTATCTCCGATCGTCACCTCCAGGACATCCAGTATTTCGGTGACATACCCAAAGAGTTTGGCAGCAACCTCCGGTGATGGCGACGGCTCCTTGGCGGGAAAGGATTGAGTAACGTTCCACAGCCAAAGCTGAGACCGGACCACCAGATCAGTTCCCAGGCGCTCAAGCGAGCGCACTTTCGCTCGGGAAACCGGATCTGTCCCCATCATTGGCGTGTCGGGATACAACTCCTCCAGATACTCGACTATGGCAGCCGAGTCTGTGATCGGCATACCCTCATCCGTCACGAGTGTCGGGGCTCGTCCGCTGGGATTGATCGCGAGGTATTCACGCGACTTGTGCTCCCCTCCCGCGTAATCGAGTTCATATCGCGGAACGTCGATCCCTTTTTCGTTCAGGTAAATGATAACGCGCCGAGGATTTGTCCCCCTTTGAAACTGGTAGAGCAGCATACCATCCAACCTTCCGACCTTGGGCAATTCGATCACTAGCCATGTCTCAGAAATCTACGGGCAAATTTATCGTGTTACAATGGAGCTTTTATGCTATTACTAAAGTGATGCTTTGCGAGGTGAGACGTGGCGTCTGATCGTTTAACGCGTGTGCCGGCCAGACAGGCGCTGTCGGACTTCATCCGCCAATGTCGCGAACGCACTTCGCCTGAATCGCTTGGCTTGCCGCAGGTGCGCCGCCGTCGAACCAGAGGCCTTCGTCGTGAGGAAGTCGCCGCGTTGGCTGGTGTCGGTTTGACGTGGTACACTTGGTTCGAGCAGGGACGCGACATAGCAGTATCGGATGATTTCCTCCATCGATTGGCGCGAGGACTTCGCCTCGACCGAGCCGAACGGGAGCACCTTTTTGCACTGGCTGGCCGTGAGACATTTGCGGATGGCGCTGAAAGTGCCGAGTTTCCTCAGTCACTCGTAAGGATGATCAATGCTCTCGATCAAGCCGCCTACATAATGAACAGCGCTTGGGATGTCCTGGCCCATAACGAGGCGGCCGGGATCCTGTTTGAAGACTTCAAATTGCCGCGACCGAATATACTCCGCATCGTTTTCTTTTCCGACCACTACCGGCAGAGGATTCAAAACTGGCAGTTCGCCGCGAGGCTTGTCCTGCTCAAGGCACGCCATGACTATCTGACGGGCGGGAAGAGCCCGATTTTAAGGTCCATCCTCAACGAGGTACTTCAAGCCGTTCCACAAACTATGGAATGGTGGGATGAGCCCGAAATCCTCCGAATCGGCGATACGGACATTACGCTCCGCGATGGACAGGGCAGGTGGCGAAGCTATCGCCTCAATATCCTCGTCTCCGAGGACAGGCCCGGACTTCGCATCGCCTTCTACGATGAAAAAGTAGCAGCTTGAGCGCACAGCCTTACAGCGTGGTGGACGCCAGATGCAGAAGATGGTTGTTCAAGACCGGCAGATGCCTTTGGGCCGCGAACCCGCCCACAGTTATAGGAGGTCTGGTTGGCGATTTTCCATAGAGTGTTTTGGCTTGCCGGGCTGTAAAGCCTCACGCCGATTTCACTGACTTTATGAAATCGAGGAATGCCCGCAGTGGGGGCGGAACAAGACGGCGTCCGGAATAATAGAGAAAAGGGCCGGGAAAAGGCGTCCACCATTCAGGCAGAACAGGGTTCAGTTTTCCGGCTTCGATATGCGGCTGCAGCCATTCCTCGAACAGGCCTATGATCCCGACACCGGCGACCGCCATGTCCACCGCCAGGTCCATCGCGCCGCTGATGCTCACGGTGAGCGGCCCCTTCGGCTCGATCCGGACCGTCTCGTCGCCGCGTTCAAGCTCCCATGGGCTGAAGAGCGACCCGTTGTCGAACCGTCCACGCAGGCATCGATGCTGCAGCAGATCCCGCGGATGCTCTGGATTGCCCGCCTGGGCGAGATAGTCCGGCGCGGCGGCCATCGCGAACCGCTGCACCCGCGGACCGATCGGCACCGCGATCATGTCCTGCTCCAGCTTCTCGTCGTAGCGGATCCCGGCGTCAGCGCCGGCCGCGAGCACGTCGACGATGGTGTCCTCGGCGACGACCTCGACCTGAATGTCTGGGTAGAGGGTGAGAAACTCCGGCAGGAGTGTCGGGAGCACCAATCGCGCGACACCTACGGGCACGTTGAGCCGGAGCGTGCCCGCCGGCGTGTCGCGCAGGTCATTGAGGCTAGCGAGCGCCGCATCCATCTGCGTGAGGAGAGGAGCCAATTGCTCGACAAGCCGCCCGCCGGCTTCGGTCGGGGAGACGCTGCGGGTGGTGCGGTGAAGCAGGCGCACACCCAGCCGGTCCTCCAGGCGGCGCACGGTTTCACTGAGCGTCGTCGGGCTGACGCCGAGTAAGCGCCCGGCTTCGCGGAAACCACGCGCCCTCGCGACGGCGACAAACGCCGTGAGATCGTCGATGTTCGCAACCAATGTCCAGTTATCCGTACAGCCTGTGTTGATAATGCCGGATTATCGCTATGATCCGCAAGGGGTACATGTTGGGCATCAGCCACCTTCCAACCCGGCTGAGCTCTGAAAGGAAATTGACATGACCCAGGTAACGGAAGCTGCAACAGCACAACCGACCCGCGCCGAGCTCATCGCCGGTCTGGTCTCCGCCATGGCGAACCCGGCGCGTTCGCCGATCCTCCGCTCGCCGGCTGGCGACGGCATCGCCTTCTCGGACGTCTTCTTCCCCGCGATGGACGGGGTGACGATCGAGGGCTGGTTCATCCCCGGCGACAGTGATCGCCTGATCATCGCCAACCATCCGATCTGGGCTAACCGGCAAGGCTACCCCGGCCATCTGAAGCCCTACAGCGACGCCTGGGAAGCGAGCGGCAACAACATCGAAGTCAACTTCATGCCGGACTACAAGCACCTGCACGAGGCGGGCTACAACATCCTCGCCTACGATCTGCGCAACTTTGGCCAGAGCGGCGCCGGCAGCGGCGGCGTGATCGGCAACGGCATCCGCGAGTATCGCGACGTGATCGGCTCGCTGCGCTACGTCCGTTCACGCCCCGATCTCAAGAACCTGAAGCTCGGCCTGCTCAGCCGCTGCTGCGGCATGAACGCGACCATGGTTGCCATCTCCAAGCACCGCGAGGAGTTCGACGACGTTCGGGCGATCGTCGCGCCGCAGCCGATCTCGCTCAGCTCCTTCTACCGCACGATCCTCGACCACATGGGGATGCCGGATGCGCTGCCAGAGGTCGCCGACGCCCTGCGCCGCATGACCAGCATGGAGTTGAAGGACATGGACATGCCGCCCTATGCAACGGCCGTGGATATTCCGACGCTGCTCCTGCAGGTCCGCGACGACACGCTGACCACGCCCGCCGACGTGCAGGCGATCTATGACGCCATGCCAACCGACCAGAAGGACCTGATCTGGATCGACGGCACGAACCGGCGCTTCGACGGCTACAACTACCTGCCCGCCAACCCCAAGCCGATGCTCGACTGGTTCGAACGATTCATGAAGTGAAGCACCTGCCGGTCGGCCGCGTGCCTGCCGCATCGGGTCAAACGATCCCGAGCGGCAGCTCCGGCCGGACCATCCTATTCGCAAGAGCTATCTGAAAAGGAGGACAAGATGTCCAACATTAACAACACTCTCACCGTCGTGCTGTGGGAAGCCAAGGCGAAGCCGGGCCGCGAGGCCGAGATGAAGGACTTCCTGCAGCGGTGACGCCATCGAGGCACGATGCCGGCTGCATCGACTACGAGCCGCACGAGATGGAAGGTCAGCCCGGCACCTTCATCATCTATGAGCGCTGGATAAGCCGGGAAGCGCTCGAAGCACACCTTCACGCGCCGAGGATGCAGGAACTGGTGCCGCAGCTTCTCGAACTCATGGAGGGGTCGATTGAGGCCGGGATCCGGCTCCTTCGCCCATTTCGTCCGGCTTGAGGTCGGGCGACATCGAACGCGAGGACGGCTCGCGCCGCGGAGCCCCACCACACCGGAGCTAGGAGGTCCATATGTACTGGTTTTCAATGAGCGCGGCGCTGCTGGTCTCGATCGGCATCATTGCAATTGGGGCGATGTATCTCGCCCGTCCCGCGACCGCTATGCGCAGCTTCGGCTTGCCGCTTCCCGGAGACGGCGAGAGTACCATGTGGTGGCTTCGCCTGAAAGGCGTCCGCGACATCGCGGCGGGATTGCTCGTCCTGGCGCTGATGCTCCGCGGCACCCCGCAGATCGTCGGCATTGCGTTGCTGGTCGACGCGCTGATCCCCCTCGGCGACATGTCGCTCATCCTCGGCGCAAAGGGTTCGACGCGAGCGGCGCTCTCGATCCACGGCGTAACCGCGCTGTTGATGATCGCGGCAGGCATTCCCCTGGTCATGGGGCTGGCGTGACGCGTTCACCCATCGGGCGAGGCGCTTGGACGGCGCAGCCGGTTGATGCCGGGAATGATGGCGAACACCATCCGCGCGCGTCGGGGTCCGCCGAGCGCCGACGATGCGGTTGCCCAAACGAGACAAGCCAGTCCGGGACAGAGCCTGTGACTGCGGAGTGATCACGACGGATTGATGAGATTGAACACCTTGTCGAAGCTGCCGGTCTGTTCGGCGGTGCGCTGCGGCAAGACGCGCTGAACCAGCACTTCCTTCGGGGTGACATCCGCACACAATAGCCCGACCGTTTCCGTGACAAAGGCATCAAGCGGCATCGCATGTGGATTGCTCGACTGCCCAGGCGTCAGTTCCGTCGCCACCAGCGGAGGGGCGATCTCGACGACCGAGACGCTTGTGTTCCGCAACTCGTGGCGAAGGCTCTGGGTCCAGGAGTGTAGGCCGGCTTTGCTCGCACTGTATGCGGACGCGGACGCGAGGGGCACGAAGGCCAGCCCGGATGATACTGTGACGATTGCTGCTTCCGCCTTGGAGCGGAGGTGCGGCAGGAGTTCGGCGGTCAACCGGATCGGAGCCAGTAGGTTGGTAACAACGACCTTGTCTACGATTTCCATGTCGTAGCGCTCTGCCAGGACATTCTCGTACGGCAGGATGCCGGCGTTGTGGATGACGGCATTCAAGTCAGGGTGGTTCCCAATGACTTTGGCGGCGAATGCCTTGAGGTCAACGACGTTGGCGACATCGAGCTGATAGGCGGACATTCCGGGATTGGCGTCGGCCACCTCTTCAAGCCGATCCTTGTTGCGCCCAGTGATGATGATCTTTGCGCCGAGAGTAGCGAGGGCTTCTGCAAGGCCGCGGCCGATGCCCGAGTTGCCTCCGGTGATAAGGATGGTTGCGTTGGAGAACTTCACTTCTGCTTCCTTTATTTCTGAGAGATGCTCGGAGGTCAGCCGTCTCTCCTATCTTATGAGAGCCTATGTCTAGGCTCACGCCTCGCATTAATAATCAGAGCTAAATTGACAAGATAATTCCGTTGGCGATAACAATGTTAGAATGGACCTACTGAATAGCATGCGCCTTTTCGTGAGGATCGTTGAGCGCGGCAGCTTCAGCTCCGCCGCAGGCGACATCGGTATTCCCCGGGCCACCGCGACCAACACTATCAAGGCGCTCGAACGCCGGCTTGGCGTGTCGCTTCTGCAGCGAACGACGCGGCACGTCGCTCCCACGATGGACGGGGACGCTTACTACCACAGGTGCCGCGCATTGATCCGCGATCTGGAAGCTATGGAAGACGAGTTCGCCGCCTCGCCTCCAAAGGGGCACTTACGTATCGATGTGCACGGCAATCTTTTTCGCCAATTGCTCCTGCCACGGTTTTCTGAGTTCACGGCCCGATATCCCGAGCTCACGCTGCATATCGGCGATGGCGACCGGCTGGTGGACCTTGTTCGCGAAGGCGTCGATTGCGTGGTGAGAGCGGGAGAGCTCGACGACAGCGGCATGGTTGTACGTCGTCTTGCGCTGCTCGAAGAAGTCACGGTGGCAAGCCCGGACTATCTTGCAAAGCACGGCACGCCCGCCTGCCTGGAAGATCTCCACTCTCAGGGACATCGGATGATCGGGTTCGTATCGTCCCGGGCAGGGATAGTGTTGCCCCTCGAATTCACCGACAACGGATCGGTCCATCACGTGACCCTTTCGTCGCCTCTGACCGTCAATAGTTCCGATACCAGCGCGGCATTGGCGCGCGCCGGATTCGGACTTGTGCAGGCTCCCCGATTTCGTTTCGAGGAGGAACTCGCGTCAGGATCCCTGATTGACATCCTGCCCAACAATCCGCCGACGCCGACACCGCTCTCGGTTCTTTATCCCGGCCAGCGTCACGTTTCACGACGTCTTCGGATATTCATCAACTGGCTCGTAGATGTATTCGGCGATCTGCAGTCTGAGCCACGCTTTCTTTCTCCGAGCTCTGATAAAGGCCGGTGAATGACGGATTGGAGATTTCCCGGCGTTGACAATAGATGACCGGCGACCGCCGGAGACATCTTGAGATTCTGGCTGCAAAGTTATGTGGCCCTCGCAATGGTGGTCACGGCCGAATGCTTCCCCGAACGCCATACGAAGCAGCGCGAGTTTGTGGCAGAGCGCGTTGGCATGGTCCGGGCCAAACCGTGCCGCATGCCCTTACTTTGACCCGCAGCTATATCGCCCTTTCCACCTATCTGGAGAGGGGGGCCGAGCCCCAAACGTCCGAACTGACCCGCGTCGAACTGTCGTTGGTTCGGAAAGCGGGGACTTCCCGACCTTGTTGGGCAGGCCCCAGCACGCCGCTTATCAAGGTTGACACCATGAGGAGGTCAAACAACCAACATGACAGCCATGGGGCAGGCACCTGAAGTCGCTGCCGTCGCTCGACCTGCATGCCGAGCTGCGCCCAGCCGTCGCGTTTTGAAGCCATCTGCCGGCTGGTGGCTTTCGTTGTGCATGAGGCAACTGCCATGTTTGACGTCAGCTATGCGACCACGGCCCGAACCGTCTCGCCAGTTGAGCAGCACGTGCATAGTTTTCTAGAGATGATTCCGTTGATTGGAATTGTCAGCGTGATATCGCTTCACTGGGTGCAGTTTCAGGCGTTGTTCGGTTTTGGAGAAGAACCTGCTCGGTTCGGGATTGCCTGGAAACCCGAGCCACTGCCCGTTGGTTACGTTGCCACGATTATGATCCTCGTTCTTTTGTTCGAGTTGCTCCCTTACCTGGAGGAATTTGTTCGCGGTCTTCACGCCAACGGGTGGAGACTGATTCCCAACAAGGCGCGCCGCGCCAAATCGGGATCTTCAACAAGGCGCGCTGACGTCGTTGAAGACGCGGGTCAGATCGACATCCTGCTGCGTGAAGGTCTCGATCAGGTCATGGAACTGCATTCCGGTTACGGCGAGAACCGGCACCTGATCGAGCTTTGCGTCGTAGAGGCCGGTCAGCAGATGGTTGCCACCCGGTCCGGAAGTGGCGAGACAGACACCGAGCTTGCCGGTCCATTTTGCATAGGCCGTCGCCATGAACGCCGCCGACTCCTCGTGCCGCACCTGAACAAAACGGATTTTGTCCTGTCTGGTGCGCAGCGCCTCCATGATCCCGTTGATGCCGTCTCCAGGAAGACCGAAGATCACGCGCACATCCCATGCGATCAGCGTGTCGACAAGTATCTCGGCGGTGTTGGGCATCGTAACCTCCACTCTGTCGCTTGCCAAACCCGAGCGCGCTGTGCACTGACGGTATCGGCGTGCCGCTGGTCTGTGCCGCCGCCCAACCAACCACAGGATGACAATGCGCCCGTGTGCCATCCCGCGCGTTATCACCAGCAGGGCTGTCCGGCCCGCGGCACCTGCATCCGGATGACGGTCCCGACGAGAGCCGCCTAGAGAGCCAGGTTCATTATCAACCAACGGGTGGTTCTGCCGCGTTCCGTTTCGTCGCTCTGGGCCCGTGCAGGACATCCGGGGGTCACAACGTGCAGGGAACTGTCCTTCCCTTGGCAGGTCGCCGAACGTCCGTGAAAACGCCGCGCATCCGGTTCAGTGCAGCAGAACAGTTCTCAGCCAAGCCGTGAACCTGCTTCCGCGAATGGTCCTGCGCACCCTGACGGCGGCCCAACTCGCTTGCATCGTAGTCCCGACGTGACAGCTGCAGACGATTTCGTGCAGTTGCCAGTCGCCCAGCTGGAAAAAGCGTTTTGCCTCCCCATAGCTGTCATCCTGGAGACCCGATGCACGCAGCAGCGGATCCTCGAATGCAACGGTAATAGCCGATCCAGCCGTGCGTGCTTCCTCACGGACCTTGGGATGAAGATGTTCAGTGCCAACAAGCGCTCCAAGGGATCGCGAGGGGTTCCGCTCGAGAAGCTCCGCCCAACGTTCGATCCTCTGTGTTTTGGTCATGACGGCGCTTTGCGCCGTGGGTTTAACATCTGCGATTGTCTGCAGTTCGTGGAGGGTCTGGTGTTTCATGGTTTGGCTCCTGTTGGTCGCGGCATTCCCCCTTTTTCTACGAACTATCGCGACGGGATGTCCTGACAAGGGCGTCGCCGAAAAGGAGTTCCGTTAACCGCGTAACAGTCGGTCCCAAGACAACCTCCAGCACTCGGACGTCGTGCGTTGCGGCGTCCCCATTTGCAAACACCCTAAAAAACTCGGCGAAGGACCGCGGCAGCGCGAAACAAGCGGCTCCCGTCGAAGAAATTGGCTTGGAATCCCGGTTCGATGGAACCTGTCGGCTTACCGCGGGTTGCTCAGCAACCCGTCGCAAAGCAGGCCCAAAGGAGGACCGCATGGCGCGCAAAGCAACTCCCCCCAATCCCAATGCCGCGACGATCCACGACCAAGCCCTTGTTCGAGGGCAGGGATGGAGAGCTGCACCAGGTTGCGGAAGGTAACAGCGAGGGTCAAGTTATAGGAGAGGTTCATCCGGCAACCCACCCCTGCCGAATGAACTGGAGCGTTCCCTTTCGAACTGAAAGGAATGAGCAGTGGCTGACGAAGAAACCAGACGCCCGGTCATAACCCCGCAAGCCGTGCGGGCACTGGCGCGCGAGTGCGGAGTGACGGAGAGCCAAATCCGTGAGATCGTTTCATTGGTCGGGACGGACAGGGCATCGATCCTGCGCGAGGCCCGGCTTCTTAAACAGGGCGGGGGTTGAGTCCGCGGCTTTGTATTTTTTCGACCAAACGACAGACTGGCAGGAGGATGCGCCAATGTCGAAAGCGAAAGAGACCCTGCGCAAGAAAGTCGAGAACGACGCCCAAGGGCAATATGTGCGTAGCGACCATGGTCGCGAAAACGATGGCGTGACGAGTGTCAAACCGCGCGTATTGCCGAGCCACCCGACGCAAAATTCCGAGGCCGAGGGCTCTGAGGGCTGGCGGCAACGCGATTGACAGCTCTCTTCAGCCTAAAGAGCGGCGCTATCCGTCCAGTCTAACAACTGGGGTGTGAGCGACGGGCAGTGGCCTTTTCGGTGCTGATCGCTTTGGTCTGCTATGTTCTTGCCCGGGCCGAGTTCTTGCTGGGGCCGGCGAAGCGGCGCCAGCCGCCGAAGGACGAGATGTCGGACGCACCGCTGAGGCCAGCGGTTTCGACCAGGAAGCCCTTGGCCGAACTGCCATCCTCGAGCTCGATGGTCCCGATGCCGAGCGGTGGCGGGATGGCCGCGACGAAGCGGCCGAAGGCATCGGCCGAAAGTCGCCAGACTTCGACCTCGACGGCAGCGCCGCCCTCGGCGACACGGAGCAGCCCCGGCTTGGGCACGGACTGGCCAGCCAGCGCATAGAGCCTGTAGGCGGCGGATGTCTTTGCCGAGCGCGAAAACCGTGCGCCGAGCTGGCTCAGTTGGCCGTTGAGCGGCATCCCCGAAAGATGCGCGCCAACAACCACGAGATCGATCATGCCATCATCTGCTGATGAAGCTGCAGGCAGAAAACCCGGCTGCTGCCAGCCGGTTGCGCCGAGCGAAAGGCCGCTCGCCGCATGCAGGTCGCGGGCGAGCGCCGCTGTCAGCGCATCGCGGCCGGCCGGCGCCAGCAAGGTGACGCTCATCGGCAGGCCGTCGTCGCGCTTGCCTGTCGGCACGGCGATGCCACACATGTCGAGCAGGTTGACGAAATTGGTGTAGGTGCCGAGGCGGCTGTTGGTCTCGATCGGATCGGCGAGCACGGCGGCGGTGGTGTAGTGCGTCGGCGCGGTCGGCACGCAGAACAGGTCGACCGAGGCGATGACGGGAGCAAGCTTCGCCCTGTAGGCCTGCAAGGCATAGAGACCGCGGAAAGCGTCCGCCGCCGAAAGGTTGCGCGCGCCGCCGATAATCTTGCGTGTCACCGGATGCAGGGCCGCTTCGTTGGCCTCCATGAAATCGCGGATCGCCGCATAGCGCTCGGCCACCCAGGCGCCCTCATAGAGAAGGTTGGCGGTGGCGTAGAAATCGCCGAAGGGGATTTCCACCAGCCGGCAGCCGAGCCGCGACAGCATGGCAAGCGAGGCCTCGAAGCCGGCTTGCATCGCCGCATCGCCGAAGAATTTCAGATCGGCTTTTGCCGGAATGCCGACGATCAGCATCGGCGGGCGTACGGCGAGCGGCTGGACGGCGATGTCGCGCGAATATGGATCGGCGGCGGCGCGCGCCGCCGCCACCGAGAACACCCGATAGGCGTCGTCGACGGTCAATGCGAACACCGAGACGCAGTCGAGCGTGCGGCAGGCCGGCACGACGCCGGCGGCCGACAGCGTGCCGACCGTCGGCTTCAGCCCGACGATGTTGTTGAGGCCGGCTGGAATGCGGCCGGACCCGGCGGTGTCGGTGCCCAGCGCGAAGGAGACGATGCCGCGCGCCGTCGCCACCGCGGACCCCGACGAGGACCCGCCCGGCACTAGGCTGGCATCGACCGCGTTCCTCGGGATCGGATACGGCGTGCGCACGCCGACAAGGCCGGTGGCGAACTGGTCGAGATTGGCCTTGCCCACCACCAATGCGCCGGCTGCCTTCAGCCGGGCCACCACGGTAGCGTCCGCCTCTGGCATATATGCATATTCGGCGCAGGCGGCGGTTGTCGGCATGCCAGCGACATCGATGTTGTCCTTGACCGCGAACGGCACGCCCCACAGCGGCTTGGCCACCGGATCGAACGGTCCGAGCTTTTGCGCCTGCGCCAGCATGTCCGCCTTGCCGGGCAGATGAATGAAGATGCCGGGATCGTCGGCCGCCGCGATGCGGGCGTGAACGGCATCGATCATGGCGGTAACACTGACGCCGGCTGCATAGGCAGCATGTAGACTGCCTATGTCGAAGCGGACCTCGCTCATGTGGACTCTCCCAGAATGATCACCGGAAGGTCCCACTGGATCAGCACGACGCAGCCGTCTTTCGTCCACACCGAATGCTCGGTGCCGACCGGATTCAGCACGACGCTGCCGGTGGAATAGTCGCCATTCTCGTCACTCTGCGTTCCTTCCAGCACGACGATCGTCTCCAGCCCGACATGGCGGTGGCGCGGCACGCCGGCACCGGGCCGGTAGCTGAGGATGGCGACCGACGGCTCCACCGGCCCGCCCTTCAGCAGCCAGTGCACACTGATACCGTCGCGGAAAGGCTCGAACGCCAGATCGCGCCAGCCGCCGTCGAGCAGGCCGGCAAAGGCAAGATTAGGCATTGGCAATTCCCTTGAGTACCTGGTCGGTGGTCGCCGTCCAGCCGACGATGGCGCCCTGCGCCCTGATCATGGCGATCGCCGCTGCCTTGAACTCGGGGAAATAGCTTTCCGTCGCGTCCTCGGCGAGCAGGCACTCATAGCCACGGTCGTTGGCCTCGCGCATCGTCGTCTGCACGCAGACCTCGGTGGTGACGCCGGCAAAGACCAGCTGCCCAGCGCCGAGCCTCTTGAGGTCCTCGTTGAAGGAGGTGGCGTAGAAGGCCCCCTTGCCGGGCTTCTCGATGACGATCTCGCCGGGCAGCGGCGCCAGCTCGTCGAGGATCGCCGTACCCGGCTCGCCGACGATCAGCACGCGGCCCATCGGGCCGACATCGCCGATGCGGATCGAGGGATTGCCGCGATTGCGCTTGGCCGGCGGCAGATCCGAAAGGTCCGGACGATGGCACTCCATCGTGTGGATCACCGGCAGGCCGGCGGCGCGAAATCCCTCGATCAGCCGCTTCACCGTCGGCACGATTGCCACGACCCGGCTGACATCGTTGCCGAGGCTGGCACCAAAACCGCCGGGCTCGGCGAAGTCGCGCTGCATGTCGATGACGACCAGCGCCAGGGACTCCGGCTTAAAGGCAAAGGCAAACGGCTGCGCATCGATTTCGGCCATCAGTGATGCCCCGCCATATGCTCGCCGATGGTCTGCACACTCGCACCGGCGATCGGCGTCTCATAGACCAGAGCGCCGTCCGACATGACGAAGATGCGGTCCGACAGTTCCAGCAGCTCGTCGAGATCTTCCGACATCAAAAGCACCGCGGCGCCGGCATTGCGCGCCTTCATGATGCGGGCGCGGATTTCGGCCACTGCCGAGAAGTCGAGGCCGAAGCACGGGTTGGAGACGATCAGAAGGTCGACCTCGCCGGTGAGTTCGCGGGCCAGCACGGCGCGCTGCACATTGCCGCCCGACAGCGAGGCGATCGGCGAGGACAGCGAGGCGGTCTTGACCTTGAACTGCTCGACCAGACGGGCGCTGAAGGCCCTGATGGCACCGGCGCTGATCCAGCTCACCGGCTTGCCGTTGCCGTCGATGTCGAAGGTGCGGAAGGAGATGTTTTCGGCCACGGTCATCTTCGGCGCGCAGGCGTTCTTCAGCGGCTCCTCCGGGATGAGGCGGACATTGAGCGCACGCGCCTCGGCGCGCGTCGCCGCATAGGCGGTGCCGCGCACCATCACTTCGCCGGCATCGCGCGGGCGCTGCCCGGCCAGCACTTCGAGGAATTCCTTCTGGCCGTTGCCGGAAATGCCGGCGATGCCGACGATCTCGCCGGAGCGCACGCCGAGATCCTCGATCCGGATCGACTTCAGCCCGGTGCGGTCCGGCGCCTTCAGCGCCTTGACCTTGAGTACGATCTCGGCGTCCGGCTTCGGCTCGGCGCGACTGTCGAGCGCCGCGATCGGCTGGTCGCCGATCATCATCGCCGCCATCTGCCCGTGGTCGAGGTCGGCTACGCGGCCGGTGCCGGTCAGCCTGCCCTTGCGCAGCACGCTGACGTCGTCGGCGAACGCCGTCACTTCGTGGAACTTGTGCGAGATCATCAGCACTGTGAGGTCGCCGGCCCTGGTCATGGCGCGCACCAGGCCCAGCACCTCCTGCGCCTCACCGGGGGTGAGCACCGAAGTCGGCTCGTCCAACACCAGGAAGGAGCGGCCGAGATAGAGCTGCTTGACGATCTCCAGCTTCTGCTTCTCGCCGGCGGCAAGCTCGGCCACCTTGACGTCGAGCGGAAGCTTGAAGGGCATCCGGTCCATGAACACGGCAAGCTCGCCGCGCTCCTTGCGCCAGTCAATGATGCCAGGCACCTTTTCGCGCGAAATGACCAGGTTTTCCGCGCCGGTCAGCGACGGCACGAGGGTGAAATGCTGGTAGACCATGCCAAGGCCGAGCGCCGAGGCATCCTTGGGGCTGGCGATCGCCGCCTCGCGGCCGTCGACCAGCATGTCGCCGGAGGTCGGATGGTAAAAACCCATCATGCATTTGACCAGCGTCGACTTGCCGGCGCCGTTCTCGCCGAGCAGCGCGTGGAATGATCCCGCCGGCACCTTGACCGAGACATCGCCCAGCGCCGTGAAGGCGCCGAACCGCATGGTCATGCCGATGGTTTCGACGTCGACGGCCTTCTTGCCGGTGATTTTGCTCATCCCCGGTTCCTCACGGCAGTTGGGCGACGAATGACGCCGAGTTCGACACCGCGCCGAAGACGCCGCCTTGCATCTTGATCATCTTGATGGCGGCCAGATGGTTGCCGTAGTCGGTCGCGCCACAGCAATCCTCCAGCATCACGCATTCGAAGCCGCGGTCGTTGGCCTCGCGCATGGTGGTGTGGACGCAGACGTCGGTGGTGATGCCGGTGAGCACGATGTTGTCGATACCGCGCTGGTTGAGGATCAGCTCCAGGTCGGTGGCGCAGAAGGAGCCCTTGCCCGGCTTGTCGATGATCGGCTCGCCCTCGGCCGGATAGAGGTCGGGGATGATGTCCCAGCCGGGCTCGCCGCGCACCAGGATGCGCCCGCAGGGGCCGGGATCGCCGATGCCGGCATTGATGCGACGCGAGCGCCAGCGCTTGTTGGCCGGCAGGTCTGCGAGGTCGGGCCGATGGCCCTCGCGGGTGTGAATGATGGTGTAGCCCTTGGCCCGCATCTCCGACAGCACCGACTTGATCGGCTCGATCGGCGCGCGCACCAGCGACAGATCGTAGCCCATATGGTCGACATAACCGCCCGGCCCGCAGAAGTCGGTCTGCATGTCGATGATGATCAGCGCCGTGTTGTCGGGACGAAGCTCGCCGTTGTAGGGCCATGGATAGGGATCGGCGTCGATATAGCGCTGGGTGACACCGGCTCTCGCGTTCATGGCAAAAACTCCGGTCTCATTTGGTGATCGACAATTCGCCCGGTGCGCCGGCGAGCGAGCGGCTCGGCGACGAGGTGGCGATCATGATGATCAGGGTGAGGATGTAAGGGGCGGCGTAGAAGAGGTAATAGCCCTGCGTTACGCCGACCGATTGCAGGGCAGGACCAAGCGCTCCTGCCCCGCCGAACAGAAGGGCGGCGGCAAAGCAGCCGAGCGGGTTCCAGCGCGCGAAGATGACCAGCGCCACCGCCATCAGCCCTTGGCCCGACGAGATGCGTTCGGTCCAGCTGCCGGGATAATAGAGCGACAGATAGGCGCCGCCGATGCCGGCCAGCGCGCCGCCGACGCCGGTGGCGATCAGGCGCACGGCGTTCGGATTGAGGCCCATGGCGCGCGCGGCGTCGGAACTGTCGCCGACGACGCGCACGATGAGGCCGGCGCGGGTGTTGCGGAAGGCCCACCATAGGAACACCGCAAGTGCGGCGCCGATCAGGAACAGCACGTTGACGTCGAGGGCTGCCTGCACCTGCGGAATGTCCGACCAGGCGCCCAACGGAATGGCCGGCAGGTCGGGCGCCGAGGGCTGGATGAACGGCTTGCCGAAGAAGAAGGCGAGGCCCGAGCCGAACAGCATCAAGGCGATGCCGACGGCGATGTCGTTGACCTTCGGGAATTTGCAGATCCAGCCGTGGAAGAGGCCGAAGCACAGGCCGGCGAAGGCGGCGGCGATGAGGCCGAGCCAGGGCGAGCCGGTCATAACCGCCACGGCATACGCGGCCATGGCGCCGAACACCAGCGTGCCTTCCAACCCGAGGTTGATGCGGCCCGAACGCTCGGTGATGGCTTCGCCGAGCGAGACAAAGATGAAGGGCGTGGAGACGCGGATGGCGCCGCCGAGGATGGCAAGCGGTACGCCCCAGAGACCGATCCCGCTGGCGTCCATCAACTGTTCCTTTGCCAGAGATCGGGATTGAAGGCCTTGAAGCGGCCGTAGAGGGTCTCGCTGAACAGGATGACGATGAACAGCATGCCCTGCAGCACCAACACGGTGGCGTCGGGCAGGTCCATGCGGCGCTGGATCAGCCCGCCGGAGGCGTCGATGCCGCCGAGCAGGAAGGCGACAGGGATGATGGCCAGCGGATTGTGGCGGGCGAGGAAGGCGACGAGGATGCCGGTATAGCCATAGCCGGCGGCAAGCGAGGCGTTGGCGCTGCCCTGCACCGCCGCGACCTCCAGCATGCCGGCAAGACCGGAGAAGCCGCCGGCCAGCCCGGTGAAGCCGACGATCAGCGAGCCGACGGCAAGCCCCTGCACCTGGGCGGCTCTGACATTGCCGCCAGCGATGCGGGCGGCAAAGCCCCAGCGGGTCTTTTCGATCAGCACCCAGGACAGAACGCAGGCAATGATGCCGACGGCAAGGCCCCAATGTACCTCCATGCCCGGCATGCTGCCGATGCGGTAGATATCGGCCAGCGGCTGGGTCGAGGGCTTGTTGAGCGAGGCTGGGTCGCGCAGCGGCCCTTCGACCAGCTGGTTCATCAGGGCGATGGCGATATAGGCCATCAGTAGGCTGGAGATGGTCTCGTTGACGGCGCGGTAATGGCGGAGCGCGCCGACGGCACCTATCCAGATGCCGCCGGCGGCCATGCCCGCTACGCCCATGACGAGAATGACGATGAAGGAGGGGGCGCCGTCGAGCGCCGTGCCTGCTGCCGCGGCGGCGACGCCGCCGAGCACGATGGCGCCCTCGCCGCCGATAACGACGAGGCCGAGCCGCGCCGGCAGCGCCACGCAGAGCGCCGCCAGCAACAGGGGTGCGGCGCGTGACAGCGAGTTCTGCACCGAGAACCACGAGCCGAAGCCGCCGCGCCACATCGTTTCATAGAGCTGGACCGGCGACTTGCCGACAGCCAGGATGAACAGGCTGAACAGGGCCATGCCGACGACCAGCGCCGCCAGCGGAATGACGAATGCTTCCGCCCGCCGCGCCATCCATTCCAGCGCTGCCGGATGACCCCTGGCGCCGAATGTCACCGGCATGCCGGCTTCTGTCACTATCTCCGCCATCGCCCCGCTCTCTTTCGGTCAGGCAGTCGAGCCGACGACCCCGTCGACCAGATAGTCCATGCTTTCGAGTTCGATCGCGTTCTCGGGGAAAGCCTGGCCCTCTGTGGCCACGACAGCGCCCTTGTTGCTGTTCAGCGGACCCTTGATGACGGCGAAGCCGCCCTTCATCATTTCGGCCAGTGTGGCGTCGAACTGTTTGCGCGCCGGCTCGGAGACGGCGGGGCCGAGCGGGCTCATCTTGACGAAACCATCGGCCAGACCGCCGCGCGTGAAGTTGGGCAAAGGCTTGCCGGCGACGAGATCGTCGACGAACATCTTGTAGACCTTGGCCCAGTTCCATTCGGCGCCGGTCAGGTATTTCTCGGGTGCCAGCGGGCTCTGGTTGGCGTGGTAGCCGCAGACGAAGGCGCCGCGGCCGGCTGCCGTCTCGACCACCACTTTCGGGCTGTCGACATGGCAGGTGATGACATCGGCGCCCTGGTCGACCAGTGCGTTGGTGGCTTCCGCCTCCTTGACCGCCAGCGACCATTCGCCGGTGAAGATGACTTGGCAAGTGATCGTCGGATCAACCGAGCGCGCGCCGAGCAGGAAGGAGTTGATGTTGAGCAGCACCTGCGGAATGGGCTTGGCCGCGACGAAGCCGAGCTTCTTGGTCTTGGAGGTGTGGCCGGCGACGACGCCGTTGAGATATTGACCCATGCCGATATAGCCGAAGTAGGAGCCGGCATTCATCGGATGCTTGTCCTTGTTCCACATGCCGCCGCAGTGGCGGAACTGAACGTCGGGGAATTTCGCGCACATGGCCAGCATGTGGGGGTCGAAATAGCCGAACGAGGTCGGGAAAATCAGCGAGGCGCCGTCGAGATTGATCATCGATTCCATCGTCTTTTGGACATCGACCGTCTCCGGTACGTTCTCCTCCTCGACGACGGTGATGCCCTCGATGCCTTTCAGCGCCGCTGCCCCCTCGGCATGCGCCTGGTTGTAGCCGTAATCATCCTTCGGGCCGACATAGATGAAGCCGACCGTGGCGCTCGCGGCGAACGCCTTGCTGATGGGAAAGGCCGCGGAGGCAAGCCCGAGTGCGGCTCCCGCGGCGGTGGTCTTGAGCAATTGGCGACGGCTAAGCATGAATCGGTCGGTCATGTGAATGCTCCCCTGTAGGACCCTTTCCGGGTCGGTTAACGCCTTTTCAAGAAAGTGCATGCAATCGCTGTGCCAGTTCAAAACAGAAGATTTATATAATGAAATCAGGAATGAATATCTTTTGCGCTGCACAATTGAAAGGCAATTGCATACACTTGCTGCCTTAAATGAAGCCAATTTGACAGGCGGATTAAAATATAGGCATAGAGGATGCGAGGCGAGTCGGGTCACGCCGTTCGGCGCTGATTTCATGGTTCGGACGTAGAAGCACGGAAGGCGAAGCAGATTTGTCGGGAAAGCGCAGCCTGATCCGGTCAGGCACGACCGTCGATCAGATGGTGAGGGCGATCGGCGACCGCATCGTCACCGGCGTGCTGCGCCCTGGTGAAAAGCTCGACGAGGCTTCGCTCGCCGCCCGCTTCGAGGTGTCACGCACGCCGGTACGCGAGGCACTTGGCCAGCTCAGCGTCATGGGCCTTGTCGAAAGGCGACCTAACCGGGGCGCGATCGTCGCCGTGGTGACGCAGGAGCATCTCGCCTCGATGTTCGAAAGCATGGCCGAGTTGGAAGGCATCTGCGCCCGCTTCTGCGCCGAACGCATGACCGGCGGCGAGCGTCGCACGCTCGAGATCGAACACCAAGCCTCGGCCCGGTTGGTGCGGCTGGGCGCCGAGGAAGACTATGAATACTTCAACACCGAATTCCACAGCCGGCTCTATCGCGGCGCCCATAGCACGCACATCCAAGAGCTGACCGCGACGACGCGCAGCCGCCTCGCCCCCTTCCGCCGCGCGCAGTTCAGGCTAGCCGGCCGCCTGGCCAAGTCCTGGCAAGAGCATGACGCCATCGTCACCGCCATCCTGCGCGGCGATGGTACCGCAGCCGGAACCGCGGCCAAGAATCACGTCTCGATTGTCAGCGAGGCAAGTGCCGTCTTTGCCGTCGGTGACCAGCCGAAAGCCGCAAGCACGACGCCGGTCACCGCCGACTGAGAAACCAACTGGTTGCAGCACCGGCACATAGCGCCGAAGATACGGATCTGGCTGCGCGACTTTGTGGCCTTCAAATATTCGGTCGCTGCTCGAAGAGGTTAGCGCGCGACCAGTTCTCGGCGTCGATCACACACGGTCGTAGATCGATTACTGCTCCTTCTTGAACAAATCCTGGAAGATGAGCTGGCCCCAAGTGCGGCCGCGTGCGTGCACCAGCGCGCCACCCTCGTTGAGCTTTCCCAGCTTGACGGGTGCGAACCCGAGTTGTTTGGCCAAGGCCGCCACGGGTGCGATCGCGTCCTCGTCGTCGCTCGACAGAAAGACGACCCGGTGGCCGCCTCCGACGACCGGATCGGTAGCCAGGGTGGCCGCAACCAGGTGATTGAAGCCTTTCACGAACTTGGCGCCGGTGAACGACTTCGCAACGAAGGCGGAGGACGGGAGGCCGTCCAGCTCTTCAGGCACAGGAAACCGTTCATCGCGTCGATGACCGTCTTGCCTTTCCAACTCGGCAGGGCTTTCGCAACCTCGCGATGCTCCCCGAAAGGGACCGCCAAGATGATTGTGTCGGCCTCGAGTGCTTCCCGCAGCGACTTGGCGACGACCGAGGGTCCAATCGCCCGAGCCTGCGGCGCCAACGCCTCGGGCGGCCGGCGGCTCGCGACGGTCACGTCGATGTTTTTACGGGCGAAGGCGTGGGCGAGGGCCTGGCCTATCTTACCGAATCCTACAATCGCGTAGTTCATAATGCTTCTCCGATCCGTGTTGGTATTGTTTCCCCAGCCTCAACGGCGCTGGGTTATCCGTTCCGCTGTGTGGCGACCTTTGCGTAGTGCTCCACCATGGACACGCTAGTTCCCGCCGGTCAGCCGCTTCTCGCGATCCGGCGCGATTTCAGATGGCCGAGAAGCCGCCGTCGACAGACAACTCCACCCCATTCACGAAGCTCGAATCGTCTGAAGCAAGAAACAGCGCGACCGCCGCAATTTCCTCAGGACGCCCCATCTTTCCCCGCGGGATCAGGGATTCGAACATCTGCTTCGCCTCCTCGGTGAGAACTTGGTCCTGCATCGGTGTGGCGATCGGCCCTGGGTGCAGCACGTTCACCCGGATATTCCTGCCCTTGAGTTCGTTGAGCCATCCGCGTGCGAATGCGAGCAACGTCGCCTTGCTCGCCGCATACACGCTGTAACCAGGAAACCCTTTGATCGAAGCAACCGACCCGGTCATGAAGATCGATCCGCCATCGTTGAACAGCGGCAACGCCTTCTGAACCGTAAACAGCGTGCCGCGCGCATTCAGGTTGAAGGCCGCATCGAAGTGCTGCTCGGTAATCTCGCCCAGTGGGACGGCTTCGCCGGTGCCGGCGCTCGCATACAGGACGTCGATCTTGCCCTTTTCCCGCTTGACTGTATCGAACAGGCGGTCGAGGTCGTCGAGATTGGACGCGTCGCCGCGCACGCCGGTCACGTTCCGGCCGATCAGCTTGACGGCCTCGTCGAGCGCCTCCTGTCTCCGGCCCGTGATGAAAACATAGGCGCCTTCTTCAACGAACCGCCTGGCGCTCGCCAGCGCCATGCCGCTCGATCCGCCCGTGATGACTGCAACCTTACCCTCAAGCTTTCCCATAACTTCTCCTTTCGTGGTGTCGAGACAGCATCTGCCTCCGAGGACCTCGAAATGGGTCCGCCGGCGTCAGTTGTTGAGTGCGGAAGCGCGCACATCGGTGGTGCGAAATCGATCCGGTTGGACGACTGACGCCGGCCGCGACGATCGGTGTCCGCCGTTCGGAATTGGGCCGCACTCGTCGACATAGGCTATTATGACCACCCGTACTGCTGTTCGACGTGTTAGATACGGGCTTTGGAAGGCGCACCGCGCGGTGCTGGATTGCACCATGATCGACTGGGATGACGTCCGCTACTTTCTTGCCGTCGCGCGCGCAGGCTCAGTGCGGGCCGCCGCCGAGCGCCTCGGGGTGAATCACTCGACCGCGCTGCGACGCATCGCTCAGCTCGAGGAACGCCTAGGGGCGCAGATGTTCGAAAAGCTGCCTTCGGGCTACCGCCTGACGGCCGCGGGCGAGGAGGTCCTCGAGCTCGCGAACCAGATGGAAGCCTCGTCGCACCAGCTGGAGACGCGCGTCTTCGGGCGCGACCAGAGCGTGCGCGGGCTTCTGCGGGTGACGCTGGCGCCGCCCCTCGCGACACATCTGCTCATGCCGGACTTCGCCGATTTCGCGCGTCTGCATCCGGACATCGAGATGGAAATCTTGTCGTCCGGCGAGCTGGCAAATCTGACCAATCGAGAGGCCGACGTGGCGATCCGCGTCGTCTACGACCGCAAAACCCTGCCGCTCAATCTTCACGGCCTGAAGGGACCGGAGCTGTTCGGCGGCGTCTACATGTCCTGCGATCGACTAGCCGCGTGGCGTGCGGGCGCGCCTGATCCCATCCGGTGGATCGTCATAAGCATTCATGGTATCCCGGACTGGGCCAGCGAGGGTGAGGTTCGCGCCACGGGGGTTCCATTCAGGACCTCGGACGCCGAGGCGCAGATCGTTGCCGTACGGCAAGGGCTCGGGATCACGACACTGCCGTGCTTCGTCGGAGATGCCGACCCCCTACTGGTGAGGGTGCCGGGCACCGACCTGCACATGTACGGAACGGTTGGGCTCCTCACACAGGGGGAAACACGCAAGACGAAGCGCGTGCGGCTCTTCACGGAGTTCGTATCCCGCAGGCTCGCCGCGTACGCGCCGCTTCTCGCGGGGCTGTCCCTATCGCGCGACTGACGCCCGGCAGGTCGCCGGCGACGCTTGCCGTAATCCGGTCGGAAGCCGAGCTGCGATCGTTTGAAGCGGCGTCGTTCAGTCCGCGAATGTTGCGCCGTATCGCAACCGGCGTGAGGGCCACACTACTGGCGGGGTACGGACTTCACCGAGGGTCGTTGCTCAGGTCGGCATCAGTTCGCCCCCAACGCGTAGCGTGGCGACGCGCCACTGGCGACGTGGATCTCACCAGGCTTGAGATCATGGAGGGGCGTCGATTTTGTCATGAGGCTTGCATCCGGATGTTGGTGGCTTGGGCGGTCCGAGAAGGCCCCAGCGCCGCAGCGTTCTGGACCAGCGCACGCATGTAGCCCAAGGCAAAGGCCTTTCCGGCGTGCCAGGGCGCGTCACAGGACATCTCCGGCGTATGGTCCGGGATCATCACGCCATCATAGTTTTCGTCGCGCAGGATGCGGACGATCTCGGCCATGTCGATGTCGCCGTCATCGACGAAAGTCTCATGATAGTTAGGCACCTTGCCACGCACATTGCGGAAGTGGATGTAGCCGATGCGTTTGCTTCGGGCGAAGCGCCGGACGTGTCCGTAGATATCGTCGGTGCCGGGCATCTCCTGCAGCGAGCCGAGGCAGAGCTCCAGCCCATTGGACGGCGAGTCGACGATGTCCATCAGCCGATCGTATTTCTCTGGCCGGTTGACGAGCCGCGCGGCGCCACGCAGCGCCTCGGCCGGCGGATCGTCGGGGTGCGCCGCCATCACAACGCCAGCTTCTTCGGCCACCGGTATGATCTCGCGAAGGAAGACGTCGAGCCGCCGCCAAAGCTCATCGCTGCTGACCTTTACCGTTTCGGCATTCGGCCGCCCGGCACGATAGCGCATGTTCCAGACCACGCCGTCGGGGAGGGGCAGATCGGGATCGATGGCAGCGAGATCGAGCCCCACCGACATCGCCTCGCCCCGAGCGAATGGGCCGCGCGACCAGCCCCAGACGCCGGCGATCGAGAAGTTGTAGCCGATACAGGGAATACCGGCACGTCCGGCATCGCGAACAAGGCGCTTTAATCCTTCGATCTGTTTTGCCCTGTCAGGACCGCCGAGCAGCACGTCCGACCAGAAACGCGGCGAGAAATTCTCGATCGCGGCGATTTCCAGGCCGTTGTCGCGCACGGTCTTCACCAGACCGACGAAATCCTCATAATCCCAAAGCTCATCGCTGGAGCAATCGCCCCAACCCTCGGCTTCGCTGCCGGCGGACAGCGAAGGATCGCGGCCGCGAAAATAGTTGGTGAGGTGGGCAACGATGTGGGTGGCGCCTGCCTGGCGGGCGAAGCGGAAATTATCAGGGGTCAGCGACTCCCGGTAAAGGCCAAGACCGATCTTCATGGCTTTACTTCACGCCGATGCCGGCGGTCAGACCACCGTCTATTCTGTAGTCCGCGCCAGTGCAGAAGCCGGCCTTCGACGAACACAGGAAGGCGATGAGTTCCGCCACCTCCTCCGGTTCGCCGATGCGGCCAAGCGGATGGGCCGCGCCGAAGCGCCGATAGGCCTCTTCGACATCGGCATCACTGCCATTGTCGCCGCGTGCGGCCTTTTCGAGGATCGGCGTGCGGATCGAGCCTGGGCTGACCGAATTGACCCGGATACCCGCCGCCGCGTAGTCCAGCGCCAGCGATCGCGTCAGCGTGTGGATGGCGCCCTTGGTCGTGGCATAGGCGGCGACGTTCTGCTGACAGGCGAAGCCCTGCACCGAAGCGACGTTGACGATGGCGCCGCCGCCACGCTTGATCATTTCCGGGATGCCGAAATGGGCTGTCAGGTAGATCGATCCGACATTGACCGTCATCGCGCGGTTCCAGGTTTCCCAGTCGGTTGTCGTCGCTGTCCCGTAAGGATGCACCGCCGCGGAATTGACGATGATGTCGATGCCGCCGAATTTCGCGACGCCGGTCGCGACCGCGTCGCGAACCTGGTCGGAAACCGAAACATCCACCGTTTGCACCAGCGCATTCGCTCCGGCTCCGGCAAGGCTTTCCTGCATGGCCGCATTGGCTGCACGGTCGATGCCGCAGGCGACGATCGCAGCACCCCCCTGCGCCAGGCGTCTCGCGGTGGCGAGCGCGATGCCGGTCGTGCCGATGATCAGCGCAACCTTGTTCTCAAACTCAGACATGGTGCGAATCCTTGGAAGATGTCGGGTCCGGCAGCGCCGGCGAGGTGCGGGCGTTTTCGAGGTCGTCGGGAACGAAGCGCAGGCCGAAATCGAGATGTCGGCTCATCAGGTAGCTGTAGGCGATGCGGTCGCGCGCCCGCAGAGCCGCGATGATCTCGCCATGGGCGTGGCGTGTTTTGCTCAGCACCGGACGGATGGATTTGCCGACGGTCATGATGTGCAGGATGACCGGCGACAGGAATTGATAGGTCTGCACCAGCATGCGGTTGCCGGCAAGCTTCACCAGCGCCAGATGGAAATCGAAATCGCGCCGCGCGGCTTCCTGGACGTCCTTGCTGGCTTCGATCAGGCCGTTGACCTCGTCCAGGGCGTCGAGTTCGGCGGCGCTGGCATTGAGGATGATGTGGTCGCCGATGCTCACTTCGATGATGCGGCGAAACCCCTGTATATCGTGAAAAGAGGTCTTCGAAATATCCATCTGGGCGGCAAAGAAGTTCTGGATCGCGATATTCTGGCGGTCGGCCAGTACCGCGCCGACACGCGGCTTGGGGTCGATCAGGCCGTAGGTGCGGATGGTGCGCAGCGCCTCGCGTATCGTGTTGCGGCTGGCGCCGAACAGTTCGCCAAGTTCCCGTTCGGTTGGCAGGACGTCGCCTACGGACATGGCGCGGTTGCGAATGAGGTCGAGGATCTGCCGCACTGTCTGGTCGACGGCCGAACTGCTGACCCCGGTATCGTCCGCCGCTTCTTGGTCCAAGGCGTTATCCTCCTTATTTGTTGGACCAAACATAGGGCTAATCGGATAGAAAATCAATTGATACCGGATAGACAGGCGCATCGATGGCTAATTCAAGAAGAATTCAGCTTGTTGACAGCTCTGTGGTCCAACAATATGGTCGCCTTGCTAACATTGAGGAGGCTTCATGGAACAGTGCTGGCGCTGGTATGGACCGAGCGACCCGGTAACTCTCGATCATGTCAGGCAGGCGGGTGCGACGGGCGTGGTGACGGCCTTGCACGATATCTATGACGGGCGCGCCTGGCCGCTCGAGAGCATTCTGGAGCGCAAGCGTATCATCGAGGCGGCAGGGCTGACCTGGTCGGTTGTCGAGAGCATCCCGGTCCACAATTCCTTCAAAATCGGCGCACCGGAACGCGAGCGCTACGCCGGCTTCTATCGCGACAGCATCCGCGCACTTGCCAAGGCCGGCATTGAGACGGTCTGCTACAATTTCATGCCCGTGGTCGACTGGACCCGCACGGACCTGGCCTATCGGCTTCCAACAACGGGTTATGCGCTGCGTTTCGACGCGGTCGATTTCGCGGCCTACGATTTGTTCGTGCTGAAGCGCAGGAATGCCGAGGCCGGCTACAGTGCCGCCCGCATCGCCGAAGCGGAAGCGCGACTGAAGGCACTGAGCAGCGAGGCGATCGACAGGATCGAGCGCAACCTGATCGCCGGCCTGCCGGCGACGGAGCGCAGCTACAACAGGGACAGCTTTCGCGAGGCCCTGGCGGAATACGACGCGATCGGACCGAAGGAGTTGCGCGACAACCTTGCCTGGTTCCTGCGCGAGATCATTCCGGTGGCCGAAGAAGAGGGGGTGCGCATGTGCATCCATCCAGACGACCCGCCCTTCTCACTCTATGGCCTGCCACGCATCGTCTCGACCGCCGAGGATGCGCGTTTCATCCTCAACGCCGTCGACAGTCCGGCCAACGGCCTGACGTTCTGCACCGGCTCTTACGGCACGCGCGCCGACAACGACATCGTCGCTATGGTCAAGGAGTTCGCCGATCGCATCCATTTCGTCCATCTGCGCAACATCACCATCGAGGATGATGGTTCGTTCTATGAGGCCGAGCATCTGGAGGGCGGCACCGATATGGCGCATGTCATCCTCGCTCTGATGCAGGAGGAGACGCGGCGCCGGAAGGAGGGCCGCGCCGACTGGCGCATTCCGATGCGGCCAGACCACGGCCATCTGCTCGCCGACGATATCGGCAAGACCAGGATCAATCCCGGCTATTCGCTGATCGGGCGGCTGAAAGGCCTCGCCGAGCTGCGTGGCATCATGCGCGCCGTCGAGCGGTTCGGTCTGGCTTGAAGCTCGTCAGGAAGTCAAACCGGCCATTTGCATATGTAAAAGTTACTTGTCTATGTGAAAATACCTGCTACGACTGCGGGCCGGGCGGGCTCGGTTGCCAGGGAGGAATTGCCTGAAATGACAAGACTGCGCGGTCTTGCGTGGGATCATCGACGCTGCTGGGGTCCGCTCGACGCCAGCGTGGCGCCGTATTGCGCCGGCAATCCAGGCCTTGAAATCGAATGGGACCGCCGCAGCCTCTATGAATTCGGCGAGGGTGCTCTCGGTTCGGTGCTAGGCACTTACGATCTGGTCGTGCTCGACCATCCCTTCATCGGCGACATCGCGAAGGATGAACTGATGGTGCCGTTCGACGCCTATCTGTCGGCCGAACAAATCCGTTTCTTCGAACACGATTCGGTCGGTGCGTCCTGGCGCTCCTACGCAAAGGACGGACGCCAATGGGCGTTGCCGATCGATGCCGCTTGTCAGGTCGCGTCCTATCGCCCGGATCTCCTGGAGCGTTACGGGCCGGTGCCGCGCGTACATGACGAGGTGGTCGAGCTTGGTCGGCGCGCCCGCAAGAACGGCAAGTGGCTCGGCCTGCCCTCGGTACCGACGGATGCCATGTGCATGCTTCTGACGCTTGGCCGCCCACAGGAGAACGGTGGGCAATTCATTGCCAGGGAGACGGTCGAGCAGGCCATCACTCAATTGCGAGAGCTTGCGGCGCTGTCGCATCCGAACTCATCAAAATGGAACCCAATCCGCTGCTATGACCACATGATCGCGCATGACGACGTGGTCTATGTGCCTTTCGCGTTCGGCTATGTGAACTATGCCTCCAGGAGTGACAGGCCGTGTCTGCGCTTTGCCGACGTGCCGACGCCGCACTCCGCCGGAGCCTTGCTCGGCGGTGCCGGCATCGGCGTCAGCGCCCGGTCGAAACACAAGCAGGCCGCGATCGACTACGCGGTGTTCCTGTGCTCGCCCGAATACCAGCGCGGCGACTATGTGAAGTCGGGCGGACAGCCGGGATCGCTGGCGGCCTGGATGGATGTCGAGGTCAACCATCTCACCGGCAATTTCTTCAGCTCGACGCTTGCGACGATCAGCTCGTCCTATCTGCGTCCGACGCATTCAGGCTTCATCGCCTTCTTCCGCGAATGCGCGCCGCATGCGGCGGCCGCCATCGCCGGCGACATTTCGGCTGCCGAACTCGCCGACCATGTGAATCGCCTCTACCGCGAAACCAGGCAACCGGAACGGAGCATTGCGTGATGGCCGCCAGCGTTACCGAGACGCTCGACGACAGCGAAAGCGGCCGCAACGGCTATCGTGTACCGGCGGTAGACAAGGCGCTCGACGTCCTTGAGTTCATGGCAGCCAGCGCCGAAACGCTGACCCAGACCGAGATCGCGGCCGGCCTCGGACGCTCCATTCACGAAATCTACCGCATCCTGCTCCTGCTGGAAAAGCGCGGATACATCTTTCGCACGCAGTCGGACCGCTTCCGCCTGTCGCTGAAGCTGTTCGAGCTGGCGCACATGCACCCGCCGGTAAACCGGCTGGTCGAATGCGCGCTGCCGGTGATGCGTGAGTTGACCGCCAATGCCGATCAGAGTTGCCACCTCGTGGTGCGCGAAGGCCAGAACGCGCTGGTGGTGCTGCAGATCGATTCACCGCTGCCGATGCGCTACTCGGTTGCCTTGGGGTCGCATTTCCCGATCCTCGAAACCAGTTCAGGCGCGGTCTTGCTCGCCCATTCGAACCGGGCCGAGCGCGACCGCATTGTCGATCGCATCGTGACCGCCGGCGAAGGACAGGGCACGCGGGCCGAAATCGAGGCACGGCTGAACGAGGTGGCCAGGCTCGGCTACGAGATGCGTGCCTCACTGGCCGTCGAAGCCTGCACCAATATCTCCATGCCGGTGCGCGACCACACCGGCGCCGTCATCGCCGCACTCACGGTCCCGCTGCTGCCGCAGAAGGCCGCACGGTTCGACCGGCAGACCGTCTTCGAACGCACCCGGGCAGCCGCCGAGAAGATATCGGCGGAGCTCGGTTGGGGGGAATCCAACTCTTCGTTACGTGCCGACCCGGAACGGCGGGACTACCCGTTCAGCGATTAACAAAAGCGATAACCTGGGAGAAGAAAATGCACTGGTCCAAGTCAATCCTGTTTGCGTCCGCGGCCGCGCTGGCCATGAGCGCGGCGGCTGCATATGCCGAGAACATGCCCAAGCGCATCGGCTACGTCACCAATTACGCCACCCATGAATGGTACCAGAACGTCATCAAGGGCATGAAGGCTCACGGGAAGGAACTCGGCATCGAGGTCGAGGTGCAGGACGCCAATCTCGACATATCCAAGCAGGTCGCCGCGGCCGAAGACTTCATTGCCAAAGGCGTCGATGTGCTGATCATCACGCCGGTGAATGAAGAAGGTGTGGTGCCGCTGCTGCGTCAGGCCAAAGCCGCCAACATTCCGGTTGTGCTCGAGGGCAATCCGGTCAAGGGCATGACCACGATGGTCGCCATCTGCGATTATGACACCGGCTATTTCTCCGGGGTCGAGGCCGGCAAATATGCCAAGGAAAAGCTCGGCGGCGTTGCCAAGGTGATGAATGTCGGCCTGCCGCTGCTTTCCGCCACGGTGCTGCGCTCGCACGGCTTCATGGACGGGCTGAAGACCGTCATCCCTGACGCGGTCATGGTCCACGACCTCGACGGCGGCGGCAATCCGGACCGCGCGCTCGAAGTGTCTTCGGCGGCACTCGCCAAGAATGCCGACATCAACATCATCTACGGCATCAACGACTCGTCGTCGCTGGGCGGCCTGCAAGCCTGGAAGGCGGCCGGCAAGCCGCAGGACGGCCTGTTGACCGTCGGCACCGGCGGCGAGGGGCTTGCCTTCATCAACGCGATGCAGAACGAGCCATCGTATCGTATCGAGGCCGCGATGTTCCCGGAAAAGGAAGGCTTTACCGCCATCGATGCCGCGGTGAAACTGTTCAACAGCGAGGAAGTGCCGGAGCACATCGTCAGCCCGACCGCGCCGATGAACGGCGAGGACTGGAAGAAGTTCTACGACTACGACGGCACCACCCGAACCATCAAATGGGATGCCGTCAACGCACTGCAGCCGCCGGCAAAGTGCATGAAGACCTCCGCCGACCTGAAGAAATAAAGCCGACCGACTTTGCCCTTCCCGCATTGCGGGAAGGGCGCCTGAACCACGGCGGCCCGGAATGGATTGAGATGAGCGAGCTTATACACGCCTCCGCGCCGAAGCGCCTTGTCGGCGGCCAGCTGCTGGGCAGCAGCCAGCTTGTGCTGGGTGTCATCCTGGCTGTGCTGTGCATCGCCATCTCGATCGCGGCGCCGCAATTCTATTCGGAGGCCAACATCATCGCAATTCTGCGCCAATGCGCGCTGGTGCTGATCGTTGCCTCGGGCATGACCATGCTCATCATCACCGCCGAGGTCGATTTGTCGGTCGGCGCTTCACTCGCCTTTGTCGGCTGCATCGGCATGGCGGTGCTCAATTCTACACAGAGCCTGACGCTCGGCTTGCTGGCGGCACTTGCCTTTGCCGGCGGGGTCGGCCTGTTCAATGGGCTGGTCGTTACCAGGCTCCGGGTCAACTCGCTGATTGCCACCATCGGCACGATGATGATGCTGCAAGGCGGCGTCTATCTGTTCACGCGCGAGGCGGTGCAGAACCACAATCAGCTCGCGAGCTTCACCGATCTCGGCGCCGGCTACGTCGGCGCGGTGCCGGTCCCCGTCATCCTGGCGGCGCTGATCTTCGTGTTTGCCTATGTGACGCTGCGTTTCACCACGCTCGGCCGCTACCTCTATGCCGTTGGCGCCAATGAAAAGGCGGTGCGCCTGTCCGGCCTTCGCTCCGAGCGCCTCAAGCTGTTCGCCTTCGTTCTCACCGGGCTCTGCGTCGGCGTTGCCGGCATGATCCTGTCGTCGCTGATGAATGCCGGCCAGCCGACCGCCGGCCGCGGCTTCGAACTGACGGTCATTGCTGCCGTCATCCTCGGCGGCACCAGCCTGCTCGGCGGCCGTGGATCGCTGTTCGGCACCTTGCTCGGCGTACTGGTGCTGAAGGTGATCGACAACGGCATCATCATTCTCGGCTGGAACCAGGACCTGCAGATGGTGGTGCCGGGCGTCGTCATCATCCTTGCAACCTATCTCGACATCATCCGGAACAGAGCCAATGTCCGTTGATTTCCTTCACCCTGGCGAAGGCGCGGCCATCGACACCAGCGTGCCGGCGCTCGAACTGCGCGGCATCGACAAGCGCTTCCCCGGCGTCGTGGCGCTCGACAATGTCGACTTCAGCCTGGAGCCCGGCAAGATCCATGCCTTGATGGGCGAGAACGGCGCCGGCAAGTCGACGCTGATCAAGATCATGGCTGGTGTCTACGGCAAGGATGCCGGCACCATCCGCATGCGCGGGCGCGAGGTCGACATCAAGTCGCCGCGCGACAGCTTGAAGGAAGGCATCAAGGTCGTGTTTCAGGAGATCGCGCTGATCTCCGAATTCACCGTTGCCGAGAACATCTTCCTGGAAGGCTATCCGACCGGCAGAGCCGGCTCGATCGACTGGAAGAGGATTCGTGCCGATTCTGCCGCGCTGTTCAACCGCATCGGCTTCAACGTCGATCCGGCGGCACGCACGGGATCGCTGCCGGTCAGCCAGCAGCAGATGGTCGAGATCGCCCGTGCGCTCGCCCATGAAGCCCGCGTCGTGGTGATGGACGAACCGACATCCTCGCTGACGCCGAACGAGGTCTCGCTGCTATTCACAGTCATCCGCCGGCTGGCCAGCCTTGGCATCGCGGTGGTCTATGTCAGCCACAAGCTCGACGAGGTTTTCGAGATCGCCGACACGGTGACCGTGCTGCGCGATGGGCGCCACATCTCGACTAGGCCGATCGGCGAGCACACCAACGACACGCTGATCCAGGACATGATCGGCCGGCGCATCGACAATCTGTTTCCCCGCCAGCGCGGCGCGGCGGGCAGCAAGGTCGCGCTGTCGGTGGAGAACCTCAGCACGGCGAAGAAGCTGACCGACGTCTCCTTCGAGGCGCGCGCCGGCGAGGTGCTCGGCTTCTTCGGGTTGATGGGCGCGGGCCGCACCGAACTCGCCAAGGCGATCGTCGGCTACGACCCAATCACCGCGGGGACGATCACCGTCGACGGCAGCCGGCTCGCGCCGCACGATACGCGCACCGGCGTCAAGCTGGGCATTGGCCTGCTTACCGAGGACCGCAAGAGCGAAGGGCTGATGGGCGAACTGCCTGTCTACCAGAATGCAAGCCTGGCCTCGCTTGGTGCTTTCGCCCGCCTGGGGTTCGTCGACAAGGCGAAGGAACACAAAGCGGTGCAGGACTATGTCGACCGTTTCCGCATCAAGACGCCCAGCCTGTTCCAGCAGGTGAAGAACCTGTCGGGCGGCAATCAGCAGAAAGTGCTGATCGCGCGTTGGCTGATGCGGGGCCTGAAAGTGATCGTCGTCGACGAGCCGACGCGCGGCATCGATGTCGGTGCCAAGTCGGAAATCTTCGCGCTGATCGACCGGCTCGCCGGCGAGGGCCTGGCGGTGGTCATGATGACGTCCGAGATGCCGGAGCTGCTCGGTCTTGCGGACCGGATCGCGGTGATGTGCGAAGGCCGCCTGACCGTGATCATGTCGCGCGAGGAAGCCACACAGGAGAAGATCCTCAATGCGGCGATCGGCTAAGATGATGACATCCAGCGATCAGCGCCGCCTCGAAGGGAGCATGCGATGAGCTTTGCAGCCACGGCTTCCGCAAGGGCCCAACCATCCATGTTGGTGCGGCTCTTTGCCCGGCAGGAACTGGCGCTGCTCGTCTGCCTTATCCTGGTGTTGGCGTTCTTTTCCTTCACGGTCGAGAATTTCTTCTCCGTGCGCAATCTGACCAATGTGCTTGGTCAGGCGTCGCTGCCGCTGATCGCCGGGATTGGCTGCGCCATCGTCTTCATTTCCGGCGAGGTCGACATCTCGATCGGCTCGCTGCTCGCGACCATTGCCCTGCCGCTGATCATCGTCATGAACGACACCAATTCGCTGTGGCTCGGCGTCAGTTGCGCGCTGCTGTTTGGGCTGATCATCGGCATGGTGAACGGCTATCTCACCGCCTATGCCGGCATCAACTCGCTGATCATGACCTTGGGCACGATGTTTATCATGCGCGGCGGTGTCTATCTCTATACCGGCCAGCGTGCCATCCCGGACGATGCCAGCCTCGACAGCTTCATCGCTCTGTCGGATGGCCGCTTGTTCAACACCATCCCCTATTCGGCTGTCATTGCCATCGTCCTGCTCGCCGCCTTCGCCTACATGATGCGGCATCGGCCGTTCGGACGGCAGATCTACGCCGTCGGCGGCAATCAGGAAGTGGCGCGGCTGGCCGGCTATGATGTGCGGCGCGTCAAGTTCATCTGCTTCATCATCAGCTCGCTGCTGGCGACGGTTGCGGGCATTATTCTCGCCGCACGCGTCGGCTCGGCGCAGCATACGGCGGGGCTCAATTTCGAATTCCAGGTCGTCGCCGCGACGGTGCTCGGTGGGGTCAGCCTTGCCGGCGGCATCGGCAGCCTGACCGGCATGGCGCTGGGCGTGCTGATCCTGCAGTTCCTGTCCAACGGCCTGCGGGGCCTCGGGCTGCCGACCGAATGGCAGTTGGTCATCACCGGCATGATCATCATCGCCGCGGTCGCCTTCGACGAGGCGAAACGCCGGCGCGCGAATGGAGGCTGACATGGCTCGTCTCGAAGGGAAAACCGCCGTCATCACCGGTGCCGCCGACGGTATCGGGCACGCGATCGCTGAAGCGATGGCGCGTGAAGGCGCGCATGTCTTCCTCGGCGACATAGCCGACGGCGCGGGCGAGGAATTCGCGACCGCGCTTCGCGCCGCCGGCCGTCAGGCCGATTACGTGCATTGCGATGTCTCTCAAGAGGCCGAGATCGCCGGCCTCATCGACAGCGCTGTCACCAGGACTGGGCACCTCGACGTCCTGGTCAACAATGCCGCCATCGCCATTGGCGGCATGCCGGTGCACGAGATGACCGATGAGCAATGGCACCGGCTGATCGCGGTCAACCTGACCAGCGTGTTTCGCGGCTGCAAATACGCGTTGCCGCACATGATCGCGCAGAAGTCCGGCTCGATCATCAACATGGCATCGGCGCAGGGTCATATCGGTCTCGACGGCTGGACCGCCTATGCCGGCGCCAAGGGCGCGGTGATGGCGATGACGCGCCAGATGGCGGTCGAGTTTGGGCCGGTGAACATCCGCGTCAATTCGATCTCGCCGGGCACCATCAACACGCCGATGAATGACAGGCTGATCAAGGAGATCGGCGGCAACTTGGCCAAGGCCTGGGTCAAGATGCATCCGCTCGGCCGCATCGGCGAACCTTCCGAAGTGGCCGAGGCCGCCATCTATCTCGCCTCCGATGCCGCGGGCTTCACCACGGGCACCGATCTGCGTGTGGATGGCGGGCTGACCGCCGCACCGCGCTACGTTCCCGAACTGCTTTGAAAACACGAAACGAGACATGAAATGAACAAGGCCCTCGAAGGCGTCCGCATCCTCGATTTCAGCCATTTGCTGCAGGGGCCGTTCGCCACGCAGCTGCTCGGCGACATGGGCGCCGATGTCATCAAGGTCGAGCGCGCCGGCGCCGGCGACATGTTCCGGGGCATGACCTTCTTCGCAAAATGGGTGGGCGGCTCCGAGAGTCCGAATTTCCTCGCCTGGAACCGCAACAAGCGCTCGATTGCCCTCAACCTGAAGAGCCGCAAAGTGCACGCCATCCTCATGGAGATGGCCAAGAGCGCCGATGTGGTGGTGCAGAATTTCCGCCCCGGCGTGCTGGCCAAGCTCGGCTACGGCTATGAGGACTTCAAGGCCGTCAATCCGCGCATCATCTATTGTTCGGGTTCCGGCTATGGTGAGGAAGGCCCCTATGTCGAGCGCCCCGGCCAGGACATGCTGATCCAGGGGCTTGCCGGGTTGATTGCCAACACCGGCCGCGGCGATCAGGCGCCGGTTCCGGCCGGCGCCGGACTCGCCGACCAGATCGGCGCCATGAACATGGTCTACGGCATCCTTTCGGCGCTTTATTATCGCGAGAAGACCGGCAAAGGTCAGAAGATCGAGGTCAATCTTCTGGCCGGCCTGCTGGCGCATCTCAATCAGGAATATGTCGCCGTGCTCAACCTCGGCGAGGATTTCGTGCGGCCCAATTCTGGCATCGGTCATCCCGGCATGCAGGCGCCGTTCGGCATCTATGAGACGAAGGACGGCGGCTACATCTCGCTCGCGATGAGCCCGTTCAAGACGCTTTTCGAGGTGCTGGAGGCGCCGCAGCTTGCCGTCTACGACGACCTCAAGACCTTGTTCGACAAGCGCGACGAGGTGTTCGAGAAGGTCAATGCGGAGACGAAGAAATTCGCCACGCAGGAGCTGCTGGCACGGCTGCTGGCGGTAGACATCTGGTGCGCCGAGGTGAAGGATATCCGCCGTGCGGCGGAGGACCCGCAGGTCAAGCATATGGGCATGATCACCAGTTATGATCATCCGCGCGGCGGCAAGGTGCGGGTGGTGGCACCCGCGGTCAAGATGAGCGAGACGCCCGCGACCATCGAGCGGCCGGCGCCGCTGGTCGGCCAGCATGGCCGCGAGATCCTGGCCGAGTTCGGCCTCTCCAAGGAGGAAATCGCAGCATTGGAGGCATCCGGCGACATGACCGTGGACGCGGCCTGACAATGCGCGTCTACCAGACACTCACGGTCGAAATCCTGGGGCGCGTCGCGGTCGTCACCTTCCGCCGCGCCGACCAGCTCAACGCCATGAACCGGATGATGCAAGGCGAGATCACCGACGCCTTCGAGGCCCTGTCAGGCGATGCGGGTGTAGGTGCGATCGTGGTGACCGGCGAAGGTCGCGGCTTCATGGCCGGCGCCGATATCAAGGAATACGCCGCGCAGACGGCCGCCGAGTTCGACACGTTCCAGGCTGCCGGCATGCGCATGTACGCGGCGATCGAGAACAACAGCAAGCCGGTGATCGCGGCGGTCAACGGCTTTGCCTTGGGCGGCGGCATGGAGTTGGTGCTGTGCTGCGACATCGTGATCGCCAACCAGTTCGCGAAACTCGGCCTGCCGGAGATCAAGCTGGGGCTGGTTCCCGGCGGTGGCGGCACGCAACGCAGCGTCACCAAGCTCGGCCGCAACCGTGCCAACCTTCTGCTGATGACCGGTGCCATCGTGCCGGCTTCCGAATTCATCGCTGCCGGCCTGGTCAACGAGGTCGTCGATGTCGACAGGCTGATGCCGCGCGCGCTGGAGCTGGCGCAGATGATCGCCGCCGAACCGGCCGAGGCGATCGAAGGGTTGAAGGCCCTGACGGCGCACGCCGAGTCTGGCAATCTGGCCGATGGCCTCGCCATGGAGCGCGACATGCTGGGTGACCTCTATCGAGGCGAGATCGGCCAGCAGCGCGTCAAGGCGTTTGCCGACAAGAGCGGAGCGCAGGTGAAGAAGGCCGGGCCGTGAGCGTCGATGATGACTATCGTGGGCTGGGTTGGGCGCATGGCGCGCTGACCGTGCAGCGGCTCGGCGCGATGCTGGCGCCTATCACGTTCCTCCTGGCGGACGGCCGGCAAATCTCGCCGATGCACATCGCACCCTGGTCGCACGAGCCGGGGGCGGAAGCCTTGCCGGGCATCCTGCGCCGGTTGCGCGGCGAGTGGCCCTGCGTGCCCTTCGGCTATTCAGTGCCTGCCGGTGGATGGCCCGAGGGCTGGACGCGCGTGATGGGGCCGCCGGAGCTTGACGAAGAAGTCCATGGCCACAGCTCCAACCATGACTGGGCTTGGCGCGACAGCGAGAGCGGGTCGCTGTCGCTGGTACTGGACTATCCCAAAGGCAGTCCTGTCGAGCGTGTTGAACGGACGATTACGCCCGATCAATCGGCGCCGGCCATCGACATTGAATTCAAGATCGCCGTCCGCCAAGCCTGCCGCTTGCCGATCGGCCTGCACCCGGTATTCCGGCTGCCGTTCGAGACAGGCGCCGCCGCGCTCGAGCTCGGCGGTTTCGATGAAGGCCGCACCTATCCACACGACGTGGAACCGGGCGCAGCGCTGTTTGCAAGAAACAAAACCTTCTTCGAACTGAGCGCCGTGCCATCGCGCAGCGGGGGTGCGATCGATGCCTCGCTGCTTCCTCTGGCCGCCGACACGGAGGAGTTGCTGCAGATCGAGGGCGTCGACGGTGTGGCGGCGCTTGCCAACCACGAGGACGGCTACCGGGTAGAGCTCTCCTGGCAGACGGAGCATTTTCCGAGCCTTCTGCTCTGGTACTCCAATCGCGGCCGCAAGGCGGCTCCCTGGAATGGGCGTCATGTCGCCATCGGCATCGAGCCGATCTGCTCAGCCTTCGGGCTCGGCCCGGCGACCGCGCTGGCTGACAACCCCATCGCCCAATCCGGCATTGCGACGGCACTGGAATTCTCAGCCGAAAAGCCGTTCGTGACCCGCTACCGCATCGAGGCGTCCGCGCTGTGAATGATCGTGCCGCAATGTCCCTGGTCAAGTCGAACCGGCCGCGCTTCACTGATGTCGAAGGCCTGGCCGCGATGGTCGGCCAAGGCCACTCGCTTGGCGTCGGCGGTCACCATTTCGCTCGGTTGCCGATCGCACTGCTGCGCGCGATCGCCCATTCGGGCGTCAAGGATTTGCGTTACGTCTGCTGGGCCGGCGGCTTGCCGCTCGAACTGCTGCTCGAAGCGGATGCGGTGGCGGAAATCGACCTCTGCTTCTCCAGTCTCGATATTTTCGGCCTGCCGCCGCGTTTCCGCGCTGCCGCCGAAACTGGTGCGATACCGGTTCGCGACTGGACAGCGCTGGCCATGATCCAGGCGCTACGGGCAGCGCAGCAGAACCTGCCGTCAATGCCGTTTCAACTGCCCTTGGGTTCCGACATGCTGGCGCGCGTGCCGGGGGCGAGCGCCAGGCCTGATCCGATCGCCGGGACCGACACCGGTTTCATCCCGCCGCTGCGCCTCGATACGTTCGTCGTCCACGCCCAGCGCGCGGATGAAAGCGGCAATGTGCAAATCGTTGGGCCGCGCGCATTGGACTTCGCGATGGCGGGTGCCGCGCGCAAGGTGCTGGTCACGGTCGAGGAGGTCGTCCCGGTCGGGGCGTTGCGGCAGGACGGACGCCAGAGCGTGCTGACCCGCAACCAGGTTTCGGCCATAGCGCTGGCGCCGGGTGGCGCCTGGCCGGCGTCCTGCCTGCCATTCTATGTCACCGATTATCAGGCGCTTGCGCAGGGATTGGCGGCCAGCGAAACGCCCTTGGCGGATAGTTTACGGCTGCCCTCCGATGGCGTGCCGAAGCCGCTGCAAAAGGCCGCGAAGGTTCGCGCCAAAACGGCCCTCGCAATGCCGGCGCTCGCACATGGTGAGGAGAAAGCATCCATCGACGAGATCATTGCCGCCCGCATCGCCGCCGAACTCGACAATGAGAGCTTTGCCAGTGCCGGCGCTGTCTCGCCGCTGGCCAACGTCGCCTACCGGTTGGCCAAGGCAACGCATGCGCCCGACATGATCATCGCGACGATGAGCTGCGGCCATCTCGACATCGCGCCGAGCCCGATGATCTTGTCGCTGATCGAAAGCCTGGATTGCGAGACGGCGGTGACGCATGCCGGCGGCGACGACACCTACTCGACCTACTATCAGGCGGGTGCCGTGACGCATGAGATCGTTGGCGCGGCGCAGGTCGACCGACGCGGCCGCGTCAACACCATCGCGCTGCGCAAACCGAGCGGCGGCCTGATCCGGTTGCCAGGGCAAGGCGGCATGGCCGATGTCGCCAACATGCACCGCGACTATTTGCTCTACATTCCACGTCATTCGGTCCAGTCGCTGGTGGACGAGGTGGAGATCGCGAGTTCCGCCCGCGGGCTGCTGATGCCGGCCGAGCGCGAGCCGATGGGCTATCGCACCGGCAAGGCGCTGGTGTTCACCGATCTCTGCGTCTTCCGGCTCGACCGGATATCCCGGGAATTGATCGTCATCGAGACCATGCCAGGCATCATGCAGCAGCAGATCCGCGACGCCACCGGGTTTGCGGTGACCTTCGACGCCGATTGCCGAGAGGTCCCGTTGCCTTCCAGCGATGCGCTCGCTGTTCTGCGCAATCGCATCGACCCGCTCGGCCTGCGTCGCCTCGAATTTGTCAGCGCCAAGGAGCGCGGTGCGCTGATCGCCGAGATCCTCGCCGCCGACCGCGCGATGGTCGAGCGCTGCATCGTCGCACAGAGATCGTACATCGCAAGCTGAGGACCCCATGGTAAAGCCGTTGCTCGACATGTCCGCCGCGCGCGTTTTCTTCGACGGGATCTTCACCAGCCCTCGCGTCGCGCACCCGGAGGGCCTGGCCGTCCACTGTGACGGATCGATCTGGTGCGGCACCGAAACCGGTGACCTCCTGCGGCTTGCCGCCGACGGCGGCTCGGTCGAACGCATGGGCGGCACGGATGGCTTTCTGCTGGGCATTGCCTTCGACAGCGCCGGCAACTGTTTTGCCTGTGACCTGAAGCACGCCGCGATCTTTCGATGGGATGCCGCGACAGGGCGCATGGAGCGCTTCGCGTCGTCCGGCATCCGCGTGCCGAATTATCCCATCGTCGACGAGGCGAGAGGCTGGCTTTACGTGTCGGATAGCGTTGGCGAGGACAATCGCTCCGGCATCTTCCGCTATGATCTCAAGACGGGCGAGGGTCGTCTGTGGTGCCGAGAGGCGATGTCCTTCGCCAATGGCATGGCCATGGCGCCAGAGGGAAGCGGGCTTTATGTGGTGGAAAGCAATGCGTCGTGTGTCAGCTACGTGCCGATCCTTGCCGACGGTGCGGCTGGGCCGCGACGGGTCGTTGTCGAAGGCGTGCATAACGTCCCGGATGGCCTAGCTTTCGCTCCGGACGGCTCGTTGTTCATTTCATGCTATGAGCCCAGCCGGATCTACTGCTGGCGCAAGGACCGAGGACTCGAGACATTGATCGAGGATTCGGCCGCGACGACGCTCGCGCATCCCACCAATATCGCGTTCAAGGGTAACAAACTCTACACCGCCAATCTCGGCCGCTGGCACATTACCGAGATCGATTTGACCTTGGTCGGTCGATAAACCGACGCACGGCTTCAAATGCTCGTGGTGACATGTGCAAATTCGACCAGACCTTGTGGGTGGATTGTCGCCAGTACCGCGCGGTCTCCACGTGCGGCTCGGCATGTTGGTCAGCCCTCCTCCGCGGTTTGAGCAGAAATGGAGCCGGCCAGCGCATTGATTAAATCAATTATCCCGATATACAAGGTGATTTCGGATATAGATTTCGCACAGGGCTGGCAAATTCATGAGTCGCAATTTTCTTGTGATCGAACCCGAGAAGGACATTGCCGTCCTCAAGGGGCTGGCCTCTTTGGCACGCATCTCCATGCTGAAATTGCTGCATGAGAAGGGGCCGATGAATGTCAATGACATCGCCGCCGTGCTGTCGCTGCCGCAATCGACGGTCTCGACCAATATCCAGGTGCTCGAGGATGCTGGCCTGATCCGCACCGAGAACCAGAAGGCGAAGAAAGGCAGCCAGAAGATCTGTTATCCGACCGCCGAGGAAGTGCTCGTGGTATTCAAGAGCGAATATCGCGCGGTCAGGAACAACGCGATCGAAGTGTCGATGCCGATCGGGCTTTACAGCGGTTTCGAGGTCACGGCGCCCTGCGGCCTGTGTTCTCCGGATGGCATCATCGGTCTGCTCGATGTGCCGAACACGTTCCTCGATCCGGACCGTATGAAAGCCGGGCTGCTGTGGTTCACGCGCGGCTTTGTCGAATATCAGTTCCCCAACAATGCCAAGCTCGCTAACGCCGAGATCACCGAACTCGAAGTGGCAATGGAACTGTCCTCGGAGGTGCCGGGCACCAGCGCCGACTGGCCCTCCGACATCACGTTGACCATCAATGGCGTCGATGTCGGCACCTGGACGTCACCCGGCGATTTCGGCGACAAGCGTGGCGTTTTCACGCCCTCCTGGTGGAAGCTCAAGGGCTCGCAATATGGCAAGCTGAAGAACTGGCGAATTTCCACAGACGGCACCTATGTCGATGGCCTCAGGATTTCCGAAACCAGCCTCTCCGCGCTCGACCTCAAGAGCCATCATTCAATCCGCGTCCGTATTGGCGTCAAGGACGACGCCAAGCGTCCCGGTGGGATCAATATTTTTGGCAAGGGGTTTGGAAATTACGACCAGGACATCCTGCTTAGGATCAAAACCGGTTGATATCATCAAACCGGGTTTTAAAATAACTCAGCAATTTCAATCATATGAAATCACTTATAGCCGGAATCATCGTTCAATTGTCAGACTTTTGGCTATTTTGACTTGACGAAGGCTGCCAAGTCGCCTTTGATATCGGGTAAGGTGATTTAAATCATCATTTGTGATATTGTGGGAGGAATGCATGCAGGCAGCCGTTACGGCGCATCCGCGTTATGTTGTCTCGGAAATCGATCCGAGGCTGTATGGATCCTTTATCGAGCATCTGGGGCGGGCAGTTTACACCGGCATCTATGAGCCGGGCCACCCGACAGCGGATGCCAATGGCATGCGTCAAGACGTTATCGATCTGGTCAGGGAACTCAACGTTCCGATCGTCCGCTATCCCGGCGGCAATTTTGTGTCCGCTTACAATTGGGAGGACGGTGTCGGCCCCAAGGGAGAACGCCCGGTGCGCCTCGACCTCGCCTGGCATACGTCGGAAAGCAACGAAGTCGGCCTGCATGAATTTGCCAACTGGTGCGCATCCGCCAACACCGAGATGATGCTTGCCGTCAATCTCGGCTCGCGTGGCCTCGATGAAGCCCGCAACTTTCTCGAATACACCAATCATCCAGGTGGAAGTGAGTGGAGCGACAAGCGTATCGCCAACGGCCGCAAGGAGCCCTTCGACGTCAAGCTGTGGTGCCTCGGCAACGAAATGGACGGCCCCTGGCAGATCGGCCACAAGACCGCCGATGAGTACGGCCGCCTGGCCCATGAGACCGCCAAGGCCATGCGCGCCTTTTCCAAGTCGCTCGAACTGGTGGTCTGCGGTTCTTCGAATGCCAAGATGCCGACCTATCCCGAGTGGGAAGCGACCGTTCTCGACCACACCTACAACGAGGTCGACTACATCTCGCTGCACATGTATTTCGACAACGAAGCCAATGACGCGCCGAACTATCTCGCCATGAGCGAGAAGCTCGACGACTACATCGCCTCGGTCGCCGGCGTCATCGACTACATCAAGGCCAAGAAGCGCTCCAGCAAGCAGGTCTACATCTCGTTCGACGAATGGAACGTCTGGTACCATTCCAAGGAGCAGGACAAGAAGATCCTCGGCGGCAATGACGGCTGGCCCTTCGCCCCGCCGCTGCTCGAGGACATCTACAATTTCGAGGACGTGCTGCAGGTCGGCTTGATCCTCAACACCTTCATCCGTCGTTCCGATGTGGTCAAGATCGCCTGCTTGGCGCAACTGGTCAACGTCATCGCACCGATCATGACCGTTCCCAACGGCCCGGCATGGCGCCAGACGATCTACTATCCCTATCTCTATGCTTCGATCTACGGCCGCGGCAATGCGCTGGATCTCAAGGTGGAATGCCCGACCTACAAGTCCACCGTCGCTGGCGACGTTTCCTATGTCGATGTGGCCGGCGTGCACGACACCAAAACCGGCCATGTCACCTTCTTCGCCGTCAACCGCCATTCGAGCGAGGCGATCGAAACCGTGATCGACATCACCGGTTTCGGCGCGGCTGACATCGTTGATCACCAGTTGATGACGCACGCGGATCTGAAAGCCGTCAATTCAGCCGGGAATCCCGGCAATGTAGGCCCCAGGAAGGGAGTGGGCGCCTGGGTGACTGACGGCAGATTGAGCCTGTCGCTGCCGGCCTATTCCTACCAGATGATACGCCTGAAGCTCTGACCTCGGGCGTGTTGTCGGAAAGTGCATGCGCTGAGGAGGAGCGTCGAAGTGACGGCCGATATCGAAATCAGGAATGTGAGCAAGCACTTCGGTGCCATGTCGGTGCTGGAGGATCTGTCGCTCTCCATCAAGGCACGCGAATTCATCGTGTTTCTCGGTCCATCCGGATGCGGGAAATCGACGCTTTTGCGAATGATCGCAGGCCTCGAAACTGTTGATAGCGGCGAAATCGCCATCAACAAGGAGCGCATCGATCACCTGCCGCCGGGCAAGCGCGGCATTGCCATGGTGTTCCAGTCGTATGCGCTCTATCCGCATATGACCGTACGCGACAACATGGCCTTCGGGCTTGGGAATATCGGCATGTCGCGCGAGGTCATTGACGCGCGGATCAACGAAGCCGCCCGCATCCTCGAAATGCCGCATTTGCTCGAACGCAAACCGGGCCAGCTCTCGGGCGGCCAGCGCCAGCGTGTCGCCATCGGCCGTGCGATCGTGAAAGAGCCGAAGGCCTTCCTGTTCGACGAGCCGCTCTCCAATCTCGATGCGGCCCTGCGCACCCGCACCCGCCTCGAACTTGCCCAGCTTCACCAGCGCCTGCAATCGACGATGATCTTCGTCACCCACGATCAGGTCGAGGCTATGACGCTCGCCGACCGCATCGTCGTCATGAACAATCGCAGGATCGAGCAGATCGGCTCTCCTATGGAAATCTACGAGCGCCCCGCGACCAGATTCGTTGCCGGCTTCGTCGGCGCACCGGCGATGAATTTTGTCGAGGCGATACTCGACAGATCGGGTGGCAACGCCACGGTCAAGTTTTCGGACGGTATATCGGTTCGGACCGCGATTTCTTCCGACCTGTTGACCGACGACAAGTATAGCTTCGGCATCCGTTCGGAAGATGTCCGCATCGTTCCTGCCGGACAGGGCAATGCCGATGGCGTGGTCGATGTGCTCGAGCGGCTTGGCGAGCGCACCTTGATCTACATTAGTCTCGGCGATGGCCAGCAGATCGTCGGCTCGGATGTCGGCAACAGCCGCGTCGCTGTCGGCCACAAGGTAGGGCTCGCCTTCGACGGCCAGAAGTCGCATCTGTTCAACGCGGCCGGCCGCGCCTGGCACGCGAGGGAGGCTTGATATGGCCGACCGGATGACGATGCCGCGGACCGCGACGCCGGCCGTGAGCGTCAGGGCTCCAAGCGTCGATATCTATGCGCCGCAATGGCGAAACTTCGTTTTCGTCGCGCCGTTCCTGTTCTTCTTCACGACGCTGCTCATCTTTCCGCTCCTCTGGGGAATGTGGCTGAGCTTCCACAAGGCCGACACGTTCTCGTCCGGAAATTTTGTCGGTCTCGGCAATTATGTCAGGCTGTTTCACGACAAGGTCTTCCTGCAATCGGTCTGGAACACCTTCTACTTCGTGCTTCTGACAGTGCCGACGCTGGCGCTGATCGGCCTTTTTCTCGCGCTTTGCCTCAACCGCCGCACGCGTACCGCCGCTGTGCTGCGGACCCTCTTCTTTTCGTCCTCGGTGCTGTCGGTCACAATCGTCACACTGATCTGGCGCATCGTGTTCATTCCGAATGTTGGCCTTCTGTCGACGATCTACGGATGGTTCGGCGCAACCGCCCCGGCTTTCATTTCCGACCCCAGCCTCGCGATGATCGGTATCGCCATTGCCACTGTCTGGTGGTGCATCGGCTTGCCGATGATGCTGTTTCTCTCGGCCCTGCAGCAGATTCCGCAGGATATTTACGAAGCCGCAGCCCTGGACAATGCCAATCGCTGGCAGACGCTGCGCTCGATTACGCTGCCGTCGATCAAACGCACTTTCATCCTGGTGATCATTATCCAGATCGTGCTGCAATTTCAGCTGTTCGGCCAGGCTTGGCTGATGACGCGCGGCGGCCCGAACAATCTCACCAAGCCGATCGTGCTCTACATCTATGACACCGCATTCCGTCGTTGGGATCTGGGCATGGGCGCCGCGGCATCGGAAATTCTGTTCATTCTTATCCTGATCGCGGCCATGGCCCAGTACCTCGTCGCACGCAACAAGGCGGATCAGGCATGAGCTCGCCAGCCAGTTCCATCAGAGGACGCGCATTTGGCGACCGCGTGTTGCTGGCCCTCGTCATCCTGCTTTCGATCGCCATGATCGCGCCGGTTCTGTGGGTCATCGGCCTGTCGCTCAAGGAAAATGCCGAGCTGATGGCCGATCCGAATTCGGTTTTTCGCGCACCCTACACGCTCAAGAACTACATCAACACCATCGGCACCTCTTCGGTATTTCTCTGGGTGCTCAACAGCATCATCGTCTCGGGCGGGCTGACACTCGGTACGCTGATCCTGTCGTCGCTCGCCGGCTACGGGTTTGCACGTCTGAATTTCCCCGGCAAAAACATCCTGTTCGTGATCGTGCTCTTCGGTCTGGCGGTGCCGGAACAGGCCGTGCTCGTCGCCCGCCACCAGATCTTCAGCATGTTGAAGTTCCACAACACCTATCACGGGCTCATTCTCCCCGGCCTGTCGGCTTCGTTCGGCGTCTTCCTGATGACCCAATATTTCAAGGCCATCCCGAAGGAGCTGGACGAAGCCGCCATGCTGGACAATGCCAGCCGGTTCCGGACCTTCTGGAAGGTGCTTCTGCCACTCACGGTGCCGGCACAGGCAACCCTCGGCATCTTCACCTTCCTCGGCGCCTGGAACGACTATTTGTGGCCGCTGATCTCGGCAACCAGGAAGGACATGTACACGCTGACCGTCGGCATGGCCTCGACACAGACCAATTTCGCCCAGTCCGAAGGCATCGGCTTCCTGATGGCGCAGGCGGTGTTCGCCGGCGCGCCGATCCTGATCGTCTACCTCTTTTTCCAGAAATACATCGTCACCGCCGTCTCTGGCGCGGCGGTCCGATAACGCAAATTGCAGGGCGGGGGAGTGCGCCGCAGCGATGGAAAGCATGACGCCAATCCAGTGTGGAGTGGCGGAAACTCAGTAGGAGGAACTGACATGAAAATGAAGAAAATACTGTTTGCCGCGGTCTCCGCGGGGGTAATGATGCTCGCAAGCCCAGGCTTTGCAGCAACGGAGCTGACGGTACAGCGCTTTTTCGGTGCCTGCGATGCCGATTTCGGCACCAACACCGATGTCACCAAGGCTGTTGGTGAATGCGGCATCATCACCTCGCTGATCAACAAGTTCAACGCCGACAATCCCGACGTGCATGTCAGCGTCAGCACCGTGGAATGGCCGGGCTACGATCAGCTGACCGCGCAATTCGCTTCGGGTGATGCTCCGGACATCGTCACCATCCATGAATCCGCGCTGTCGGACTACCAGTCCAAGGGGCTGCTGATGCCGCTCGACGATCTCTTGAAGTCCGTCGGCGTCACACCTGAAGCCTTCACGGATGCAGCGCGCAACGGCGCCACCAAAGATGGCAAGATCTACGGCCTGCCGATCGACAGCTGGACGATGCTCTATCACATCAACATGGATCTCTTCAAACAGGCCGGCCTCGTCAATGCCGACGGCACGCCGATGCTTCCGAAGTCGCCCGAGGAATTGCTCGCCCAGGCCGAACAGTTCAAGCAGAAGACCGGCAAGCCCTACTTCGTTCAGAACCTGGCCAATGAGACGGCACTCTACACGCGCAATCTCTACACCTATCTCTTTCAACAGGATTCCGACTTCTTTGCCGATCCGAAGCATGTGAAGCTGAATACGCCGGAAGCCAAGAAGGTCGTCGAGATGTACAAGGCGATCTTCGACAAGGGCTACACCACCAAGGATCTCGATTACGGCGGCGCGATCAACGCTTTTCTTGCCGGTGACGGTGGCGTTCAGCTCAACGGCACATGGGTCGTCGGCGACAACAACGCCCAGTCCGAAACCAAGGGCACGGCGCTCAACAAGGGCGGCTACGCGGTTTACCCTTATCCGCAGCTTTTTGGCGGCGCCCATGCGCAATATGCCGATGGCCACACCTGGGCAGTCTCGCAGAAGGACCGCACGCCTGAACAGACCGCGGCCATCGGCAAGTTCCTGAAGTTCTTCGCCGACAACGATTTCGAATGGTCGCGCACCGGCCACCTGCCGGCATACAAGGCCATCATCACCTCGGACGCCTTCAAGGCGCTGCCGCATCGCAACACGATCGCCGCTGTCGCCGATCTAGGCAGGCCGCTGCCGTCAGCGGTGCAGCGTCAGTTTGCGATCCAGGACATTGTCGGCGAAGAGATGAGCGCTGCGATCACTGGCCAGAAGGACGTCGATGCCGCGCTTGCCGACATGGAAAGCCGCGTCAACGAGTTGCTCGCCAACATTTGACCACAGGGTTCCCAGAGAACTCTCCCAACGCCCCGCGACTGGAGACAGTCGCGGGGCTTTTTGCCAAATGGAAGCAGCACTGCTTTTTGTCCAAGATGGTCAAACGTTGACTGCTCTATCCAGCACTTCCCTGCTGGTCGCCAAATAATTCCCTGTTGGCAAGAGCAGGAATTCGTCCGCCCCGCGCGAAATGAGAGAATTGCCGCGAATGCTGGCTAGCGTCCCCAGACGACGGCATTCTCGTGCCGCTGGATGATGTGCTTCAGATTCTCGAAGGCGGTCGTGACGTGGCCGATCGCAATGCCGGCCGGCAAGCGGCAGGTCGATTTCGACCGCCCGGTGATCCTGGGCATAAGGCCTGAAGAATTAAAGGCAGTTGCGCGCGATGAAGCTTCGGTCACGGGGATCATCGATGTGGTGGAGCCTACCGGGCCTGAAACCATGGTGACGGTGCAGGTTGGCGAGCAGTCGATCATCGCGCGCCTGCCACCGCGGTTTGCAGGCCGGCGAGAAGAGCCAATATTCCTTGCCGTCGATCCGGCGAGCGTCAACCTGTTCGATCCTGGCAGCGAACGGCGCATCGACATTTGAGGCGGACGCCGAGAGACAGCGGAGTGGCACAGGGTTCCGCGATGGTCACGCCGACATGTCGGCAGATAGCTCAGCGGTTGTTTGCAATCAGTTCCGCCAGGCAATCGCCAGCCTGGGTTCCTGGCACGCCTAGATCTCGGACGCTGTCCATGTGGTTGCGGTTCGCAAGAACGAGCGACGTTAACGGCGAGCCGTGCCGCAGCAACCACGCTTTGAACCGATCGGCTTGATGATGGAAAGGCGGCGTCTCATTGGCACCGACCAAGATCGTTGCCTTGGTTTGAGCATCATGGCGGTAGGTGAGCGGTGTAAACGTGGCGACTTCCTCGTCGGTGATGCCAATCTCGTTGGCGAGAAAGGAATCCTGGAGCGGTTTCAAATCGTAGAGCCCACCGAGCAGAAGGGCGGCTCTCACATTCGAGGGGGTGTGCTCGCCGTTGAACAGAAACGTTGCAAGATGGGCTCCAGCCGAATGACCACTGACGGTCAGCTCTGCCGGGTTCCCGCCATGGTCGGCGATGTTGGCCATAACCCACTGCTTGGCGCGGCGCACCTGGTCGACGATCGTCGCCATTCTGACCTTGGGCATCAAAGCATAATCGAGGATCACGGCAATGCCCCCGGCCTTGGTGATCGTCGTCGCGACGTATGAGTAATCGCGCTTGGAGAACATTCTCCAGTAGCCGCCATGGACAAACATGTGCACCGGCAGGCGGTCTCGCTTGCCTTCCGGAAAGAACAGATCGACAGTCTCGGTGGCGTCGGCGCCGTAGGCGACATCGGCGACCATTGGAACCTCCGCCCTGGTATTCTCGCTTCTGTGAACGATGTCGGCGACGATGTCGTCGAACTCGACCACATGATCGCGAATGCGAAACGGATCTTTGGCGTGATGTCCGCTCACAGGGTCACGGCGATGTATTTCGCCTCCATGAACTCGGCAACGCCGTGCTTCTGGCCGCCTTCGCGGCCCAGCCCGCTGTGCTTGACCCCGCCAAAAGGAGCCGCCGGATCCGACATCAGGCCGCGGTTCAGGGCGATCATGCCCGACTCGATCTTCGATGCCACACGCATCCCTTTGGCCAGGTCACGCGTGTAGATGTAGGCCGCCAGACCGTATTCGGTGTCGTTGGCCTTTGCGATGGCATCCGCCTCGCTGTCGAAGCGCATGATCGGAGCCACCGGACCGAATATCTCTTCATGTACCATTGCGGCGTCAGCGGACACGTCGCGAAGCACCGTCGGCGGGTAAAAGTACCCTTTGCCTTCGGCGATCGCCCCTCCGCACAGAACCTTGGCGCCACGGGCAACCGCGTCCTGGACGAGCCGGTCGATCTTGTTCACGGCCTTCCTGGTGATCATCGGGCCGCATTCGGTTTCCGAGTGTGTGCCAGGGCCTATGGCGAGGGCGGCCATGCGCTTGCTCAACCCATCGGTGAAGGCATCATGGATGCCGGCCTGCACGTAAAGCCGATTGGCGGCGGTGCAGGCTTCGCCGGCGTTGCGCATCTTGGCTACCATCGCACCGTCGAGCGCTGCTTCGAGGTCGGCGTCGTCGAAGACAATGAACGGTGCGTTGCCGCCAAGCTCCATGGAACAGGAGACGACGTGTTTTGCGGCCTCGGCAAGGAGCACGCGGCCGATGCCGGTCGAGCCGGTGAATGACAGTTTTCGTACTCGTGGATCGGCCAGCATCGCCGCCGTCACCGGTCCGGGGGTCGAGGTCGTCAGCACGTTCACGACGCCGGGCGGTACGCCGGCTTCCTCGTAGAGCGCTGCAAGCGCGTAGGCCGTCAGCGGTGTCTCGCTGGCGGGCTTAAGGATCACCGTGCAGCCGGCCGCAAGCGCCGGCGCGATTTTGCGTGTCGCCATGGCGGCCGGGAAATTCCATGGCGTGATGAGCACGCAAATGCCGACAGGCTCGTAGTCGACAATGATCCGGTTCGCGCCCGAGGGCGCAAGGCCGAACTCGCCGCTGATGCGGACCGCCTCCTCGGCGTTCCAGCGAAAAAACTCCGCGGCGTAGGCGACTTCACCGCGCGCATCGCGCAGCGCCTTGCCGTTCTCCAGCGAGATCAGCGCAGCCAACGTCTCCGCCCGTTCGGTTATCAGTTCGAAGCAGCGTCGGAGGATTTCGGAACGCTTTCGGGGGGACGTTGTCCGCCAGCCGGCCGCTGCCTTCGCGGCCGCGTCGACGGCGGAGGCCGCGTCGGCGAGCGTGGCATCGGGAACCGCGGCGATCACGGCCTCGGTCGATGGATCGATCACTTCGATCACACGGCCCTCCGACGAGGGCCGCCAACGCCCGCCAATGTAGAGACCGTGCGAGAACGTGGCGTAATCGAACATATCTTGATCCTCGTCGGATATGCCTGCGGCAATGTTCATTGGATCAGCTCCTGGTCGATCACATCATAGTGGCGGACATGTCGCCGTCATAAGCCGCCCTGACCAGTCGTCGCATCGTGGCGAGGTCGAAGGGACGCGGATTGTTCTTGATCAACCGGTCGATGCCGAGCGCCTGCTCAGCCGTCCAGTCGATCTTGTCTTCTGGAAGACCCAGTTCGGCCAGTGTCGGTGTGATGCCGATGGCGCCAAACAGCCGGCTCACCTCCCGGATGGTGGCGTGCGCCAATGCGTCGGCATCGCCCTGGTGGGAAAGGCCGAGAGCGGTGCCGACTTCGGCAATCTCCGCGGCCGCGGCGGGAAGGTTGTAGCTCATCACATATGGCAGCATGGTGGCGACGCCCAGGCCATGCGGAGTGTGGGTGAGCGCGCCGACGGGATACTGCACCGCATGGGCGGCCGCCGTTCCCGCCGTGCCGAAGGCGCAACCGGCGGCCAGCGCTCCCATCATGACGTCGGCGCGCGCCGTCTCGTCCGATCCGTCCCGATATGTCTTTTCCAGACCGCGGCCCAGCAGCCTGATAGCCAGAAGCGCGAAATGATCGGTCAGAGCGCTCTTGCCGATGAAGACGTGCTGTTGCGGCAAATTGGGATCGACACCACGTTTGGCCGCCGTGAAAGCCTCGATTGCATGCGTCAGCGCGTCGGCGCCGGCGATCGCCGTCAGGGACGGTGGACAGGTCGCCGTCAGGTCCGGATCGCAAAGCGCCACGGCGGCGATGAGATGAGGACTCGCAATGCCCACTTTCAGCGTCCGATCCGGATCGGAGATCACGGCGACGGGGGTCACCTCGGAGCCTGTCCCGGCCGTTGTCGGCACTGCGATCACGGGAAGGGCAGGGCCCGGTACCTTGAACTCGCCATAGTAATCCTCGAGCCTGCCGCCATGGCTGAGCAGAAGCGCGGCGCACTTGGCCATGTCGAGGCAGCTGCCGCCGCCGATTCCGATTACCATGTCCGGCTTGAAATCCTTCGCCTCCGCAATGCAGGCGGCGACGCTGTCGCGGGGCACATCCGGCAGCGTTCGGTCGTAGACCAGCGTGTCTATCGCCGCGCTGTGCAAGCCAGCAAGAATTTCGGCGAACTGCGATGTCGCCGCGAAACGCTCATCGGTACAGACGAATGCGCGCCGCCCATATTTGGCGGCAACGGCAGGCAGCGCATGGCGCTGGCCTTTGCCGAACAGGATCTCGCGCGGCAAGCGTGCCGCTGCGAACAAGCTCATGCGCATGATCCTTCGAAGATGGATTGGGAGCCAAGAGGATCAGCTTCGTTCCAGAGACCGGCCTCGACGCTACGGGTCATTCTCATGCGATGTCCCTCATATAAAATCGTATAGGATATAGTATTGAATTGTGCGGAGCATCGTGTTAGTGAGTGCTTCTGTCAAGGGGCAAAACAATGCAGAACACGGACCTGACGGTCGACAATGAGGCCCGCGCGACCGGCCGCATCCAGCGCGCCAACAGCCTGGCTGGCGACGTCTACGAGGCAATCTTCGCGCAACTGATGTCTTTGAGAATTGCTCCGGGATCGCGGATCACCGTCGACAATCTCGTCAAGGAATTCAACGTTTCGCATACCCCCATTCGTGAAGCGCTTGGCCGGTTGGAGGGTGAGGGCCTGGTGTTGAAGACCCATCTGATCGGCTATCGGGCCGCCTCGCAAATCACCCGGCGGCGCTTTGACGAGCTCTACGAGCTCCGCCTTCTGCTTGAGCCTGCCGCCGCGGCCAAGGCCACCGCCACACTGGACGACGAGCGCCTTGCCGTGCTGCGGGAGACGGCAGGCGTCATGGCCCGGCGGGTGGGGAAAGACGAACGCCTGCGCTATTCGAACTTCGCCCGTCAGGACGCGATCTTCCACGACAAGATCGCCGAGTTCGCCCAGAACGAGCTCATTCGCGAGACGCTGAACCATCAGCATACCCACTTCCATATCTTCCGCTTGATGTATCACTCGCGGGTGACCGAAGAGGCGCTCGACGAGCACGAGGCTATTCTCGCTGCCTTCTCCGCGGGCGATCCGGACGCCGCCGAAAAAGCCATGCGCGCCCACATCGAGAATTCGCGGGACCGGCTCCTGCCTGCATTCGAGTAGCCATTGCGAGTCGCCTGAGCACCGTCAAGCTCGACGCGCCGCTGATTATCGAGGCCAACGCCAAGGAATGTTTCCCCGACTCCCCGTTCTGACCCGATTTCGATCCCGAGGAGGCGAGGCGCGAAGTGCACCTCGCCCCCAGACAAGCCGAGAGGAAGAGCCATGCCAAGCAAGAAGATCCTGATGCTGACCGGTGAGTTCACCGAAGAATATGAAATCTTCGTCTATCAGCAGGCGATGGAAGCGGTGGGGCACACCGTTCATGTCGTGTGCCCCGACAAAAACGCCGGAGACATGATCAAGACATCGCTGCATGATTTTGAGGGCGATCAGACCTATACCGAAAAGCCCGGTCACAATGCGCTGATCAACAAGACCTTTTCCGACGCTGAGAAGCAGTTGAGCCAATACGACGCTGTGTACTGCGCCGGCGGCCGTGGCCCCGAATACATCCGCACCGACAAGCGCGTGCAGGCGATGGTGCGTCATTTCCACGAGACCAAGAAGCCGATCTTCACGATCTGCCACGGCGTTCAGATTTTGATCGCGGTCGACGGCGTCGTTCGTGGCAAGAAGGTGGCTGCGCTCGCGGCTTGTGAGCCGGAGGTGACGCTTGCCGGTGGCACCTACATCGATCTGTCTCCCACCGATGCCTATGTGGACGGGACGATGGTTTCAGCCAAGGGGTGGACGGCACTTGCGGCGTTCATCCGCGAATGCCTGAAGGTGCTGGGAACGGAAATCCGCCACGCGTAAGTCTTTGATCCCGACGCATTCCAGAGGGGGCGCGTCGGTGGCCTCGCTTCGGCCACGCTTGCCGCGCTGCCGCCAACATGGATGTCAGGCCTTGCGCCTTTGGGTTGCTGGCGTGGCTTCCTGGAAGCCGAATAGCCGCCGCCACTGATCTGGTCGGCAAGGCGAACGATGGTCGAGCGGTTCTGCCCGAGTCTTTTGACCTGCATGTCCTCCATATCACATAGCGCCGAAATTCGGGTCGCTGTTAGCAGGCGGCTGCTACACGGGATTTCTCATCTTGGACGTTTGGGTAAATGCCCGAGGTCATGCCGCTTTGCCCGTGAATTCCAAGGAGGGGCGCTGTCGAGTGGTTGCCGGATTGACGGGACTTTTACGGTATGTTCGGCGGTATCTGTGCCGAACGAAAATAGATCGCCTTTCGAAATCAATTGGTTATCATGGATTGAAACGTCGAGCGTGAGTGAGAGGCCTGCGAGCAATAACGAATACTCGGCGGTATCCCCTCGGGCTGTGGCGTGGAATGACGTGCAATTCGGTGGGTCTGGGCGCCACCGATAGCTTGGGAACGAGGTGGAGAACTTGATGCGGAACATGATGCTGGGTTTCCTGGCTCTTGCCCTGGCCGCTTGCCAGTCGGCTCCCGCAGTGCCCCAATCCGCCACTCTCGAGCCTGCGTCGGATGCTGTTACCGTTCCTCCTCTACCCGCCTTGGATCCCGGCACGGTTCCTCCTGACTCGGCAATCGTGGATCAATCCGTGACGATCACTCCCCCTGCGAAGAGCGTTCCGACAAAGTACGCTGCATTTTCGGGCATGTGGGCTGGACGATTGGAGGGGACGTCTGAAGCCAAAGTCGCTGTGCAGACGATTTCTCCGAATGGCCAAGTGACAGTCACCTTTGCGTGGGGAAATCTGGGCGACAACAATCCGGGGGAGGCAGCCGGCGCTGGAAAAATATTGGGCAGGACATTGAAACTTGGGCGCCTACCGAATGGCGCGGACGTCAGTCTTGTTATGCTGCCGGAGGGAACCTTGGCCGGAACCGTTACGCTTGCCGACCAGACCTACACCGGCACGTTCATTAAGCAATGATCAAAGAATCATCTAAATCTAACTGGTCGTTTGTGGCAAGCTGGCAAGCCGAATCCAGACCCCTCGCAGTTCATCGAGCCACCAGTCGAAGAAATCCAGAACCTGCGCGTTGAGTGCCGTCACAACCAGCCTCCCGCCACCCCGGCTGATTCTCGGCCGAGGCTTTCTACAATGCCGAGGTGATGCGGATATTCGCGAAGGCGCGGCAGGCCGATTCGTCACAGCTTTTGTTGTCTTGAGGGCCTGCAGCCGTTCGCCAAGTTCGGTCACCACTGCCAGGCAGGTTGGAGTCGCCCTGCAGCCTTCGGCATGAACATCCGGCAGACCGCTGCCCTTGGGGTCGCCAATAGCCGTGCGGACGGCAGGCGGCATAATACTTGGCTCGGTTGGGGGTTGTCTGGTTTGATCGTGCCGAAATGAGTCTTGTCCATACATGTACAATACATAAAAGTGTAAATAAGATTCTTCTTATGAATAGAGCGAAGACTTTCTTAACCCGTTTCTTCGCGGGCTCTTAACAGGCCATCAAGGACGTGTTAGCGATTTTGCTTGCGGGGGTAGTGCGGCGATCGCCTCAACCCAGAAAAGCGGCGGGGAATCTCATGGTATCGGGCGCGCCACGCTTGGCAGTGTTGATCTTATCTGTGTCAGGGTTGAGCGGGCCGGAACTGGCGTGCCGTTTGCTCGAACCCTGATGAACGTCGCTTTTGGCGAACCTGCACCAGGACGATTTCCAGTCCATCGCAGCTTGATGTCCGAACTGGAATGCACTTGAACGCGATGCCGCAGTCCCCTCCATCAGAGCCGCCGCGAACGACCCTCGCGGCGGTTCTGGCTTCGTTTCGCCGCGCCTTTTCCGGCATCGCGGTGATGAGCGGCGTCGTCAACATCCTGGCGCTGACCGGCTCGTTCTTCATGCTGCAGGTCTATGATCGCGTCATTCCCGGCCGCAGCGTGCCGACGCTCGTCGGGCTTGTGGTGTTTGCCGGCACGCTGTTCGTCTTCCAGGGCGTGCTCGAGCTCATCCGGTCGCGCCTGCTGGTGCGCATCGGCATGGCACTCGACGCGCGCATGAGCGGCCAGATCTATGCCGCCCTCATGCGCTTGCCTTTGCGCACCAAGCTGGCGGGCGACGGCTTGCAGTCGCTGCGCGATCTCGACCAGGTGCGGTCGTTTCTGTCGAGCGTCGGACCGACGGCTCTTTTCGACCTGCCGTGGATGCCGCTCTACCTCGGCATATGTTTCCTGTTCCATTTCTGGATCGGGATGACGGCTCTGGCCGGCGCCGTCATTCTGTTCGGCCTGACCTTGTTTGCCGAGGCCCGCACGCGCGAGCCCGCCAAAAAAGCCAACAGCCAGGCGGCCGCGCGCAACACACTTGCGGAGGCGACGCGCCGCAATGTCGAGGTTCTGCAGGCGATGGGTTTTGGCTCACGCATCGCCGAGCGCTGGTCCGGTATCAACGCCGACTATCTCAGCACCAACGCGAAAGCCAGCGATCTGGCCGGCACGCTGGGAACGGTCTCGAAGATCCTGCGCATGATGCTGCAATCGGGCATACTGGCGATCGGCGCCTGGCTCGTCATCCATCAGGAGGCGACGGGCGGCATCATGATCGCCAGCTCGATCATGATGGGCCGGGCGCTGGCGCCGATCGAATTGGCGATCGCGCACTGGAAAGGCTTCGTCAATGCCCGCCAGGCCTGGGCCAGGCTGACCCAGTTGTTGGCACTGCTTCCCGAAACCGCAACCAGCGTAGACCTGCCGGCGCCGACCTCCGCTCTTAAGGTCGAAGCCATCAGCGTCACGCCGCCGGGGGAACGCCGCTTTGTCGTCCAGGACGCCAGCTTCGCGCTTGAGAAGGGCGCCGGGCTCGGCATCGTCGGCCCGAGCGCTTCGGGCAAGTCGTCGCTGGTGCGCGCGATTGCTGGCATATGGCTGCCCATGCGTGGGACCGTCAGGCTGGACGGAGCAACGCTCGACCAGTGGTCGCCGGAAGAGCTGGGCAGTCATATCGGCTATCTGCCGCAGGATGTGCAGCTGTTCGATGGCACCATCGCCGAAAACATCGCGCGTTTCGAGCCTCGGGCCGCTTCGGACAAGATACTGGCGGCGGCCCGGGCGGCCGGTGTTCACGATCTCGTCGTGCATTTGCCGGAGGGCTACGAGACACGGATCGGCGAGGCCGGGTCGGCGCTGTCGGCTGGTCAGAGGCAGAGGGTAGCGCTCGCGCGGGCTCTCTATGGCGATCCCTTCCTCGTCATCCTCGACGAGCCTAATTCCAATCTCGATGCCGAGGGCGAAGCGGCGCTGACGGAAGCCATCCAGGGGGTTCGCGCGCGCGGCGGCATCGCCGTGGTCGTGGCGCATCGGCCGAGCGCTCTCGCAAGCCTCGATCAGGTGCTGGTGATGGCAAACGGCCGCGTCCAGGCCTTCGGACCGAAGAGCGAAGTCCTGAACAAGGTAACCCGTTCGAGCGGAGTTCCCTTGAAGGTCGTGTCCGGGCCTGAGGAGACTGCATCCTGATGGCGCAGGGCACGGCATTCACGATTGACCGGACCATTCGACGCTACCTGCTTGGCGGCGTTGCGGCCTGCATTCTTCTTGTCGGAGGCGCAGGAAGCCTGGCCGCCGTCACCGAGCTTTCGGGAGCCGTCATTGCTTCGGGAAAGCTGGTTGTCGATTCCAACGTCAAGAAGGTCCAGCATCCAACCGGTGGCGTCGTCGGCGAAATCCTGGTGCGGGAAGGCGACCTCGTGCGAGCAGGCCAGGTTCTGGTCCGTCTGGACGAGACCGTGACCCGGGCCAATCTGGCGATCGTCACCAAGGGGCTTGACGAATTCGACGCGCGCCTGACCCGGCTCGAAGCCGAGCGCGACGGCCACGACAGCATCGTCTTTCCGTCCTCGCTGATCTCACGGCAGGATGACGCCGTCGTCGCGCGCGCCATGGCCGGCGAGGAGTCGCTGTTCGAATTTCGCCGGCAGGCACGCGCCGGCCAGAAGGCCCAGCTGGAAGAGCGCATCGCGCAGCTTTCCGAAGAGTCGTCCGGTCTGACCGAGCAGCGGGCGGCCAAGAGCCAGGAAATCAAGCTGATCGGCACCGAACTCGAAAGCATTCGGACGCTCTGGCTCAAGAAGCTCGTCTCGATCGACCGCATGACGGCGCTGGAGCGTGACGCGGTCCGGCTCGAAGGCGAACACGGACAACTGACCGCATCCATCGCCCAGGCCAAGGGCCGCATTGCGGAAACCCGGCTGCAGATCATCCAGGTCGACCAGGATTTGCGCAGCGAGGTTGCCACCGAGCTGCGTGACGTTCAGGGAAAGATTTCCGAATTCGTCGAGCGCAAGGTCTCGGCCGAAGATCAGCTGAAGCGCATCGACATACGCAGCCCGCAGACTGGCGTGGTCCATCAGCTCGGTGTGCACACGGTCGGCGGCGTTATCTCCCCGGGCGAGTTGGTCACGCTGATTGTCCCGGTGGCGGACGCGTTGACGGTCGAAGCGCGCGTGGCGCCCCAGGACATCGATCAACTGATGCCCGGACAGAGCGCGACCCTGCGGCTGTCGGCATTCAATCAGCGCGTAACGCCGGAACTGAATGGCACGGTCAGCAAGATCGCCGCGGACCTCAGCATCGACGAGCGAAGCGGCGTGGGTTTCTATACCGTGCATGTCATCCTGCCGCGCACGGAGCTCACCAGGCTGAAAGGGCTGACCCTGGCACCTGGAATGCCGGTCGAAGTGTTCTTTTCGACCGGCAGCCGCACCATGCTTTCCTACCTCGTAAAGCCGCTGGCCGATCAGATCCAGCGGGCTTTCAGGGAAGAGTGACGGTCGTAGGGTGGCTCAGGGCGAGGGCATCGGAGAAGTGGCATCGACGCCTGTTTGCTATGCCGCAGGTCAGTCTGGACCGATGTCCAGGCCGACGAATTGTTCCCCGACGTTCTCGTTCCCGGCGGTTCGGCATAGAATCGCCGCTCGTCCTGTCTTTTGCAATTCCAAGACGAGGCCTTCCGACTCACTGAATGAAGATACGCAAGTGCGTCGGACCCGGACGCAGTTTGACACTCATTGCGGATGGTTCGGCTCTGAGGTAATTTAGACCCAATCGGATGGAAAGGTGCCTGCTGTGGCGACGGCTTTTCACTCTGTTGTCGTCTCGGCGGATTGTGAGTTCTTCAACGGACCTTGATACCGCAACCTGGGGGCTTGTGGTCGTCGGGTAGCGAATTGAGGCAGTTGCCATGCTCCGGCTTTGCGGGTTTATCGCGGTCTTCCTCGTAGCGGCCTTTGCGACCTTCGACGCGTCGGCCGATCGACGGGTCGCCCTGGTGATCGGCAATTCTTAGTATCGCGAAATCCCTGCTCTCAAGAATCCCGACAAGGATGCCGACGACGTATCCAAGACGTTCCGGCTGGCCGGCTTCGAAGTGGCAGCGGCGGCGGCAGCAGCGGCGGTTGGGGAGGTTGACCAAGCATCGAGTACTGGCGGTAGCTACGACCATGTTCTGGTCATAGCAGTGCTGACTTCCACACTGTTTCATAATGCCCAGGTCCCGCTGCGGTTGAGAGCAGCATGCCACGATGTGGCAGACACCAGTCCTTGCCGGTTCTCCAGCATTCCCAGGACTTCGGGAGTGCTCGCCAAGCAATCGCAAGTGCTCTATGCTGCTGCTTGGTGTCGTGTCGATACGGTGGTCCTGGGCAGGGGCGTTCCATGTTCGAAGTCGTCGCATTCTGGTGGAAGACGAGGCTGAAAGGCCCCGCCGCACGAGGTCTTGGCCTTATCGTCGCGCTTTCCGGCTTGCTGCTGCTCGGATCGCAAGCCGCCAACGCCGCGCCGAACTGGACGCTTGATCCCACAGCTTCAGTCATCACCTACCAGTCGGTCAAGAAGAACACGATCGTCGAGACCAACAAGATCAGGAACATCACCGGCACGCTCAGCTCGGCGGGTGATGCCAAGGTTACGTTCGACCTCAATTCGGTCGATACCGGTGTCGATCTGCGCAATGTCCGCATGCGCTTCCTGTTCTTCGAGACATTCAAGTACCCGACGGCCGAGCTGACGGCGAAGGTGGATCCGGCCGCATTCGCCGATCTCGCGACAAAGCGCAGGGTGAAGTCGACGCTGCCTTTCCGTCTCAATCTGCACGGCGTCGACAAGGACCTCGAGGCCAGCATCGTCGTCACCATGATCAGCGACAACATGGTGTCGGTCGCTTCGGAGGCTCCGGTCGCTGTCCATGTGGAGGATTTCGGCCTGCTGCCCAACGTCGACAAGCTACAGCAGGCGGCCAATGTGACCAACATCGTGCCGACCGCGTCGGTGTCGTTCGATTTCGTCTTCACCGCCGACGGCAGCAAGCCGGCCGCCACCCAGGCCGCCGCGGCGACTTCGGCCGAAGTGGGGCCCGTCACCACCGACGCCGCCAAGGCGAACTTCAGCGACGAGGAATGCCTGAACAGGTTCGCCGTGCTTTCGCGCACCGGCGCCATCTACTTCCGGCCGGCCAGCGCGCGGCTCGATGCGAAGAGCCGACCGCTGCTTGAAGAGGTCGAAGGTGTCGTCGGCAAATGCCCAAGCCTCAAGGTCGAGGTTTCCGGTTATACCGATTCCGATGGATCGCCGGAGGCGAACAAGCAGTTGTCGGAGCGGAGGGCCCAGGCGGTTGCCGACGCCATTGTTGCCGCGGGCATTCCGCGCAGCCAGATCACAGCGACCGGCTATGGCGAGGAGCGGCCGGTTGCCGCCAATGATACGTCCAAGAACAAGGCGCTCAATCGGCGGATCGAGTTTTCCGCTAACAAGCTCTGAGGTTCCGGTGAGCTGCGATCGGATCGCCCGTTGCGGTGGCCTCTTTCGCGCCGCCGGCCTTGCGGCGCTCGCCTTGCTTTTGACTTTGACGGCCGCCAGTGCCGAGCGCCGCGTAGCACTTGTCCTCGGCAACTCCCAGTACGAGCACGCGCCGCCGCTCGCCAACCCTGTGCGCGACGCCCAGGCCATGGCCGAGCGCCTAAAGAAGCTCGACTTCGAGGTGGTTTCCGGCTTCGACCTGACCAAGCCGCGGACGCAGGCGACGATCGCCCAGTTCGCAAAACAGGTGCGTGGTGCCGATATCGCGCTGTTCTTCTACGCCGGTCACGGCTTGCAGGTTTCGGGCAAGAACTACCTGCTTCCGGTCGACGCCGCGTTGGAGGACGAGACCTCCCTCGACTTCGAGGCCGTGCCGGTTGATTTCGTCTTGCTCCAGATGTCGCGCGAGACCAGCATAAGGCTGGTGTTTCTCGACGCATGCCGCGACAATCCCCTCGCCGAGGTGCTGGCCAAGACCGGGGGCGTCAACGGTGCAAGCAGCGGCCTTGCGGAGATTCCTATCGAGAATGGTGGCGCCGGCACCCTCGTCGTTTTCGCCGCCAGTCCCAATCAACTGGCGTTTGACGGATCGGGCGAACATTCGCCTTTCACCTCGGCGCTGCTCCGGCATATCGGCGCACCCAATGTCACCATTACCGAAGCGATGAACAGAGTTGCCAGCGACGTCTTCAATGCAACCGCCGGCAAGCAGCGTCCCTGGATCAACCTTTCGCTGACCAGGGAAGTCGTCCTGCACAAGGTTGATCTCGATGCACCATTGATCGTGGGCGAGGCGAATGCGCCTCAGACCGAAGGCGGATCCGACGCGCGCAACACCGGCGCGGCAAGTGCGTCAGGTCAGAGCGACGATCAGCTTGCGCTCGACGTGTTGCGTCAGAAAATCCCCAAACTGGCATCGGATGCACCGATCCTTTTCGACCATCCGATCGATTTCGGCGATCCGGCAATCGACGGCAAGAGCATTGCCCAGCTGATCAAGGGCAAGCCCCTGTTCAGCCCGGTCGAGGGATTGGACAAGTCGGTTTGGGAGGGCAAGCACTGCGACGGCTGCCATGAATGGAACGAGGCCCGGCTGTGCGATCAGGCGAAAAATTTCGCCGCCAACGATGTCTCTGTTTTGCGCCTGCAACATCCGCTTGGAACACGCTTCAAGGTGGCGCTCGCCAGATGGGCTCAGGGTGGCTGCAAGTAGGGCTGTAAGGTGATGGCATCCTCGATCCGGTTTATCGGGATGATCTGATCTATTATGCATCCGCTGATTGGCGCAGCGCCTCGATCTCGGCCATCTGGATGCCCATTTCGACAAACGCGGAAAGAACCGCAAAGCGGTCCGCCAGTGCGACACGCGCCAGCCCGGCAAGAACACCGGCATTGACCGCATGGGCGGCAGGAAATGGCTGCAAGGCCGATACTATCGTCGGCGCCATGGCCGAGCCATTGTCACGCCATCCCGCGGCCAAAGCGATCCAGCCGACCGGGGTCGTTGGCGGTGTCGCCGCGGCTACGCCGATTGTCGCCCGATGATGTGGACTGTCCGGTTCACCCACCCAGTCACGAACATGCGCAAGCAATTCGTGATCGGCCTCATGGAGCAGGTCCGTCAGGTGGCTCAGGCATTCATGCGCCCACCAGACCGCGGCCCGCTCGGGAAGCAGGTAGGCACAGAACGTAATCGCTTCCTCGGGAACGCGCCCGGCGAGCAGGTCGCGGCAAAACGCGACCGAATGCTGTTCGGTTGGAAGGGTTCCCATGTCCCGGGCAACAGCGGGACAAGCCATGAAGAGATCCCGTGCCGTTTTGAATCGGAGCCCGTTGGCCATGACCGCCGCGCTTTCATCGAGGAGCTTTGGCCACTCAAGCCCCAGGCGCGGCGCGGGTCAAGTCTCAACCGGTGACGCTGCAACAACTGCCGGCACCGCCGTGTCCCCTGGCGTTTATCGACAGACAATTGCCCCGGAGTTTGGTATGATCACGACCATCGAAATCGGATGCTCAAACAGGAGTAACCGCTATGCAGTGGGGCAGTTCAGCCTTTGTGTTGGCGGTCGTGTTTTTCTCGACCCACGCTTACGCCGACCCGGTTCAGAAATCAGAAGACATCGTGAAGTTTTTTGCTGGTGCCGCCGACCTCGGCAAGTCGCGTGGAATTTGTGTCGGCACCGAGGAGGAGTGCAAGAGCAAGGCGAAAGACGCGCCGGCAGAAAAATCCAGCCTCGATATGCTGATCAATTTCGGGCTGGATTCGGCGGAACTCAACGCGACAGCGCGTAGTGAACTCGACCAGTTCGCCACGGCCCTGAAGGACCAACGGCTAAGCACCTTCAGTTTCGTCGTCGAGGGTTACACCGACGCCACCGGCACGGTGCATTACAACGAAGGCCTGTCGCAACGACGGGCGCAATCGGTGGCAGCCTACCTGACGGCCAGCGGTATCGAAGCCACCCGCATCAACCCGATCGGCATGGGCGAAAAAAATCCGCGAAGCCCTAACCCGTACGATCCGGCCAACCGCCGCGTGGAAATGCGGATAAAGACGCAATAGCGCGCTGCTGAGTACCGCCAGAAACCGTGCCAATGGGTTTGGTACGCCGGCAGTCAGTTCTTGAGCACGCCGCCCACAGCCACACCGGTGCCGAAGATCAGCGCCTTGGTCAGGAAGTCGTTATTGTCCTGTGGCGGCGGAGGATCATCCTGCCGCACCACGGTGTCGCGATTGCGCCGCCTCTGAACGACCTGCTGTTGCTTGCGGGGTTTCTGTGCCACCTGTCTCTGCGTGCGGACCTTCTTTACCACCTGCTGCTTCGGCTGCGTCGCACGGGCCTGATCGGCAGCATATCTGGCGCGCACCGCTTCCATCATCGGATCTGTCTGGATCACGAGGAATGCAAGCTGCTCGCGCGTCAGATAGGTGGTCTGCGGCAAACCGTTCTTTGCTTGCCAGATGCCGATCGCCTCGCGGGTCTGCGGGCCTATGTTTCCGTCGATGCGGCCAAGCTCGTTGCCCAACGCTTCAATGCGCAATTGCAGGTCGATACGTCCTTGGCGATCAAGGCCGATCGCACCTTCCGTCAACTCGGTACCCGGAGTTTGTTTTATCTCGTCCGAAACGCCCACCGAGGTGCGCACGGCAGAGCCGGAACTGGCGTTCGCCTGGTCCGTATCGAGCGCAGCGACCTGCCGGTTTTGAGCTTTCGGGTCGTTCAATTCGTCGATGTTCAGCCGTGCCACGGTGGCGAAGCGGCCGTTGGGAAACTGGTCGAGATAGGCCTCGTAGAACGGAATTGAATTGCGCTTAGAAGCCTCATCCCAAAGGCGTTGCTCGACTTCCCAGGAGGGAGGATCACTGGCAACAGGGGCAGGTGTCGATGCCGCCGCGGCGTTCGACGCGTCGGCCACTGGATTTGTAGCAGGCGCCGCTGCCGCGGCGGGCTTTCCCAGGAAAACCTCGCGTCCCAGCGATGCGTTGTGCCACGGCCTCTGGCGACCTTGCGTGGTTTCGGTCACCTCGCCGCGCACGCGCGTCAGCGCGCTCTGGATTTCCACGCCGGGTTCGGTCAGATGCCTGGCAAGCGCCGTTGAGTAAGGACTGTCGACCCCGTTGCCGTCGAATGCGATGGCGCCCGGATCCGTTGCATAGGCAATCAGCAGGCCGCCGGTTCCAATGCCGTCCGATTTTGCTTCGACTGGCGCCAGGCCGGTGCCCAACGAGGTGGAGCGGCTTTTCGGCAGCGAGGCCGCCAGTGTCCTTGCCAGCGGATTGTCGCGGCAGGCATCGAGTATGATGACGCCAATTGCCGGGTCCGGCGGCAACGCGGCCATGAAATCGTCGATCTGGATCGTACGGGTCTTGAGATAGGCCGGCGAAGTCAATTCGGCGTCGACCGGTATCATGTAGTTCTTGCCGTCGACCTGCATGCCGTGACCGGCATAGAAAATGACCGCGAGGTCCGCATCGTAGGATTGTTCGGTGAACCGGCTGATGAGGCTGTGCATGCCTGCATTGTCCTGATCGACCCCCTCGATCACCTCGAACCCGGCATTGCGCAACGTCGATGCGATGAGGTGGGCATCGTTGGCGGGGTTGGGCAAGGTAACAGCATGAACGTATTTGCTGTTGCCGATCACCAGCGCGACGCGTTTGGCGTCAGGCGTGGCAGCCTGGGCGCCGAACGCGGCAAGGAAAAACAGGATAATCCCGCTCAGAAAGACAGCGAACGCTTTCATGGACCAACCCTCCGCCCACCAGGGCGCACTATTGATGTCTGCGCATGCTAAATTTCGTCAGCGACAAGGTCGCTTATGCCAAAAATGGCTCTTGGGCATATGTGACCCCGGCCACCGTTTTGGTTCACAAAGCCCAAAAAAGTTGCCTATATTAACACTTGGCAACGGGAGCACCAATAGTCTGAGAGGCCCGTGCCGCGACGGCGCGGCTCAGATCGTATTCTGAATTGAGCTTATGAGGGCTGTGACGGCCTGCTTGTATTTTTCGAACTCAGGCGATGTCTGGCGGATTTCCGTTATCGTTGTCCGAGGACTGGCGTCAGTCGTGACCCGAGCAATTTTTTGGCCCATTTTCCTTTCGGCCCAATCGACGACATAGCCGGCGGTCTTGCCCGTAAGAAAGGGGTTGGCTTGAATGACGGCGGACCCGAGCACGGCACTCAGTTGCGCCGCACCCGACGCCGACAGCACCTGATGCGCGCCTTCCATTCCCAGGAAATGGCAGAGATAGAGCCGGCCGGCTGTGATCTGATGGCCGCGTGCCCGAAGATAGGCTTCGCCTTCCCGCGCCAGATTTCGCACCATCTCGCGCGAGATCGTGGCGTCGTAGCGCAGAGCGAGCAGGTCGGCCGTCGACAGCGTTCGTGCAAGTTCAGGGCGGTAGGTGTTCATCATCCGGATCCAGGTCTTTGTTATGAATTGGCCGGCGCCGGTTGCTGAAGAATTTGGGTTCTTGGCGCGGGCGCTGCCACCGCTTTCGACATGAACGATACGGTCGGTCAGCGTTTCGACGGCGGTATCGTTCGTTGCGACCGCGACGGCCGTCACCGTGCCCAGCGGATCGATCGCCTCGCCGTTCAGATAGAGTTCGAAATGCAGATGCGGCCCGGTCGACAGGCCGGTGGTGCCGATATAGCCAATGATGTCACCGGCCTTCACCTTCGTGCCGACACCGCTTGCGATTGCGAATTTCTGCATATGCGCGTACCGCGTCTCGCGCCCGTTGGCATGCGCAATCTTCACCAAATTGCCGTAACCGCCGCCGTCGCCCTGGAAGGTGATCTCGCCGTCGAAGGCGGCTGCGATCGGCGTGCCGACGGGGGCCGCCCAATCGACGCCCTTGTGGATGCGAACCACGCCCAGAATTGGGTGCTTGCGTGGGCCGAAGGTGGATGTCATGACCCCGTTGACCGGCGTGACCATGCCATTGGTGACCGTCAGCGAGCGAACCTGATCATCGCCGGTAACGCATGCAAACTGACCGTCACTCTGCTGGAAGACAAAGCATTCGAGGCTCTTTTCAGTACCCTGCACACCGACATACAGCACGCGTCCGTCGGTCTCGCTTTTGCCGCGCGGCGTTTGCGAATAGATCAGGACGAGGCGCTGGTCCTCGCTGGCGAAGGCGTCCAGATCCTGTCCTCTCGACAGGTACATGATCGCTTCGCCGATTACGCCGGTCGGAACCTTGTTGCGTGCCGCCGTCGAATAGATTGCGTCGAGGAGGCGATACTGCCGCTTGTGCGTGCCTTCCTCCGGCGCGCCCGAATAGTTGAACAGATCTTCCCGGACCCAAGGATCGACACCCGATACGAAAACGCCCGCTGCATTGCGCGTCAGCGTGCCGACAAAGACGTTCTTGGCGTAGATCGACACCTGCATGAGCGACATCGATGTCGTCTCGCGCGTCGGCCTGAAACCGCGCATGGCGACGACATAACCCGGTTCCAGGCCTTCCCGGTTGAAAAGCGCCTTCATCGCTTCCCCCGCCAGCTTGGCGTCGTCGGCCGAAAAATGGGCATCGAGCGCGACACTATCCAAACTGCGGTCGTTGAGGATTTTCACGAACGTGTCTTCTGTTGCCTCGAACCGCTGGTATTCATTCGCGACGGTTGCGACACTCGTGTTGTTTTCGATCTGTGTTTTCTGGAATGCGGGAAGGGCTGCCTCGCCTGCATCAATTGTTTCACCCCAGCCTGCTTCGGGATCGTCGGTGTCCATCTGCTGTCCCGGGACAGACGGGGTCTCGTTAGGAGCAGGCGAGGGCTGAAGATCGTTCTGCAGGTCCCCCGCCGGTGGCTGAAGATCGTCCTGCGGATCGTCGGACGGTGGCGAGGCGGTCTGCCGTTGTGCCTGGAAGAATGCGAAGTCCTCCTGCGTCGACGGTATCGTCGTCATGAATTTTTCGCTGGCGCTGAGCATCACATCCGACAGGATTTCGATCCGCGGAGAAACCCCGGCCTGATCGAGATCCGCCGGCCTCGCGATCGAATGGCCTTTCGACGTGGTGTCGGCATCGGGGGCAAGGGTAATCCACATCGGGTCCCCGGCAAGGTCTATGATGGCAGGCACATAGACCGAGGCATCGGCCGGCACGTCGTCCACCCCTTCGACCGCGTGCAGTTCTTCGTCTTCGTCGCCGAAAGACCAATAGTCCGCGGTCAAGTAGAAGCCCAAGGCGATCAACAGCAGGACAATCGCGGCAAGACCGGCAAGCAGCCGGCGCCAGAACTTGCGTCTTCGAAGGGCAAGGCGGGCCTGCTTCTTCTGCCTGAAGCTCGTGTCGATACTGTGCGTCACGGGTTGCTTCCGGTCAGGAAGAACGTCCACCGCACCTGCTCAAGCGTGTCGACTTCGAGGAATTGCGCGGCGATATGGCCGCGCTGCCAGCATTCGTCGATGCCGCGGATGGAGAAACGTCGCCGTTCGATGCACATCTCGGTCGACCCTGTCAGGATCGCGTGGCCGAAGACGTCCGTTGCATAGATGTAGATGTAGCGGTTCGTCAGTTCCTCCCGGATGACATTCACGCATTGATTTGCGCCGATAGTCCACCAGCCGTCGGTCTGGTCCGCATTGTCGATCTTCTGGCCGACCGCGAGATTGACGACGTCGAGAGTCTGATTGCAGACCGTGAATTCGGCGCGCGCTTCGCTAGATGACAGCACGGCCAGCAGCGCGGCGCCCGAGATGACCGCAAGCTTCATGCGGCCCGCGAGCGCAAGCAGGGCTCGAACCGGACTACGCTGCTCTATGGGCAGGTCGGCGGACGAGTGGGGCAAACACGAGCGAAGTTCCATCGGGCGCCCATGCTATCCGCCGAGTCGGAAATACTTGGCAGTGGCTGAGAACTGAGATCCGTTGGTCTCGATTTCCTCGAGAATTTTGGGCAGCAGCACCGAGGCTGGCGTCGGCGTGGAGAACGCAGCCGCCTGAATATCCTGCGGCCCCGTGATCACCATTATGATCTGCGGCACGACCTTTCCCGCGGCCTTGTCGGCGGCGCCGAGACCAATCGGGATGCTGAAGGTAGCCTTGTCCGATTGTGCGACGATGCGGTCGTCTAGACTGAACGCCATGCCTTTGTGATCAATCAGCAGCACGCTGGAAATGAGGCCGCCACGCGTCACCAGCGTGCCGCTGATCGGCGTACCGTTCGGCACCGACGTCCGGTCGAGAACAAGCCGCGGCTTGTCGGCCGCGGTCTGCCCCAGAAAGCGCAGAAAATTGGTGACCTCGCATTGGCTCGGCTCAATGAGGCGGACGCTGATGTCCGGCTCGACATGGAATTTTGCCTGGAAATCGCCCAGCATCTGTTCGAACGGCTGGACCGCCGTTCCAAATCCTTCGATCGCGGCGGCGTTGTCGGTTGCCGACGTCATGGTCGCGTAGAAACAGTCGCCACCGCTGAAGTCGCGAACCCAGGAGACTCGTTGCGCGATGTCGTCGACGACCGGGGGGATCGCTGGTTTGGGCACATTCAATGCGACGACAGGGTTCGGCTGTTTGGTTTCCGGCGACATCGCCTTTTGGTTCTCTGCGTTCGCGGCATCCGTCTGGCTTGCAGTGGATTTGGGCGTCGGCGCGGTCATCTTGGGCACTGCCGGCTGGCTGATCCGTGGTTCGGGCTTTGGGCTCTCCACAACCGCTGGCTGGGCCGGCGGTGTCTTTTCGAACGGCTGCTGGGCGTCCGTTGCCGATGACTTCGGAGGTTCCTTAGTTTGCGCGGGGACAGTGGACTTCGCCAGCTCCGGCGTTTGCACAGCCTTGGCATCTGCCTGGCTTCCAGCCGGCGGCGGATTCGCCTCTGTTTGCGATTGCGCTTCCATTGCCGGCGGCTTCGCGGGTTCCTCGGTCTTCGAAGGGACTTCGGCGGGCTTGGCCGGTTGCGGCTTTTGAGCCGCCGCGGCGTCTGGCTGATCTTCAGCCGGCGGTACGCTGGCCTCCGGCTGCGCGGGCGGAACTGCCTTTGCAGGCTCAGGGGCGTTCGCGACTTTGTCCGTGGGAGCTGGCTTCGACGTTTCCGGTACAGGCTTTGTTGGTTCGGGCGCGGAAAGCGATGTCTTGCCGACAGTTGGCGTAGCAGGCGTCATGAAGCCGCTCAGATACAGGCCCGCGCTTGAGGCGACAGCCAGCGTCGCCAAGGCAGCGATCGCGATGGTTCGGGTCCTCGTGGATTTTCCGGGAACATCCGCCGTGACCGCGCGTGGAGGACCGGCGACCGGCGAGGGCCGCGGGTCGGACAAATGCGCGGGCCGGACATGCGGGACGAAGCGCTGCTCGCCCGGGCCTGTTGCCGTCGGCGCCTTGTGTCCCGCGACATTGGACGGCTGGGGCTGGCCCTGGGGATCAGGAGCAAGGGTTTGCCCGGCTGGCGGCAAAGCCGGCCGGTCCCGGGGTATCCTGGACGTCGGCGGCATCGTTCCTTCGTCTTCGCCACGTGTCATTCTGGCGATGTCCGCCATGCTGACTGGCCGGTCTCGCGGATCCGGTTGCAGCATGGATTCAACAATGCCACGAAAATCGTCGTCGATGTCGGAGAGATCAGGCACGACCCGGCGCTTTTCGATGATCTCGAACTGCGATCCGCTCATGTCGATCGGTTTGCCGCGCAGAGCGGCGGCCAGCACCAGCCCAAGGCTGTAGATGTCGGACTGTTCACTGACGTCGCCGCTGTACAGGCCGAGCTGTTCGGGCGAAACGTAGTTGTACTTTCCTGCGAACTTTCCGCCGATCAGCGTCTCCCCGCCTACGGTCGCTGATCGCGCAATGCCGAAATCGATGATCTTTGCGCGGTCGACCCGGCCCCCTGGCAGGATGATGTTGTCCGGCGAGAGATCGCGATGGATTGCTCCCGCCTGATGTACGGCGCTCAGGCCGGATGCGAGGCGATGGCAGAGCTTGCACACCTCTTCCGTCGGCATCGGCCCACGCCGCATGATGTCGAACAGCGACTCGCCGTCGACGAATTCCATGGCAAGGTAGGGACGGCCGATCCCCGGATCGATCGTGAAGACGTGGTATCGCACGACCGCATCATGCGACAGGTGGTTGAGGATCGAGGCCTCCTTGCGGAACAAGGACAGGATCGTCTGGTCACGGGCAAACTCGGGCAGAACGATCTTGATCGCGACGTGGTCTCCGGTCTGGATGTTGTGGCCACGGTAGACCTCGCCCATGCCGCCGAATGCGATCCGCTCGTCAAGTTCATAGATGCCGCTGAGCTGCGTGCCTACGGCGGTGTTGGCCACCTGCGGCGATATTCGCGTCTTGTCGTCGGCGCTCATTAGCCTTGGCCCTCCGCTCTGGACAGATCAGGGTGGAGCGATTGTCCGTTGCGCTCGTTGCCGATCTTCACCAGCACAATGGTGACATTGTCCGTTCCGCCCCGCGTCAGCACCGTTTCCAGCAGATTTTCGCACGCCGCCTGAGGTGTCGCCGATACTACAGCGGCCTCGATCTCCGCGTCGGTGACGTGCGCTGTCAGCCCGTCGGTGCTCAACACAAAAATATCCCCCGGCATCAGTTCGCCTTGCTGGAAATCGATGACGAATTCGTCGCTGACGCCGACCGCATGCGTGATGACATTGCGGCGTGGCCAGGTGAGCGCCTCGGCTGCGGTGATCATGCCTCGATCGAGGAGTTCCTGGACTTCGGTGTGGTCTTTCGAAATCTGCGAGATCGAGGCGTTGCGGATCAGATAAACGCGGCTATCGCCCGCCCACAGGCAGGCAAACCGTCCGTCCATCGCCAACAGGGCGGCTACGGTGGAACCGATGGTTATGCCGCGAGATTCCGATATGCCGCGGATCTCGGCATTGGCCCGGCTCAGCCTGTCCTCGAAACGCGCCCGCAAATCCGGCGCGGAGCTTGCGATGCCGATCGTCGCCAGATGGTCGACAATGCTGGCCGAGGCGACCTCTCCGGCCTCATGCCCGCCCATTCCGTCGGCCACCACCCAGAGGCCGGTTCGTGGCTCGAGCAGATAGCTGTCCTCATTGTGCTCGCGGACACAGCCTTTGTGGCTCACGCCGAAGCTTTCAACGGGAAGGGCGACATCGTTCAATTTGCCACCAAGCGCTTCTCAAGCGCCCTCTACGGCACACCGCCAGGCGCCCGCTCAAGCCACTTTGCCACAGGCTCGAACATTAGAGTACCGAAATTAAGGTCTAGCGCTCGAGGCACATGCAGGGTCTCACCGCTCTGAAAGGCTCGAAGCCCATCTCAAAACGCCTTCGGACAGCTGAATCCGGAAAGTGCGGGAAGGAAGAAGGGGTTGGGGCCGGAACCGGTCTGGATCGTATAGGTGACGTCGCGCCCGCCGATCACGAACCGCGCTTCAACATTATTGTCGTTGCCAGTGATGGTCGCCTTGTCCAGCAGCCGCTTCAGCGCCCACGGCCCTTCGAACTTGATGGTGGATTCGCGGCCTGGCATTTCCGGCGTCAGATTGAGGCTGGCGGACCCGGAGGCCGTGCCGCTCGGCCAGGCCACCGTGCTTGGCGCGTTGCCCGCCTGATTGCTCTGGACGGTCTGGCCGTCGACATCGAGCACCGCCGCATCGGCATCGCCATGCAGTGAGAACGGCGTGAAGGTCACGCTCACCGAGGGCACCGAACCGCCCTGGGGAAAAAAGGCTCCGCGGATTTCGGCCGCCAGCTGGAAGTTTTTCAGCGTCGATTTCGACAGGTCGCGCCCGAAGCGCGCATCCTGTTTCCAGTTCCAGTCCTGACCGGTCATGTCGATCAGCGATGCGAGATTTTGCGCGAAGAACCGGTCCATCAGCCCGCCAGGGGCGAACAATTTCGCGAAATCCGCCATCGCGATGTCCTCGCTACCATTGCCGGCGAAAGGATAACGGCCGTTGACCGCCGCCTCGCAGGGCTGTGTGACCGTCTGGTCGAGCATCTGGTTCAAATTCGCCACCGAGGTCTCAGCGACGTTGCCTTCAAACTCGTCCGCCGTCGCGTTGACCATCCGGCCGAGTTGTTTGGGCAAACGCGAGACATTGGCGCGAAGGGTGGCGATCTGAAGCTGCAGATTTGCGTTGACGCGTTCAGTCTGGGAGGGAACGTCGGTCGCCAGTTGCAGGCTCTGGTAGATATCGCGGAAATTCTGGGTCAATGCATCGATCGGGCGGTGCCCGGCAGGTCCGCCCACCAAGACCTGGAACGATCTGAACTGCGCTTCGATGTTGGCTCCCGGGTTCTGGTTTTGCGCTGCTGCGGATCCTGTGCTGGCACGGCTTTGCGATTTTCCGGTGGCGATTTGAATGCCGATGCGAGCCAGGCCTCTGGCCATGTTCGCGGCGTCCTGTGACTGGCTTTGAACCGCGCCGTCTTCAAGCCCGGTGCCTGAATCCTTGCTGGAAGCAGCGTCCCGCGTCAGGGCCGTTTCGTCGGCGATCGCGGTAAACAGCTGTTCGATCGGCGAGGTTGGCGAGGCGACGGCGGAAAGCGCGATATAGTGCGGCTTGTCCTTCAGCATCGCTTTGAACTTCAACCCGTCGAGAACACCGTTCCACGCCGTTGCGAACTCCTTCCCATAGCGATCGAGAAGTTCGGGGCCGAGCTTGGGCAACTCCTGATCGATGCCGCCTTGCTCGCCCCCACCACCGAGGACCCACTGGTCGTCGACGAGCGTCTGGGCAATGCGGGAGAGTTGCACGAGATAGAAATTATTGAAGCCGGCGTAGGTATAGATGCCGGGAACACGAAGGCCCGACAGATCGCCGCCATCGACTCGCTCGAACAGCAACTGCGCTTCCGGGCCGCTTTTCAGGGAAACAGAAAAATCATCCAACGCTGCCGCGTATACCGCTGATTTGACCAAAGCGGAGGCACGGTCGGCAAGGCTCATGCGCCCGAGCGACCGTTGAGCGGCTTCGACGAGCGGCCGGTTGAGTTCGAAAACCGGATCGTAGGCATCGTCCAACGCAAGCATGGCGCGCAGGTGCTTTTCGAGCTGCTCGCGTCCTTCGCGGTTGTTTTCACCTGGATACCGGTTCTGCTCCCAATCCTGCTTCATCCAGGAAACGACCAACGCGTCGTCGACCTTCGGCGCCTTGCCGCCAAGCATCAAATAGATTTTCAACGGCTCGTAGAGCGCGGCGGGATCAGCCATCTTGGCCTGGATAGTCCGCTCGGCCTGGATCAGCAGGCGTGATCGGAGCATTCGTTCCAGCGCTTGCCGGTAAGCCGTCTTGGATGCCGAAAGAAGTCTGTCCCGCTGGCTGAGGCCGAACGTCTCCTCGATCGGTGTCGGCAGGTCACCAGTTTCGAATCCAGCCGGCAGATTGCGCAACTGGTCGAGCGGGCCGATGGCGTTTTCGAGGTCGACATCGGTCACCTCGGTACTTTTGAGCAGCGCGTCCGCCGTCGTGCGATACTGGCTCGTGGCCTGCGTGGTGGAGGCGATCAACGACCTGTTGGCTGTGAAGCTCAGGGCCAGGGTGCCGAGGGCCGCCGCCGCGATCAACGCGATGGCGCAAAGCGCCCCGAATCTGGCGATCGCCGCACGTCTTACTGCCGATTTATCGTACGAAACCCATCCGGATTCGGCAAAAATGACGCCCGTCAGCAGATCATGCAAAAAGAAGCTTTTGCCGGTTCCGGAAAGGTGGGCGCGGGCATTGCCGCCGAAGCTGCGGCCGATCGCGCCCAACACCTGATCGATTGGCGTTCCCTCTTGCGTGCCTGAAGAAAAATAGAGTCCACGCAGGCTGACATTCACCTGGCTGCGGGTCGGATCGAACAGGCTGGCGATAAAATTCGAAACTCGGCCTTTCAGCGCACCAAATTGTGCCGGAAAGCCAAAGACGGATATGCGCGCGACCGGATCAGCCTCTTCCTGAAGACGGTCAGGCATCTCCTCTACCAGGCGTCTTGCCAGTGCCTCGAATTCGGCCGGCGCCTCGGCGGCCATGTTCTTGTTGCGATCCGTGGTCTGGAACGTCGCGCCCCATACCTTGCGCCGGCGGGGCTCGTCGAAGCCGCCGAAGTAATCCATGAACCCGGAAACCAGGTCGGCCTTGGTGAACAGCAGATACACCGGAAACTGGATTTTCAGCGTCTCGTGGATTTCCCGCAGGCGACTGCGTATCTCGACGACGTGAGCGTCAAGCTGCTGATCGTCGGAGCTGATGAGATCGGCAAGGCTGATGGCCAGGATAACGCCGTTTATCGGTTGCCGTGTGCGGTATCTCTTGAGCAGCGACAAGAAGGCGAGCCAGCTCTTCTTGTCGCTCTCGGCATTGGAATCCTGGGTCGTGTAGCGTCCCGCGGTATCGATCAGCACGGCCTGGTCGGTAAACCACCAGTCGCAGGCGCGTGTTCCGCCAACGCCAGCAACTGGCTGGGCATTACCCGAACCGGCCAGCGGAAAATTCAGACCCGAATTGACCAGTGCCGTAGTCTTGCCCGCGCCGGGCGGGCCGATGACGATGTACCAGGGGATCTCATAGAGGAAGTTGCGCTTGCCGCTCGACCGTTTGAGCGCAGCGATCGCTTCGTTCATGCGGGCTTCGAGCACCCGCGAGTCGTCATTGCGGTCGTCGTTGTGTGCGACCACGGTTTCGAGCTCTTTTTGCGCTTTTCTCGCTTTCCAGAAACGCAGGCCGTGGAAAAGCGCGAGCGCTGCCACGATCACACCAACGATAGTCGCACGCAGCCAGGCAGGTCCGAGAGGACGGGCATCGGCGAAGCGGATCAAGGGTCCGGCAAACCACACCGCCGCCGCGAGGCCGGCCAGCGCGATCATGCTGAAGATCCGCGGCAGCCAACGCGTCATGGCCGCTTCCAACTGGCCGTGTTCACAATGTTTCCTCCTTGGCGATCATCACATCGACACGGCGGTTCTTGGCGCGGCCTTCCGGCGTGGCATTGTCGGCGATTGGCTCGTCCTCGCCCTTGCCGTCGACCGTCAGTCGCGAAGGATCGCTGAACTTCGGCGCCATCATTGTTTCGACAGCCTTCGCCCTGGCGACGGAGAGGTCGAAGTTGGATTTGAACGGGCTCGATTTTCGCGGCTTCACATTATCCGTATGGCCGATGATCCTGATCGGTCCGGGCTCGGGTTCCAGGGCCGCGGCGATATCAGCAGCAATGGGCTGGAACTCTGGCTTCGCCTCGGCCTTGCCGGACTGGAACAGCAGGAGATTGTTGATTTCCACCACGATGAAGTCGCCCTTCGTGCCGATGGTCAGACCGCCGCCTTCGACCTCCTTGGCCAGTGCCGAACGGATGCGATCGATCTGCGTGGTTGTGGCGGCGGGTGGGATGACTTTCGCCGGCTCCGCCAATGGCGCCACGCTGGCGCGCTCGATGGAGATCGGTGTCGATGGGTTGAGCGCCAGTAGTTCACCGGCGGCGGCGTCGCCTTCATTGGTGATGAAGACGCGCAGTGCGAAGAATGCGGCAGTCAGCAGCGCCGACGCCGCTGCCCCCACGACCCACAGCGGCAGGCGGGTCGACGACTGCGTCATGGTCGTCGCCAAGCCCTGCCAGTGCGGCGAGATGTCTTTGCCGGCACGCGCCCTGAAGTAGCGAAGCGTCTCGTAGACGTCGCGTCGAACGCGCTCGAGATTGTTGTCTTCGCGCCTCATGCCCCGGTACTGGCCCTCGAACCCCAGCGACAGGCAGGCATGCATCAGTTCGAGCAGATCATGGTGCGCCTCCGGGTTGGCCAGTATCTTGTTCAGCGCTTCGAAAAAGCCGGTGCCGCTGGGTTCGACGTGAAAGAACCGCGACAGCATGCTGTGCTGCGCCCAAGCGTCTTTTTTTGGCCAAGGCAAGTTGCCGATCAGATCGTCCGCGGTTTCGCAGAGGACAAATTTTGCAATCCGCGCATCCTCTTCGGCGACACCTGATTTCTCCAGTGTCCTGTCGAATCTATCAATCGCCTCGGTGACATGTTCCGCCAACGGCTCCGCTTGTCTCTCGACGGGAATAAGCCTGAGTTGGCCGAACAGCATCAGCAACGGTGCGGCTGCCGCAAGAATCGGGTTCGCCGCGGAATATCTGACCCTGTCCGTGACATTGAGCAGGGTTTCCTGCCGCAGGGCTGAAGTCGCCGCCGCTGCCGAAGCGCCTCCTGCCGCAACGGAAGGAGCTCCTTGATAAATCACGGTCCCGGACGTCCAGCCCGGCGGTGTATGCCGGCCGACGCCGGGATCGAACACGGTCGAATCCTTGATCTGCGAGGCCTGCCCGCCATCCGCGACGGGCTCCTGAGGGATAGGCGCCGGTTTTCGCTCACGCCGTGGAGGGGCGCGAATGACGGTCTTGCCCGCCGGGCCGAAAGGATCGTCCTTCGAACTCATTGCAGATCGTCCGTCCACGCGCGGCGCCCGCGTCTGCGCAAAACGGGCGCAAAGCGGTTCGCGGACAGGTAAAGCAAATGCAAGCCCTGCGGGCCAGGGCAGTGTCCGGAGGAAGGTCGGCTACAACTTACTATCCCGCCGTAAGATGACATTTGCCGCAGACCCCCAGGTCGATCAGCCTTACCCGCTTAGCGAATTGTCGTATGCGATCGTAATCTCAGAACCCGTCGATTGGAACCTATGCCGAGCGCGTAAGAGATTTTCTTCGCCGGCTACGGCGCCACGGCTCCCTTGAAACGGTCTATTTTTGCTTGTCGGCTTTGGCATAGGCCTCGCTGAAATAGGCCAGGAATATGTCCAGCATGCCGTTCTCGTGTGCTTCCTCCATGGTGCGCCAGGTCGCGACAAAAGCGTCCCAGGCCTGGCTTTTCTTCGACGAGAACGACGTCGGTGGGAGCTTTTTGCCGATCGCTTCGGGAGACAGGTCGTCAAGCAATCGCGACAGCGCGGCTTGCATGGCGGCATAGGTCGCGAATTCGTGCGTCTTGAGATCGCGGAAAGCATCTTCGATACTGTGCCTGGCATCGAGGTAGCCGGCTCTGCGCCGTGCGAACATGATTTCGAGGATGTCGTCGGTTCCCGGGACGAACTTCAGGGGATTGTTGTCGGCAGCGCTGATCATCGTTCGCTGTGTGCTCTTGGCCAGCATTTTCGCGGCCGCGCGTGCTTTCAGCAGCAAGGTCAGTTCCTCGACCACCGTCCGTAGGACCGCGCCGATTTCGGCGGCAACTTCATGTGGGTCGCGCGATTGAAGCAATTCCGGCGAGATGCCGGCCGCGATCGCGATTTCCCGCAGCACTTCGTCTCTTGTCGAGGGGAGAGGCGATTGCGATGAGAACGCCGGAACCCGCTGCCCGGACCGTTGCTCCGCCGGAGTGAAGAACGGCTCGGCGGCGAATTCAAGCGGCCGGCCTGTCGCGGCCGGCATTTCTCGTTGTGTCGAACCGTGGCGGACTTGAGGATGACCGGTCGTGGCGCGCTCGTCGTCGATCGCTACGAAGATGACATAACGGCCGATCAGCACCCGGTCGCCATGGCTCAGCCGATGCGGGCCGGTCATGCGCTGGCTCGATCCGTTGATGTAGGTTCCGTTGCGCGAAACATCGTGCAGCCAGAACGCGCCTGCCTCGTATCGAACTTCGCAGTGCCGGCCCGAGATGAACTTGTCGGGGTCCGGCAAGGTCCAGTCACAAGCATCGCGTCCGATTTCGAAGCCGCGATCACGCGCCGCGTAGCCGGTCGGGTAATCAGCGGGCAAGGCGTCGATATTGTTGATTTGGAGACTGATGTACATCTAGGATCGCCGTCGCGCGCTGATCGATACTCCACCATTCTAGCAGTTTGCGGGCACAACAGGACAGCAGCGTTTCGAGCCGGCGCATCGACAGGGCAAGGTTCAGCCACTGTGCGACCGCTTTGGTCAGCAGGACAACATGTGGTAGGCTCGACATAGCCTGGTGCGGCGGGTCCAAAAAGTTCCTGAGCGGATGGCGGGAACTTCAAATCCACCGTACCGGCGGCCGCGTCCAGGAGGGGCACGACCCATGCCGAACGAACGTGCCACGGTTGTTCAGACACCGGTTGGCGCCGAGCTGTTGACCTTCACGCATCTTGTCGGGCGCGATGAGATCAGCCGTTGTTTGGCCTATACGGTCGGATTCGTCAGCCCCAGCCCCGATATCGATCCCCTGAAGATGCTGGGGGGTGTGATTTCGGTAGAAGGTGAATCCGATCCGAAACGGTGGTTCAGCGGCTTCGTCTCAGAGTTTCGCCTGACCCGCATCGAAGACCGGCTGGCCTACTACGAGGCGGTCATCAGGCCGTGGCTCTGGTTTCTCGGCAATACCACCGATTGCCGTATTTTCCAGAACAAGAGCGTCATCGACATCGTCAAGGACGTCTTCAAGAAATACAGCACGGCGGAATTCGATCTGCGTCTGCAGGGATCCTATCCCCAGCGCGAATACTGCGTGCAATACGACGAGACCGATCTGGATTTTGTACAGAGACTGCTGGAGCACGAAGGCATCCTGTATTTCTTCGAGCATGACGAGGGCAAACATACGCTTGTCCTGGCCGATGCGATGAGCAAGCTGAAGCCGGCGCCGGGCTACGAGAAAGTGCCCTATCACTTTGAGGGGCAGGGCTCCCGGCGCGATGTCGAATACATCACCGAATGGATACCGGGCAGTTCTGTGCGCCCAGGCGCCTATGCCCACACCGATTACGATTTCAAGAAGCCGGGCGCCGACCTGATGGCCAAGTCGGCGCAGCCGTTCAGTCACAAGCTGGCCGCCGGCGAGAATTATCGCCAGCCCGGCGCGCATCTCGAAGTGGGACGGGGCGACAGCCTGGCTGCGATCCGCCGCGAGGAAATCCAGGCCGTCCACCAGCGCATTGCCGCGGTCGGAACCGTGCGCGGCCTGTTTTCCGGCTGCACCTTCAAGCTGGATGGCTTTCCGCGCGAGGATCAGAACCAGGAGTATCTGGTGGTCAGCGCCGAATACAGGCTGTTCGATCCGGGATACAGAAGCCATACGGATGTCGACAGCGAGAACTTCAAGGTGATCCTCGGGGTGGCGCCGACCGCCTTGCCCTATCGTCCGCCGCGCATCACGCCACGGCCGATCATGCGCGGGCCGCAGACGGCAACGGTGGTCGGCCCGTCAGGCCAGGAAATATTCACCGACAAATACGCACGGGTGAAGGTGCAGTTCCACTGGGACCGTCTGGGCAAGAAGGACGAGAACAGTTCCTGTTTCGTGCGGGTCTCACAGACCTGGGCCGGCAGCGGCTGGGGCTTCATCCAGATACCGCGCATTGGCCAGGAGGTTATCGTCGACTTCATCGAAGGCGACCCGGACTTGCCGATCATCACCGGCCGGGTCTACAATGCCTCGCAGATGCCACCCTACGGCCTGCCGGGCAGCGCCACCCAGTCTGGCTGGAAGTCGAACTCCTCGCTCGGTGGTGGCGGCTACAACGAGCTGATGTTCGAAGACAAGGCCGGCTCCGAACTGGTCAACTTCCAGGCGCAGAAGGACCACAACCTTCTGATCAAGCACGACCGCACCAAGCTGGTGCAGCACGACCAGTCCGACCGCATCGACCACGATGCCAAGCATTCCGTCGGCCACAACCTCGACGAGGACGTCGGCAACAACAAGACGGTCAAGGTTGGCGTCGACCAGACCACGAATATCGGCAACAACGACACCGAGACGGTGGGGGTCGATCGTTCGCTGACGGTCGGATCGAACGAGACGATCAGTATCGGTTCGAACTCCACCGAAACGATTGGCGCCAATCACACACAGACTGTCGCGATCGTCCAGACAGTAAGCGTTGGCGCGGCCCGGGTCGACAGCGTCGGGGCATCCGAAACCCGAAGCGTGGGTGCGGTACAGACAAACACCATTGGCGCCTCGCGCTCCGTTACTGTAGGCGCCGCGCAGTCTCACAGCATCGGCGCGGCCGACAGCTGGACAATCGGTGCGGGTCAAACCGTCAACATCGCCGCCGATCAGAGCGTCACCACCGGCAGCAGCCAGACTTTCAGCGTCGGCGCCGGGCGCAGCGCCAGCATCGCGGACGACGATGCCACAAGTGTCGGCGGTGCTCATTCGCTCAGCGTCGCAAAGGATAGTGGGATCAGCATTAGCCAGGATAGCTCGATCAAAGTAGGCAAGAAGCTGGTGATAGACGCAGGCGACGAAATCCTGATCCAATGCGGCTCGGCCAAGATCATGATGAAGAAAGACGGCACAATCGGCATCGAGGGCAAGGATATTTCCGTTAAGGCGTCGGGCAAGATCAGCATCAAGGCTTCCAGCGACATCACGATGAAGGGCTCGAAGATCAGCGAGAATTGAGGTGTAGCGATGAGCGACGTTCGCGAACGCATTGACGGTGTGGTGATCGGCATCTTTCTCGGTTTCGACGATGCCGCGTCGCCGCTGGTGGTGTTTCCCGGCAATCCGGAAGAGACAGCCTTGCCGGCGCGCAGCTTGGCCGAACTGACGGCCGATATGATCGGCTCCGAGGTGGCTTTGCTGTTCCAGGAGGGCGACGCCATGAAGCCGCTGATCGTCGGCCGCATTGTCGAGCCGGCGCGCAAGACCGCCGCGCCGCAAATCGTGCGCGACGGCGAGCGCGTTCGCATCATCGGCGAAGAGCGCATCGAATTGCGCTGCGGCAAGGCGACGATCCTCATGGAAAAAGATGGCCGCATCACCATTCGCGGCACCTATGTCACCAGCCAGGCGAGCGCCGCCAATCGCATCCGCGGCGGCTCGATCGATCTCAATTGATGGCGGCGCAGAAACCAGAAGAGGCACCGGAGCAGCGGCAAATAGTACCGGATGTCGTCAGACAGCACGCCGAGCAGGCCGCGTTCTTCTGGGCGCAGCGCGACACGCTGATGGAGGATGATCCGCCGGATCTTCATGTGGTCGCCGGCATCGACTGGCGCTTGGAAGCCAACCTGGATGGTCTGCGTATCGCTGGACCGGCCGCTTGGCCGTTTGTAGTGGCGGCGTATGAGGACTTCCCAGAAAAGGGCGAATTGTTCCTCTATGGATGGATGGCGATCGAGCAGGGTGACAGCTCCCAAATTGCCGAGGCGGTAGAGATGGCCCGCACATCCGAAGACGACGCCTACGGCCTGATCGGCGCGCTGGCATGGCACAAGGCAAAGACGATCGCCCCGCTGGTGCGCGATTGGATCGGCTCCCCGGATGCCTTCAAGCGATTTCTCGGCGTGTCCGCCTGCCTGGAACATCGAGTCGATCCAAAGCAGATGCTCGGCCGCCTTGTTCGCGATCCCGACGTCCGCGTGCGCGCCACAAGCCTGCGCCTTGCCGGAACATTGAAGCGGGCAGACCTCGTGCAAGAGATGTCCGAAGCACTTGAGGCGGACCATGAACGGGTGCGGATATGGAGCGCCTGGTCGCTCAACGAGCTTGGCTCGGGCGATCTGGCGCAACCGGAACTGAAGAGACAGGTGCTGGCGAATGGACCAGATGCGCTTGCGGCACTCAGAGCACTGGTCAAGGCCGGGCCCGAAGCGGAGGTACGCGCCTTCATGGGCGGCTTGCTCAAATCACCCGAGACCGCGCCGCTCGCCGTGCGCGGAGCGGGCATGCTGGGCGACCGCACGATCCTGCACTGGCTGATGCATCAGATGCGCACGCCTGCACTTGCCGTGGCGGCGGGTGGTGCGCTCCTGGAAACCTTCCCGGAAGCGCGCAGTGTGGACGGGCTGTTCACGCTCGACCCGGCTGAGCTTGGCCCGGCCTTCGAGGAGCACTTTGGGGATTTTGGCGTGAAGGTGCCAGTGGCGGAGAAGGTGAAGGGGTGGGGTTCTATCCTGTCTTGAATATGCCGTCCGGCACCCAGGCCGAAGCCCTGCCAAAGCGATGCAGCCAGTCGTCCGTTGTGCCCGGGTTGTTGAAAAACCCCTCGCCGTCGAGCGGACCCGTATCGGCCTCGGATAGCACGAAGTCTGAAATGGCCTCCCCATAGGCGCGATAGCCGGAAGCGCCCTCCGCCTGCCTATTGACATTGAGCGGCACGGGCCTGTTGCCGATCACATGAACGTCCGCGAATCGTTGCCGGGTCGAACGAATCCCGGATTCCTGGAAACTGGCGCCACGAGACAAAGGCAGATCGTTGGTTGAGGTGAACGCGTGACCAATGAGATTTATCCAGCACGGCGACTTCAGCCGATGCTTCATGTGCCTCGGACACATGTCCAGCATGTCGATGTCGATGCCCAGATATCTGCGCGAGTGGGTATAAATCTTGGTAAAGGCGGCATAGGGCAACACCGGATTGAAACCAAAGACCGGCCCGCCGTGCCCGCTCAGCAATTCGATTTCTTCGGCGAACTGCCTCGCCAGGGCGACGAGCACATTGGGGTCGGATTCCAGTGGCACCAAGACCCGAGCATAGGAAAAAAGGCCTTCACCGGCATACTTCTCACGGACGATTGTCAGACTCCACGATCCAAGTGGGTTGTCGATCTCACGGCCGTCCCACAACCGGGCGACAAAGGCACGGTCTTCCCGGATCCGCTTTCGCACCGGCTCGAAGAATGGCATCGGCGTGCCGTCCGCCTGCGCCTCACGTCCGGAACGGGTAAGGGCCGGCTCAGAAAGCCGAGACCAGACAGGAAGCTCCGAGATCCTGAAGAACTTGAGCTGTTCCGGCGGACAGAAGGCGAGAAATATCCTGACGATCCGCTCGAAGTTCGGGACGGTCACACGCCACGGATACACCGTCACCTCGAACGCGATCCTGACTAGATTGTCCGCAATCTTGCGCTGAAGGTCGAGCAGGGTCTCCGACATCGCTAATCTTCCTCGCCCGGATCGACGCCCTCCTTTTCCTGCCGGATCAGGTAGTCGAGCGTGTCTATGCGATCACGCAGGAAATCCGCGAATGTGTCGAACACGTCTTCCCGATCGACGTTGTCGTACGACACGAACTTTCCGGCGTCGGGCCCCTTTGGGAAATAGAACAGCATGTCGTCGACGCCCGGCGCGATCAGGATCGGCAGCGCGCCGGACTTGATCGGATTCTCGTCACTGAACTGATCGAAAAGGCCCGAACGTCCGCGCAGTATCTTGACCGTCTCCGGATTATTGCGATTGCCTATGCCGAGCAGTGGCGCATCGCCCTCAAACCCGGGCCACCCATCATGCAGAAGCAGGAAGGCGCGATAGTCCTCGGGCAGGACATAGCCGATCTCCTTCTCGAAACGCCGAATGTCCTGCTCCGTAGCCGGCGGATTGGGCGGGTCGCTCAGGTTCTCGTCGAGGGCCAGAAGATCGTATTCCTTGCTTCGTTGTTGGAACTGTTCAATGAGTTCGGGCAGCGTCAGCATTTCTGATCTCCTTTACAGCAGGTTCCCTTGACCCCAGTGTGCTTGTTCGGTCCGCTGGTTTTTAACTGCCTCATGCAGGTACCCGACCATTCGTTGGCTCCCTGCGACATCCAAACCAAATTGCTAGTGCTGGTCGGAAGCCCGTTATGCTGGATCTCGATCATGTGATCAGGGCTGTAGCCCTTGAAGTCGTTTGCCTTCGCGTCTGCAAGCGTCTCCTCGGCACACTTCTTCGACATGGGATGGAAACCCATGTCTTCCGGCTTCCCCACGCCGCCGGCGCCCCGATCGTCACGTGCGTAGCGGTTGATCGATTTGCACGCATTGTTACCCGCTGTGCGGTTGGCCTTATATGCTTTTCCAGCCTTTTTGACTGTCCTGCTGCCCTTGCCTTTCACTGCGTCGTCGTAGTTCGCGATCTTTCCGCAGATTTCTTCCTTCTGGCACTTGCTGAGTTCCTCGCCATCATAGCTTGCGTTCGCGCAATCGAGGCATAAATTGCCGTCGTCGTCAGTCCAGGTCGATGGGTCCAGATTGCCGCCCAGATCGACCGTGTTCTTGTCGTTATGAAACTTCTTATCAGTGTGGCGGCAGGCGTTCTTGCCATCCATCTTCACGTCGAAGGAATAAGTGATCCAATCCGTCGCCTTCTTGAACACGTTGGACTTCACGCCACCAACCGTGCCCGGTTCGTCGCCGGTGCTCATTCCGTATTGCGAGCCCTTGATGGCGATCATCTTGCCGCCCTTGGCAAAGACGGTCGTCGTTCCATCCTTCAGCGTTCCCTGGTTCGCGAAGTTGGGGTAAGGTAACGGCACCGGGCCACCGGGGGTCGGCGTCTTACAGACATCGGGAATCGTCGCGATCGAAATGCCGATTGTACCCTTGTAGGTCAGGCCGAGGCTGTTGACGACGATATGACTGGGCATCAGGCGGCTCTCCTTGGTCCACCCAGCAGCACGGCGGCGCGGGAGCCTTTTTCGGAACTAGCCCAGATCAGCGACAGCGGCCCATTCTGGTAGTTGCGCGCTTCGGCCTCGGTTATCAAGCTCACGAACAGCGGACCGGACGCAGCGCCGACATCGCCCCAACAGTCGGCTGGCGTCTCGAAATCCGCTGCATCCTTGAAGCGCCCGGGGTTGCGGATAACCGCGAAACCATACTCGTTGCCGCGATAGCGTTCACCGTTCATGTCGCAGATGATGCGATCGACCGGATCGATCGGCCCATCTTGGAACAGAAAACGGAAGGCCGCGCCAAGGCCTTCGCCCAATACCACCGTCTCGGTCTTGATCCTGTTTTCCTCACTCGCAATCGAGGAGCCGACGATTTCGAGCAGCGGGTGAAGCCCAGAGGCACGCGCCGTGGCCAGCGTCGTCAGCAGGGTAAACCCCGCCGCCTCGCCTGGACAGAAGCCATAGATATTGCCCTCCGAATGAAGCTGCTCGTTTTCGTCAAGCCACTCCAATGTTTCGGGTTCGAGATATGTATCGACGCCACCAGCGAGGCAGAATTTAGCCCTGCCTTCGCGCAACGACTTGCAAGCGTGATAGATCGCGAGCAAGCCTCCGGCATGGCCGCCCGCGGTCGAGCCCCCACCTGTCAGAGCGACATGCTGCGCCAACCGCTTACGGAGCCGCGTATCGACTTGCGCGGCGAAACCATCCGGCTGACCAGGCCGGGACTCACCTGTCGACAGGATGAGCGTAACCTCGGCACGGCCCGATCCCAGAAGCGGCCCTAGCGCTTGAATGGCCGGCGATACTGCAATCTCAACAGCCCGGTCAGGTCCGCGCAGATCGACGTCTACGCCAGTATCGCGAGTTACTTTCATCCGCTCGCCGAACCGGTCGATCATATAGGGATGGTCCTGAATGGCGGAAATTCCGGCGCGGACTGCCGCAGCACTTGAGGTCGCGTCGAAACCCAGTGGTGTACGCGCCCCCACGCCCACGACGACAATCGTGTCTCCCTTGACCATCATTCGTCTTCGTCCGCTAGCCAGATCCCGGTCGCCGCGATTGTTGGCGAAATGCCGGTACGCTCACGCACCCTGAGGGTAGTCATCTTCAGGCGCTCCTCGTCGTAAGGCACTGCCAGGGTCGACATCCACGTGATCGAGAACTGCCTGAGGTCAGGTTTGATGCGCAGCGTATGGATAGTGGGTTCACCGTTTTCGCGATCCGGACGATTGTAGAACTGCGTTGTAATTTCGAAGGTGATCCGCGGCAGAAGGAACTGCCAAAAACCATTCTCGGTGAAGTTACCTAGCCGCACATCCTCATAGCCGATGAGCGGCGTCTTGGTTTGTTGGTCCTCTGGCGCACATTGGTAATACATGCGGCTGAAATCGCGGGGCAAAAGCGGATCGCGCGTTTTCTCCCAGTCATCACCATAAGTACCGGCATACTTCATACGCGGCTGCCAGTGTCGTGCCACTGGCCCAAAACCTGCCGGTTTGCCGCTTCTGTGGTCGCGATAGGGAGCGTCGGGATATTCGAAGTTGGGACCGGTCTTGCTGATCAGCCGCTGTGGATCGACAGCAAAGCCGGTACCGACCGGATTGCGCTGATCCCAGTTCGGCGTCGATGCTTCCATATCCGTGCCGCCGTAGGTCCGGCGCCAGCTGATAGGCATTTTCGTGAATGCTTCCGCCCGACTCATCCGCACCGACACCGCGCCCGGCATGAACACACGATCGCCCACGACATTGACGGTCTTGTCCACGTCGCCGACTTTCATGCGCGCGGCGCTCTCGATGCGCGGACGCCCGCCGGGCGCATAGACATGTCCGTCGACCAGAATGTCGGTATGTTTCTTTTCCAGGTTGAGGTCCGTCTCGTCGAGAAGCTCATTCGGGTCCGCGCCATATACGGGCGCCAGATTGACCGGTGTCTGGTCCTTCAAGAGCCGCTGCTTGCCGTCGGCATCGATCTCGAAAGACGCCTTGATCGCAATCAGCCAGATCTCGTGCCCGCGCTCGTCACGCGTCCAGCTTTCCTGGGCGGCGAATGGCGTCTCGTTGGACAATATCCACATTCGAAACCACGCATCCTTTACGCGATGATGAAACAGCGGGCCTTGACTGCCCTGGAAATAACTATCGATCGGGTCTGCGACCGTGCCGGGTTTTACACATCGTCGAATTCGCTCCCATCAGCTGGTCTCCCAATTGGCGGCAAGGATTTGCTCCAGCGTCGTTTGCGGCGAAAGCGGATCGATGTCGAAAATGTCCGAACGGGCGGTCCACATCACCATGCGGCTGATGACCTCGTCGTCCACCTCGACAGGCGGCACCGGCAGTCCGCTCAATACTGTATCCAGTTCGTCCGGCGTCAACTCGCCGTGCTGGGCGGCGATGGCCGCTTCTTCGATCCCGGCAAACCACGCCTCGGCGTCAGCGAGTTGATTGGGAGCTTCGACAAGCTGCGCAACCACGCTCAAAGGGAATTGTCTGCCAACTCTGTCGGCACTCTGCAAAATGATGCCTGCCGATGCGCCGAAGGAAGCCGGGCCAGCCAGAAAGCGCAGCGCGGTTGTGCTTGGCCAAAATTCCGAGCCGACCAGCGGAACGATGTGCTGCGCCAGCCAGCGGTCCCAGCCGCGAACAAAGTCGCCCGTCAGCCGCCGCGTCACGAAATCGCCGGCCGCCGGAATCTTGCCGTAAAAGCCGGGCGCAGTCATATCTGCGGTGGACATGAGAATTTCTTGAACATTTGCAGATTGTAGGGGTTTTCGACGCTGGCGGCCTTGAGCTCGAAATCGGCGTACATGCCTTTCGTCCCCAGGCGCAGGCTGTAGACATCGGACAGCGAGGTTCCGGTGAAACGGCCGCTGCGCAGCATCCTCAGCCACGCCCAGCTGCCGGTTTCGTTGAGCATGATTTCGGGTGAGCCGTCGATAGGCTGGAAGGCGAGCGAGATGACCCCGGTGCCGTCCTTGCCAGGCCAGGTCATTGGTTGCGGCCGCGTCGCGTTGTTGAAGTAGACGAGGGTCTGGCCATCGAGATTGAGCGTCACGCGCGTGACGTTCGGAGACAGGTCTTTCGGTTCGAGCGTGAAGCTCATCACCGGGCCCGTGCCACCGGGAAAGAGATCGTCGCGGATCCGCCTGGCCTGCTCGAACGCGGCAAGCGCCGAAGGGTCGAGGCCAAAGTCGGCACGCCATTTCCATGGCTGGCTGGCCGTGTCTACATAGCTGATCAAATGGTCGTTGATGAAGGCATCGATCAGACCCGCCGGGCCGAACAGGCGGGCGAAATCGCGGACATTGACGTCCACCGCGCTTTCGGGACTGAACGGATAACGGTCGTTGAGCGCCGCCTGGCAGAACGGCAGGATGTCGGCGCGCCAGATGGCATTGAGCTCCGAGGTGACCGCCTTTTGCGTCAACCCGCTGGTGTCGCCGGCGACACCGCCGAGCCAGTCGTCGATCGGATCGGGCAGGATCTGCGCTTGCCTGGCGACCGCCCCCGTCAGCTCGGCGAGGCCGCCCTGCTTCTTGATGGCGTCCTGGGGGTCGGGATTGGCCGTGACCGTCTGCAGCACGTTGGACAGCGCCGTCAGAGCCACCACCGCGGCGTCGAGCGCCGGTGGCTGGCCGTCGACCTCGGCGATTGCACCCTTGAGTGGCTTGAAGTGCTCGGCCACCAGATTGCCGGTAAGATCCACCTCGTCGGCTGAGCCCGCGCGTGGAAGCAGCTTTGCTCCCGTTTTCACGATTTTGCCAAGCTTGCCGAGTTTGCCGAGCAGTTTCGAGCCGCCCTTGGCCGCAGCCTTGTCGTCGGCCGGCGCTTCATCGGACCGGGTAAGGTCGGTCTCCTGAACGACCGCGGTGAGCAGGCGTTTCAGCGCTGAATCGGCGCTGGAGAGATCCTTCAGATTCTCACTGGCGACATTGAGATCGGTCAACGGCGCCAGCCTCATATCGCGCAGGAAGCTGTCCCACTGCGCGACATAGTCGTCGTAATAGAGCTTCAGGATATCCTCCGACAGTGCCGATACGGAGGTTTCGGAGTTCTCGGCGCAGCCGCCGGCGAAGACCGCCCGATCCAGCGCCGCTTGTGCCGCCACGTCCTCGATACGGTCTAGAACGGCGTCATGGAAGCCTGCATAGGTAAACGCCCCCGAAATGCCGACGCGAAGCGTCTTGTCGGAGCGACGCGCGAAAACCTTGGCGCCGTTGGGGCCGGCGAAATTCGCTGGGATCCATTCCTTGAGCCCAGCCACCGCCGGATCGGCCAGCAACTGCTTGTAGGCGCGCGCCGGCAGCGAAATCGTGCACACTGTTTTCAGCGCTTCGGCAACCAGGGCTTGGTCAGGCGCGATATAGCTTTCGTCGACCGCCATCCGGCGGATGGCGGCAAGCTGATGCTCTTCGGCGTCGGCGGTTGGAAATGGTGCCGCGGTAGCGAATTCGGGCAGGCTGTTCACCCACCAGTTCTGGGCGAAATCTGGATCCATCTGCGAAAGACCCGTCATCATGCGATAGGTCTTCAGAGCGCCGAGCATGAAATCCGGGTCGCGGATCTGCCGCCACATGGTCGCCTCGAGCAGTGCGACCATCCGTGGCTCGAGAACATTGCGCAGAGCATGATCGTACGTGTCCGCCTGTGCCCGCACCAGTTCCGCCGAGGCCGATGGACCCAGCAGATCCTGGGGAGCGCCCGGCGGTGGTGTCCGGGCATTTGCGACCGCGTCCATCGCCTCGAGCGCCCCGTCCATGGCGGGTTGCTCCACCGATGCCGGTTTTGCGGCAGCAGAGGTCAGCGGCGTTTGCAGGGCCTCGAACTGGCTCGCCTGGGCCGTAATTGCGTTGCGGTTGTCAAAATAGGACCAGGTGAACAGCCCGCCGGCCAGCAAGGCCGCCGCCGCGCATGCCGCCGCCGCACCCCGCCAGATCCAGGCGCGGCGGCGTTGCGCCAGCGGGTCGAAGGTGCCGAGGCCTGCTTCCTTGAAGATGACTTCCGTGAGCAGGTTCTTCAGGAAGAAGCTGCGTTTCTCCACCCGTTGCACGGGCAGGGCCCGCCGTGGTGGGAGGCCGAAGGACGACGAAAGCGCCGCGGTCAGCCGGTCGATAGGTGCCCCTTCCTGGGTCGCCGATGTCAGATAGAGACCGCGCAGCCATGCGGCCTCTTCATACCGGCTTTCGCCGAACATTGCCTCGACCAGCACCTGGATCGGTTCGGACAGGCTGGACAACTGGGCGGGAAATCTGAAAATCTCGGCGCGGGCGGCGAGCTTGTCCTCATCCTCCAGGCGCGGCACCAGCCGGCGCTCGAGTTCCGTCGCCAGCGTCGAAATTTCACGTTCGATGGTCTTGGCGTCCACACGCGCATCCAGCGCGAAGGTCGTTCCCCATACCTGCTCGCGCGAAGCCGTCGACAAGCCGCCGAGGAAAGCCTCGAAACCCTTGATCAGATCGGCCTTGGTCAGCATCAGATAGACCGGAAGGCGGATTTCGAGCCGGTCGTTGAGCTCGGCCAACCGGCGGCGGATCTTGCGGCCGTGTGCCTTGATGGCTTCGTCGCCCTCCGAAAGCACGTCGATCGAAAGCGCGACGATCACGCCGTTGAGCGCGCGGCGGCCGCGATGCTTCTTCAAAAGGTCGAGGAAGCCCAGCCATTCCGCCGCGTCGACATCGGGTTGGCTCTCCTGCTGGACATAGCGGCCGGCGGTATCGATCAGAACCGCGTTCTCGGAAAAGAACCAGTCGCAGTTGCGCGTGCCACCAACCCCTTGCAGGTCGTCGGTGAGGTCGATCGGAAAATTCAGTCCGGACTGCCGCAAGGCCGTGGTCTTGCCGGTGGCCGGCGGCCCGACGATCACGTACCAGGGCATCTCGCGCAGAAACTTGCGCCCGCCGAGCTTCCGGCGCTTCAGTTCGGCCATCACCTCGGCGAACTTGGCACCCACGACGGCGACGTTCTCTTCGCCGGGGCTGAGCGGCTTTTCCACCGCCGGCGCGGCAATCTCCGCGACGAACATGCGGTTGGCGCGGATCGCCCGGCGCTGAGCGACGATCAGCCAGATCAGCCAGAAGATGACCAGCAGCGCGATGATGACGATGCGCACGTTCTCGGAGGCGAACGGTTCGTAGGGACCGACCCTGACGATCGGACCGAACACCCAGATGACCAGGGAAAGCAGTGTGATGCCGATCAGCGTCCACAGCCAGCGCGATGTCAGAACCGCCCAGAAGAAGCGCAGGATGAACATCTCACAGCCTCTTTTCGACAAGTACCTCGACGCGGCGGTTCAAGGCTCGCCCCTGGCGCGTGCTGTCGTTGGCCACTGGATCGGTGGCCGCTCGCCCCTCGGAATGAACGCGGTCCCGTGGCACTCCGTTTTGGACCAGCATGTCTGCAATCGTCTGGGCGCGAGCCTCGGACAGCCGCTGGTTGGTCGACAGCGGATTGGTCTTCTGCAGAGGAACGCTGTCCGTGTGACCAACCACCGTGATGTTCCCGATCAGCTCCTGATTGGCGAGGATCACCTTGGCGATCGAACCGATCAGGGGTTCGAAGCCTTCGGTTAGTTGTGGCCGCGACGACTGGAACAGTTCTGGGTCGGAGGCCTGGATGATCAGCTTGGCCAGCGAGACGCTCTCGGTGCCGCTGAGGGCGGATTTGAGGCCGGCCGGGGCCCCGGCCTGAAATTCCGGCAGCAGCGCAAAATCGACTTTCTCCGGCGGCGGGGCATCGACCTTGGGCGACGTACGGCTGATGTCGCCTCGCGTAGGCGGCGGCAACGCGCGAACAAGTGCGGAAAGCTCGACCGCCTGGCTGCTCAGTCCCATCGACAGCCCGATATGGATTGCCGTGGCAACAACCGCCGCACCGAGCGCCATGACCCAGATCGGAACGGTGAAGCGCCGCGGCTCGTCGGAGGCGATCACGCCCTTCCAGTTTGGCGAGAGCGGCGCGCCTTCGGCGTCGGCATCGCGCAGGAAGCGGGCCGCCGCCACGCGTACGGCATTGAGCGAGCGGTCGCCTGACCGCCCAGGCACGCGATATTTGCCGCGAAAACCGAGCGCCATGCAATCATACTGCAGTTCAAGCAATTCGCGATCGCGGTTGGGATGGCGCTCCAGTTCGTCGAGGCGCGTGAAGAACTGCGTGCCGGCATCGACGTCGCCGCGCAGCATGACCACAAGCGGCTGCCGCGGCCAGGCGCTGGCTCCGCCCCATGGCGTGTTCAGGGCCAGATCGTCGAGCAACGCCGCCACGACCCAGGCTGCCTGGTCGGCCCGCTCCATCGAGGACCCCGTCGACATTGCCGTGTCGCGTGCCCGAACCAGTTCTTCGAGCAGCCGGGTGCGCAGCGCTTCCGGATTCTCCGGCGGCAGCGCGCTTTCAAGCTCGGGAGCGAATTCGAGCAGGGGCGCGAATGCGTTGACAAGCGCGTTCGGGTGGGTGCGAGACCGCTTTACCGCCGCGCCCGGCAAGAGCGGCGCCATCGGCCGCGGCATCGGCGCGCCGGTCAATCGTATGCGAGTGCGTTCGCGATCCTCCGACAGTCCGAAAGGATCATCGCGGCTCATGATCTCACCTGTTCACCGAATAGCAGTCCACCTGCGGCTCGCTTGGCAAGACGCCCGAAACCCCGATAACGAAGCCGGGAGCATCAAGCAGCGACGCCCAATGCTCGCTTTTCTGGTCCAGCTCAAGGCATAGCCGATCGCCATCGTAGGGGATCTCGCGCGGTTGGGAATGAAGCGGTTTCAGCGGAATACCGGGCAAACGCGATTTCCACAGGCCCTCGAACTGGTCGGCCGAGCCGACCGTCGCCTGGTTGACGAATATCTTGCGCAGTGCGTCCTCCGACAGCTCCGAACCGACCCGGATGACGATCCGGCTGGCCACCAGCAGCTTCGGGTTGTCGATGCGGATTTTCCAGACATTGGTCGAATGCCGCATGACAGGCAGCGCACGCGATTTCGGTTCGATGTAACGCAGGCTGAGGATGAGCGAGCGCAACGCATCCGCCAGCGCCGAATAGGCGGGGCCGGGCGCCATATGATCGTAAGCGGGCAATTCGCCCAGCCGCCGAGCGCTCGATCCGTATGTCGCCATCGAACCGGCGAGCCCTGCAAGCTCCAGGTAAAGCTCGGCCGGATGGAAAACATCTTGCGCCAGCATGTGGGCCAGCCGCGGACGCGCCGCATTGGCGAGATTGAGCATCAGCAGATCTTCGACGCTGCGCCCAGGCCCACCCATGACCATTTTGCCATGCGCCTCGGCGATCTGGTCGAGGCCGGTGACAACTTCCAGAAGCAATTGCCGATACCAGGCCACCGCGCCGGTAACCAGTGTCGGCGGCAGGAAGGTTTCGTCCAGAGAGACACCGCCGTCGGCTCGAACCCCCTTGAGGTCGGCTATCGGCAAGGCTGTGTAGCCGCCGACCGACTTGCCGGGCGCCAACAGCAGCGCTTGCGGACGGGCAATTTCGATTTCTTCAGGATCTGCTCCGCCCTGGACGGCGTCACGCACCGAAACGATCCGCCCATGATATCGTGCTCCTGAAGCGGCGGCATGTGCCGGATCGAAGCCGACACCGCCGGGAGGCTCCAGCGGCAAGGCGACCAGCACCGGTCCGGCGCCCGTGTCTGGGGTGACCGGCAGCGGCCGCGGCGCGTCCATCATGTCTGGAATGGAGAAGGGTGTCCCGTCCGGAAAGATGCCCCGCGCCGACAGGATCGAGATCTGGCCGGCCTCCAGCAATGCCTGATCCAGCGTCAGCAGCTGAAAGCCGAACGTATGCAGTTGCCCGGCCTGCAACGCGCCGCGCACCGTCGCCTCGAAAAAGCGATCCTGCTGCTGGAAATGCTGGGTCCGCAGGAAAAGACCTTCCGACCACAGCACCCTGTTTGCATCGCTCATGCCGCTACTCTCTGCATTGAGCTCCCCTTGCCCTGGCCGCTAGGCGGAAATGCCGCCGCTGCCAAGCGTGACGTTGACCGTGAATTGTGATCCCGGCGACACCGACTTGGCTGTCCGCCAGTTCCGGCCGCCCGGCTCGCGGATCAGCGCAACGAAGCCCAGCGCCGTCGCGTCCGGCTCGACCGTGATGGTCTTGGACGCGGTCTTTCCCGGTCCCACGGCGATCTGGTCCGATCCGATGAGGTCGCCTGCGAGTGCCGAGCCGGCATCCCCCTGCAGCGCGAAATAATCGGCGGAATTGAATTTCCCGGTACTGCGCAGCCGCATCACGAGGACCGTCACCGGCCGGTCGCCGCCACCTGGTCCAGGGTTCATGCCGGCCCCGCCGGTCAGTTTGACGGTGATCACGGATGGTTTCGGCGGTCCACTCTGGCAAGCCGTAAGCAGTCCGGTCGCGCCCAGGGCAACGACAAATTCGCGTCGATCGATCATGTCTTACTCCTCCTCATATGCATCCCGAAAATCAGCGCCGATTTCACCCAGGAAGCTTTTTTCCGCGCTCTCGGCGATTTCACGATGGCGTTTCCGATAAAGCTCCCACAGCTTGGCGCCGCGTCCCCCCGAAAGCAGGGTGCCGATCGCGGAATTCGATTTCAGCTCTTCCTCGATCGCTGTCGGGTCAAAACGGTCGATCATCCGCCGCAAGGCGCCCTGTACGCCTCGCCAGGCGCGCACGTGATGTTGAGCGAGATCGCGAATCGCGTCGGCGATTGCCGCTTCGCCGGCGAGAAATCCGGGACTGCGCTCGGCGATAAGCGTGACGATGGCGTCGTCGACCGTCGGCAGAAACTTGAGCGGATTGACCTCGGAAGCGCCGACCATGGTTTGGGCGACGCGCGCGTTTCCCTTCTCCTCGGCCCGCTTGCGCAGAAGCTGCATCAGGCCTTCCATCATCAGCCGGTATTCGCGACCAAACTTCTCCATCTCCGCGATGCTGTCGCGCCCAGGGAAATCGGCTTCCTCGACGCCCATGCCGTGCAGGAACGCGGAGCGAAGCGCCATGTCTCCCGGCTGCGCCGCCGCAGGCAGGCGGGCGGATTTGGGAGCGGCGCCTGCCCGCGCTGGAGACGGGACATCAGCCGCTTGTACTGGCAAGTCCCAGGGATTGGCGGATTGTGGTCGTTGGGCGATGCGCTCGCGCTGTCCGGCCGAGCCGATGCCATTTGCCGAACCGGTCGCCGCGGCTGGTCCGAAACCAAAATCATCGTTGAAATCGGACGGCTTTCCCTGAGCGAGTTGGGCTCCGCGGCTAAGGGACGGCATTGGGTCGAGGCTGAATGGGTCCGTCTGGCTCGCCGCGACGCCCGGTTCGAGATGAGGGCCGGTGTCTTTCGACACAGGCGTTGAAACCGGATCGAGGCTGAACGGGTCATCGAAAGCAGGCGAACTACGCTGGCTGGAGGCAGCACGCTCGAACGCGCCCGCAACCGGCTGCTCGAACGGGTTCGGCAGATCGGCCGGACGTGGCCGTCGGGGCTCTTCTTCGACCTTGGCGGAAAAGAAGTCATCGCTGCTGATGCTCGCCGGCGCCTGGGATGCCGGCAGTGGGCGTTCCGGGATCGGGTGGCCGGCTGTGGGTGCCTGGGCGGCAGGCGTCTGCAGGTCGACATGTACGACGTAGTCGCCCAGTCTCAGCCGCATGCCGCTTAGAAGGCGCGTCGACTTGCCGGCCCCCAGAGGGCTGTCAGAGTCGTTTATGAACAATCCGCTGCTCGACGTGTCGGTGATGAAATATCCATCTCGTCCGCCCGAGATCTTGCAATGCGCTCGCGAAACGAACATGTCGGGATCGTCGATCTGCCAGCCTGCATCCGTGCTGCGGCCGATCACCAGCTCACCCTCATCCAGCCGGGTTTGCCGTACCGCCTGGGTGCGTGGCCCTTGCTCCAGCGTCAGCAGCAGACTCATGCCGCGACCTCCGCCATTTCCGGCCGCCATCCGACGATTGTCCGCAGCCGCATGTCGTCAGCATCGCCCCTTTCAGCGGGCCGCGCAAGCCAGGCGGTCCGGCCGAGCTGTACCGTTCCGATACGCGGCGGCGGCACCGCTTCACCCGCAAGCACGATGCGCAGATCGACGTCGAGCGATTCCCCAACCATGTCGCGAACGGCTTGCTCGAACAGTTTGAGCCGCTGGCCGCCAGGCAGGAACGCCTTGAACTCCTCGTACCCCAACGGGCCCACACGCAGTTCGATCCTGCTTTGGCGGTTGAAAACACGTGGGCCGATCGTCGCCCCCCGGCCGAGCCCTGCATAGGCTTTGGCAAGGCGGGTCTGGAGCCCGGTTGGTATGGTTATCCAGGCGGCGATGAACTCCTTGATCTGAACCGGCACCTTGAACGCTTCCGCCAGGAACAGCGTCAGCCGTTCCGGGCCATCGACCTGGCTGGCGAGCGAAGCCGCCTGGCGAAGCTTCACCGTATCGAGATCGGTATTCTGGGTGCCGGGAAGTCCGATTCCGGCCATGGCTTCAAGCATGGCGCGAACGCGTCCACCGATCGCGCGCTCGACCTGTACCGCCGGATGCGCATCCGCCCACGCCCGATAATACAGGGCGATCATGCGGTGCTGCAGAATGTTGACGAAGTCCACGAATGTCGTGTCACTGGTCTGCCGCGCGTCAGCGCCAGTAAACCAGCGCTGCGACAGGCGATCGAGCACCCAGCGCGTCAAATGCAGCGGCATGGGGCCTTCAGGTCCCATCAGGCCGAGATTTGCGACCGTGACCCTGGCTGGAGCCTTGTCGTTCGCTTCGCGGAATTCAACCACGTCCCTGGCCGAAAAACTCAGACGCACGTGCTGTCCGAGCCTTGCCGGCTCGCGTGCCGGCGGGCCGGAATAGCCGAACGCCCCGCCCCGCCGTTCGAGCCGGCGCAACAGCTCGAAGAAGTCGAACGCGTCGGACAGTCCCTCGGCCTGGATCGGGTCGACCGTGTCTAGATCAGGTAGCGATTGCCGGGCGTCATCGGCCATGGCACATCCTCCTGCTTCTGCAGCAGCCGCGTGCGGGTTCGCACAAAGCCGTTTATTCCGGCATGACGGGCAAACAGCCGCGCCAGCAAGGCCGAAAGCAGCAATGTGCTTTGCCCTGCCAGAACCGACTGGTCCACGTGCAATGTCACTTCCGTGCCGCGTCCAAAGCACATTGGCCCGCCGATCTGCAGCCGTTCGATCACGGACCGCGAGTCTATGCGAACGATCGAATGCACGTTGCGGGCAAGGCTCGGATCTCCCCGGTCGGCATAAAGATCAAGCAGCGCATGCAGCGGATCGACGCCGCGACCTTCCTTGGCGAGGCTGAGAAAGTTGAGCGCCAGCTGCGCCACGAGCCGCCAGGCGAGATTGTCGGCGCGGGATTCGCCCGCCGCGCCCGAAGGCAACGCCGCGGGAATGGCCGGGCGAGGCGGACGCAGCGCTCCGAGAAGCCGCACCGTCTCGACCGGATCGCCGGCCTCCAGCGTCAAGGTAGGATTGTCATCGAGGATAGGCAGATCGCGGTTGGTACAAAGTGCCACGATGTCGACACGCTTCAGCGGCCGGTTCGCCTGACTTTCCACCGGGCGGGAAATCGCCAGGAAAACATCGTCCCCTGTGTAAGAAGTGCGGGTCAGACCGTCGCGCCGCTCCTCTTCCGTCGCGCGGCGCGGGCGCCGCTCTGTGGAATAGACCCAGCCGCTGCCGCGATTCTGACCCAGGCTGAAGAGCTCTGGAATTTCGGCATCGCCGCCCCCGGTGTCGGCGTCCTCGACCCGGATGACCCGGTAGATTTCGAAGTCGCGCGCCCGCGTTCGGTCGGCATGCAGCACCTGGCGCGTCTTGCGCGGATCGAGCTCGATGACGTTGCACTCACGTTCGAAGAGATTGATGATCGGCGTCGCGAAAAGTTCGAAATCAGCCGGCGTCAGATCGGCAAGTTCAGGTACTGGGCGCCTGAACATGAAGATGATCTCCAGCCCTGCCGCGCATCGGCGCACGACGGGCCGCAGCCCGGAAATTCGCGCATAGTGAAAGCGCTCGGGCATCATGAAATATTCGCGCAGCAGACGGTACCCCTCGAATGTCGGACGGGTACGAGGCATCAGGGACTCGTCGTCGCTGATGCCGATCATTTCGGGTTCCGGCAAGGGCGATAGGGGATTGGTCTTGCCTTCCGCGCGTGCGCCAACGGCCGAGCAGGCGCCGAAAATCGCGTCGAAGAGCAGTGGCGCCTTGGCGCGTCCGGCAAAGTAGAGATCAAGCCGGTCGAGCGACAGTTCGTCGAGCCTGCCTTTTCCGGTCCGAGCCAGCACGATGCGGAGTGCCGCCTCGCCACCAACACCGCCGATCGGCGCTATGCCGGCCGCCGCCAGCGCGCTGCGATCTTGAAAATAGCTTACCGAAGTGACCGCTATCGGCCACAGCGTGATGTCCTGGGCGGTGGTGAAGGTGCAGCGCGTCGACAGGCCGGGCTGCAGGCCGGAAACCAGCCGGGTATTGCGCTTGACGACATGGCCGGCAACCATCGTCTGGACCTGCTGGCCGGGTTTCAGCACCACCATCGCCGTTGCCGGCGCCGGCGTGACCAGATCGGGATAGAGGACGTCCAGCACGCTGCGTGAAAACCGCGAGCGTTCCGCATCGACCTTCAGCCGGGTGCGCGCGGCGAGGAAAGCGACGCCGTCAAGCAGCCGCTCGACATACGGATCCGGACACGGGACCGTGTCGAGCGACAGGTTGCGCGCCACCGCCGGATGCATGTCGGCGAATTCCGCAGCCAGCGCACGGATATGGGTCAGTTCCTCCTCGTAGTATTCCACGAAGACCCGATCCATCTCAGGCCTCCCTAAATTCGGTCCGCGCCAAGCCGTTATCGAGATTGATCGTGGTGCGCAGGCGCATGCGCTCCGGCGTCGGCGTCATGATCAGCACCGCGTCAATCTCGATCTTCAAACCCACGCTCTTGTCGCCAAGCGTCACCGTGACCTTCGTCGAGCTTTCCTTGAGGCGTGGCTCGAACGTTGCAAGCACCGAGCGGATCTCACGCGCCAGGGCTTCGCGATCAAAGTCGCGGGAGGAACGGCCGGAGAAGGAAGGCACGCCATAGTTCAGCACGCTTCGTCGCACCTCCGGAAAATCGGCCAGCGACGGCGGGTTGTCCCCTGCCTGCTCGCTTTCGAGATCGGAAAGAAGCGGGACAGCCTCGAAGCGCTCGGTGTTGAACAGAGCCTCGATATCGCGCCGCACGGCCTCCCTGAGCACGCGGGCCGACACGACCACCCCGCGATTTTCCATCTCTACGCGGTGCTGGGTCTGAAAGGCCAGGCGGTGCAGACGCCGCTTCTGATCGGCCGTCAGCTCCGCATCGGCATCGATGAGCCGCGCGCTGCCCGCAACCAGTGTCTCCAGCCGGTCGAGGCCGAGTTCTTCCTGCAACGCCCGGCGCAGCCCGTCTATCTCGGAGGTCATGCCCGGCAGGTCGTTTACGAGGCGGTCCCAGAGTGAGGGCTGGACCGCTTCGCGTTTTGCTCGCGAACTACCGCCCACCTGCAGTTTGTCCGCGTCGGGCCGCCGGCCCTCACTTGCCGACATAGACATCCATTTCGATTTCGTCATTGTCGTCATAGACGAACTTGATCTTCTTGTAGGCGAAGCTGACCTCTTCCTCGATCAGGTCTTCCTCATCCTCGGCCTGCGACATGTCGTATTCCATGATCGAGGCGTCGGTGAGCGTAACGACCAGGTAATCCTTGGTCTCGCCATCGATGGTGCGGCGCGCCGAAAACACCACCTCGTCCAGCGCCTTGTTCTCGAACAGTGCTTTTTTCAGATAGGGTGAAGACTTGTCATAATGCTTGGTGAACTTGATCATTCCCAAGGAGACGCGGCCGCGGCGCGAGAGCGAATTCGGATCGTAAGGCGCGACTATTTTATAGTCGACCCCATGGATTTCGATTTCGTCCTCATGTCCGTCTCGAATGCTTGGGCCTTTGATATCCGGAACTTTCAGAAAGCCATCAATTTTGGTACCTGTGGGCATTGTCTTTCTCCACCGCTTTCAAAACCAAGATGTTGTTGCTGCAGATCAAGTCTTCACGGACGGTAGTTCCGACACCAGTCGGAGCGAGGCATTGATGCCCTCCAGCTGGTAATGCGGGCGCAGATAGAAGCGGGCGTTGTAATAGCCCGGCCGCCCCTCCACGCTGTCCACCTGGACCTCGGCCGCGGCAAGCGGGCGCTTGGCGCGCGCCTTGTCGTCGGCAAAGGCGGGGTTGGCCAGCACGTAGCGGTTGATCCACTCGGTCAACCAGATCTGCATGTCGGAGCGCTCCTTGAACGAGCCGACCTTGTCGCGCGCAATGGCCTTGAGGTAGTGCGCAAAGCGCGAGACCGGAAAGAGGTAGGGCAGGTTGGCGCTCAGCCGCTCATTGGACTGCGCGTCGGGATCGACCAGCCGTCCCGCCCGTGTCTCGTCGTCCTGCAGTGAGTGTGCCCCAATGAAGGCCGCGAGATCGGTATTCTTTCGATGCAGGATCGGCATCAGGCCGAGCTTGGCCAGTTCCGCCTCACGGCGGTCGTCGATGGCGACTTCCGTCGGACATTTCATCGCGATCGACCCGTCGTCGGTCGGGAAGCTGTGCACCGGCAGATTGAGGACCGTGCCGCCATTCTCGACGCCGCGGATCTGCGTGCCCCAGCCATAGAGCTTGTGGCTGCGATTTATGTTCACGCCCATCGGGAAGGCGGCGTTCATCCAGACATACTTGTTGTGATCGCCTTGCACCTCTTCCTCGAAGGTGAAGCCCTTCACCGGAACGGTATCCGTGCCATATGGCAGCCGGGCCAGAACACGGGGCATGGTCAGGCCGATGTAGCGAGCGTCCTCACTCTCGCGCAGCGACTGCCACGAGGCATAGGCCGGGTTGGAGACGATCTGCTGCAGGTCTTGCGGGTTCGGCAATTCCTGCCAGCTGTCCATGCGGAACAGGCGCGGCGAGGCGGCTGCGATAAACGGCGTGTGCGCCGAAGCACAGATGCCGGAGATATTGCGCAGCAGGCCGACGTCGCGCGGATGGTTCGAGAATTCGTAGGCGCCGATGACGCAGCCGATCGGCTCGCCGCCAAGCATGGAATACTCGTCCGTATAGACTTTCTTGAAGATCGGGCTCTGGTCCCACATCTGGCCTTCATAGTCTTCGAGCGTGTCGGCCAGTTTCTCCTTGGAGATATTCATCACCCGGATTTTCAGCTTCTGATCCGTCTCGGTGTTGTTGATGAGATACCAGAGACCCCGCCATGTGCCTTCCATTTCGCGCACTTCCGGCACATGCAGGATTTCGTTGACCTGTGTCGTCAGCATCTTGTCGATGCCCGCGATCAGCGACTTGATCGACTTGATCGCATTGGACGAGATGGTCGTGGTATCGGAACGGGACTGTGCCGCGAGCGCGAGATTGCGGACGAGTTGCTGCAGCTTCTCGCTGTCGTCCTTCTTGACCTTGAAATCCTTCTCGAGGAGCCCGCTGAATTCTCCGAGGTCGATTGCTTCGGCCTCGGCGGCGACTGCGGCGGTCTTTTGCTGTTCGGCCATGATTTACTCCCGTGTCTTGTCGTCGTCGGCGAGTGCCTGGCTGGCGATCTTGCCAAGCAGCGGCTCGTTGTTCAGAAGCTGCGCAATGCGTTTTTCGGCGTCGACGCGGCCATCCATGAAGCCGAGCAACTCTTCTAGCTGACGACGCATCTTGAGGATTTCGGCCAGTTGCGGCACCTGCTCGGCGATCTTGTCCGGAGCGAAATCGCCCATTTTGGAAAATGTAAGATCGAGCGCCAGCTCCTCGTCGCGCTGCTGGCCTTCGGCCTGCGGCAGCGTGTTCTTCACCCGGGCTTTGACGCGAGGCCCGAGCGCCTCCATGAACTTGGGGAAGCGGTTCGCGTCGGTCTCGACAAAGGAGCGGTCCAGCACCGACTTTGACGCTTCCTTGGTTTGCGAAGCACCGGAAAGGTCGGCCATCACACCCATGACGAACGGCAGTTCGATCGTCGTCGGGCTACCGTAGGTTTCCACGTCGTAGGCGATCTGCACCCGCGGCGCGCGATTTCGTTCGATAACCTTCGCTTTGCTTTCGGCTGGCATGTGCTCTTACCTTTCATCCTTCTGAGCCGTCTTCTTGGCATCGGGAACGCCGGCAAGGAGCCGGAATTCCTTCAGCCCCGACGGCGCGAGATCTTCCATCAGTTCAACGAAATCCATGTGCACCATCCGGCGCACACGCCGCGCCAGATGCGGTATAGGGCTCGACGGTTCGGTGCGGTCATAGAAGGCGACGACGAGGTCGAGGCATTTCACCACGTCGTCGCGCGAGGAGATGCGGTCGGGAAGCCCCATGCTCGAGTCCGCGTAGCTTGCCACACTTGCCATAGTATCGGCTCCATGACCGTTTCGAGCAGTCGCTGCCGGTTCCGCCGGCGTGGGCGGCTTGGCCGTGCCATTCGCCACGGCTGCCGAATTCCGTTCGAGGGTCGTCAGCAAACGCTGCAGAAACCGCTTTAATTCCGGAACAGGAGCGCCGCCGCCGTCGAGGCGAGCGTTGAGGGCGGTTTCGACCGCATCAAGAGCCGCGATCGCTGCCCGGGCGTCGGCGACGAGTGAGACCATCTCCGCGTTGGCTTGATCCATCTGTGCCACACATCCGGCACGCACCCTGTTCAAGAGTTGTCCGTGCGCACTGACCAGTGTGGCTTTTTCCGCCGCATTCAATCCCGAGGCGGCTTCCTGGAGCATGACACGGTCGTCGAGCGCGCCTTGTTCCAGATCGCGTCCCCTGATCGGCCCGATCGAGCGTGGCGCAAAGAACGTCATCTGCCGCAGGTTCGCCAACAACCCGTCCTGACCATTCTGGAGGTCGAGCAGCGCGTTGATACGGCGCAAGGCGGCATCGCGTGGCGAAGCGTTGGGCCGCAGTGCCGGATGCATGGTCGCCCAATGTTGGTCGAAGGTCCGCGCAATGAGGATCAGACCCTGCGCGAGCCCGGCCAGTCCTTCTTCATTGGCCAGCGCGCGCGTGACGATGACGAGCAGGCGCAGGTCCCGGCCATGCGGTCGCAGTTCCTCTGCCTTTGCGAGCACTGCAGGCCAGTCGACCGGAATGGTGCTTTGCGAGTTGGGCTTGTTGTGGCCATCGTGGACGACCTTGACCTGGGGTTCCGTCAGGCGCTCCAGCTCATGAAAAGCCGGGTCGTTGCGCAAATCCTCCCCTGACGGATTTTCACCGTCGAGTGAAGCAAGCCAGAGTGCGACATCAATCACACCAACCCCCAGCGCCCGGCCCTCAAACCGTATGTGACCTGACGTTATCACACCGTCGCACTTTACCACAATTGAACGACTGCTCAAAAATTAACAGAAGCTAAATGCAGCGGGCGCTCTTGAGGACGAAATCCGTGGCGTGATTGCAAAACCCCGCTGTGAAATGCATCGCATAGTGGGCGCCCAACTCCGTGGTTGCTTGCAGCCGGTGGCGCGGGCTTTTCCACAAGCGGAAGAAGCCGGCTGAGCCGGGCATCGAGCCCCCTCCATCACGCGCTTTGTCAAGTGACGGCTTATGTGGCAGTTTATCGGCTGGCAGATTGCAGGAGCACGTTCGATGGAACAGCGCCGGTCATCGCAGACCTTCAAACGCAAGGAACTGGTCGGTAAGCTCAATCCTGTGGGTGTCCGCGCCTTCAAGGCTGCTGCCGACACCGCCAAGCTGCGCGGCAATCCTTACGTCGAACTCGTCCACTTCATCGAGCAACTGGTGCTTTCCGACCGCTCGGATGTGCAAATGATAATTGCCGATGCGGGAGTGGATGCGAGCCGGCTCACGGCCGATATGACCCGCGCCGTTGACAAGCTGCCTTACGGCGCAACGTCGATCGAGGAATTTTCCGACCATATCTTCCATGCCATCCAGGAAGCCTGGAACCTGGCAACGCTTGAGTTCGGCGTCGAGGAAGTCCGCAGCGCCCATATTCTGCTTGCCTGCCTGAAGACGCCAGTGCTGGAAGGCCTGCTGTCGAAGATCAGCGGCGAGTTTGACAAGATCGAGGCCGCCGCGGTGATCGCACGGTTCGCCGACGTAATGGAGGGCTCGCTCGAAGCCGGCGCAGGCATAGCGGTTCCCGCGGCCGAAACGCCGAAGCGGCCTCCGGGCGCCGATTCGGCGCTGGCGAAATACGCCACCGACCTGACCCAGCGTGCCCGCGACGGCAAGATCGATCCGGTCGTCGGCCGCGATCCGGAGATCAGGCAGATCGTCGATATCCTGATGCGACGCCGGCAAAACAATCCGATCCTGACCGGCGAGGCCGGGGTCGGCAAGACCGCGGTCGTCGAGGGCTTTGCATTGCGTATCGCCGAGGGCGACGTGCCGCCCAGCCTGCGGAACGTCAGTGTGCGCATGCTCGATGTCGGACTGATGCAGGCGGGAGCAAGCGTAAAGGGTGAGTTCGAAAAACGGCTCAAGGCCGTCATCGATGAGGTTCAATCGTCCGAAACGCCGGTCATCCTGTTCATCGATGAGGCCCACACCTTGATCGGCGCCGGAGGCGCGGCTGGAACCGGCGACGCGGCCAATCTCCTGAAGCCGGCGCTGGCGCGGGGCGAATTGCGCACCATCGCGGCAACGACCTGGGCGGAATACAAGCAGCACATCGAGAAAGACCCGGCCCTGACCCGCCGTTTCCAGGTGGTAAAAATCGACGAGCCTTCGGAGGTGGTGGCCGTTCTCATGTTACGCGGTGTGGCCGGCGTTCTGGAGCAGCACCACAAGGTACAGATACTCGATGAGGCGATCGAGGCGGCGGTCGGCCTGTCGCATCGCTACATCCCGGCGCGGCAATTGCCGGATAAAGCGGTGAGCCTTCTCGACACCGCTTGCGCCCGTGTCGCCATATCGCAGCATGCCACGCCGGCGGAGGTCGAGGATATCATGCGCCGACGCCAGGCGCTGGAGGTCGAGCGCGGTATTATCGGCCGCGAGGCTGCGATCGGCATCGAGGTGACTGAGCGGCAGGCTCGGGTCGACACCGGGCTTGCCGAAAGCGAGGTCACGCTGGCGGCCGCGCAGCAACGTTGGGATCGGGAAAAGGCACTTGTTGCCGAGATACTCGAATTGCGCGCCAGGCTGCGCGGCGAAGGTGTGCCGCTCGATGCGGTGGAGACGCCGGAAGCCAATAGCGAAACAGCAGACGCGGACGCGGTTGAGACTCAGCCAACCAAAACCAAAACGCTCAAAACCCAAACGGCCAAAACCGACGTAAAGACACCGGCGGCCGCCGATGCCCCTCCACCCGATCCGGCCGCCGATCTCGCCCGGTTGCGCGAACTGATGGCCGAACTGGCCGAGGCGCAAGGCGAGACGCCGTTGATCCTGCCGTCGGTCGACCGCAACGCCGTGGCGGCGGTGGTCCAGGACTGGACGGGAATCCCGACGGGGCGGATGTTGTCGAGCCAGACCGAGAAGGCGCTGCGGCTCGCCGTGACCCTGTCCGAACGCGTCGTCGGCCAGGACCACGCCATGGAGATGATCGCCAAGCGCGTACAGACCAGCCGCGCCGGGCTCGGCGCGCCGGAAAAGCCGGTGGGTGTGTTCCTGCTCTGCGGCCCCTCGGGCGTCGGCAAGACTGAAACCGCCTTGGCGCTGGCCGAAACGCTTTATGGCGGCGAGCAGAACCTCATCTCGATCAACATGTCCGAGTTCCAGGAGGCGCATACGGTTTCCACCTTGAAGGGGGCGCCGCCCGGTTATGTCGGCTACGGGAAGGGCGGCATCCTGACCGAGGCGGTCCGCCGCAAGCCTTATTCGGTGATCCTGCTCGACGAGGTCGAGAAGGCGCATCCTGACGTGCACGAGATATTCTTCCAGGTCTTCGACAAGGGGATGATGGACGACAGCGAGGGCCGGCGCATCGATTTCAAGAACACGCTGATCCTGCTCACCTCGAATGTCGGCTCCGAAGTCATCATGGATCGGACCAGGAATGGCACGCTGCGGGCAGGGCTCGACGATCTGGACACCGCGCTGCGCAGCCCGTTGCTGAAGGTCTTCCCCGCGGCCTTTCTCGGCCGGGTGGTGACCATTCCTTACTATCCGCTCTCGGATTCGATGATCGAAGCGATCACCCGCCACCAGTTCGCCAAAATCGCTCGTCGACTGCGTGCGACCAACGACGCGGAATTGGTGATCGGCGACGGCGTCATGGACCTGGTCAAGGCTCGCTGCACCGAGATCGAATCCGGTGGGCGGATGATCGACGCCATTTTGACCAATACGCTCCTGCCTGAATTGAGCCGCGGCGTGCTGAACCGCTCGCTCGAGGGCGAAAAGATGACAAAGGTGACCGTCGGTGCCTCCAAGGAGGGCTTCACCTATTCCTTCGAGTAGCTTCGGGCGAATGTTGACGACGCATCGGGAACCGAGGGTGGCCGGGGTGTGGTAGAAGCAATCATCGCGGCAATATTGCCCGCCCTGCATCAACGGGTTGGCGCAAACCAAGCATGGTGGAGGTGAGGTCGATCTCCTCACGAAGCACGGCCAAAAGGGCATTTGCACCGGCTTCGCCATTCACGGCGAGGCCCCAAAGAGCCCGAAGCCCGATCATGAGCGTGTTGGCGCCAAGGCCGATATATTTCGGATAATGGCTTCCACCACGGGCCCGAAGGGCTGCCTGACGCCAAACATCGCGGTGCCTTTCGGCTCTATGATGCTCACGGGCTCATCAACGGTCCGGTTGGGATATTTTCATATCAAAAAAATACAACAAAATCAGCGATGTTTTCAATCTTGCATCGTTCTTAATGCTGGGATTCTATGGGGCTGACGCAGAATTATCCCAGACGTTGACGTTAAATTAACATCACGGTATGGTTCGTTTGATCCATTGGGTGTCATCGCTTGTATCACCGTGCGCGTTGATCGTCGCTATGTCTGTTGCCCTTGCCCCAGCCTGCAGGATTGCCTTGCAGTGCGCATCGCCAGTCGCTGAAAGAGGCGGTGACCATGCCCAGTCTGCTCGGAATCGATAACGGTCTCACGGTTACCAAGGCGGTGATCTTCGATGCCGATGGCACGCAATTGTCGGTGGCGCGTCGGCGGATTCCGCAATCGATGCCCCATGCACGCTGGATGGAGCGCGACATGGTCGGCCTCTGGCAAGCGACCGCCGACGCAATCAAGGAGGCGATCGCATTGTGCGGCCGGCCGGCAGACGACATCAAGGTGGTGGCGGCGACCGCGCATGGCGACGGCCTCTATTTGCTCGACAAGGATCGTCGGCCGCTGAGGCCCGGGATCCTGTCGCTCGACAGCCGCGCCGGCGAGATTGTCGAAAGATGGTCGGCGGATCGGGTCTTCGAAGACGCGTTGGCGCGCACCGGCCAGGCGCCGCACGTCTCGGCGCCATCGGCGCTGCTGGCCTGGATCAGGAAGAACGAACCCGACCGCTATGGGCGCATCGGGCATATACTGGCCTGCAAGGACTGGCTGCGCTTTTGCTTGTCGGGCACGATCGGTACCGACCGCACGGAGGCCAGCACCTCATTCACGGATTTCCGAACGCAAGCCTTCGCGCCTGAAGCATTGCGTATTTTCGGACTGGACGATCTTTTCAATGCGCTGCCGCCGATGGCGCATTCGGCCGACATCGTCGGCCACGTCACCGCCAATGCCGCCCAAATGACCGGCCTTGCCAAGGGAACACCCGTCGCTTGCGGACTGCATGACGTGACTGCCTCGGCGCTCGGCATGGGCGGCCATGAGGAGGGCGTGCTTGCCATCGTCGCCGGGACCTATTCGATCAACGAAGTCGTCTCATCGGAACCGCGTGTCGACCCGCGCTGGTTCTGTCGCAACGCCATCGACGCGGGCCGTTGGAACAACATGGCGATCTCACCGGCCTCGACCGCAAACTACGACTGGTTTCTCGACACGTTCTGCCGCTCGGAGCAGGAAAAGGCATCGCTAGAGGGTGGCTCGATCCATGAGTTGCTGGCAGCAGAGATCGCCGCGGCGCTGAAGAACCGGTCGTCCATCCTGTTTCACCCCTATCTGTTCGGCTCCCCCTTTGGCGATGTCGCCAGCGGCAGCTTTGTCGGCCTTCACGGCTGGCACAATCGCGGCGATATGCTGAAGGCGGTTCTGGAAGGCATTGTCTTCAATCATCGCACCCATGTCGAAGCTCTGCGCGAAGGTTTTGTCGTTCGCGAAATCCGCCTGACCGGCGGCGGTTCGCGCAATCCAGCCTTCGTCCAGATGTTCGCCGATGTGCTGAATGCCCCGGTCACCATCACCTCGACCGACGAGGCCGCCGCCTTTGGCGCTGCCCTTTGCGCGGGTGCCGCGGTCGGCATCTTCGCGACGCCGCAACAAGGTGCCAGGCAGGTCGGCATGACGGCGCGCCAATACGAGCCAGTGCCTGCCTCCAGTGCTGTGTTCAACGAGCGCTTTTCCCTCTATGGCCGCATAGCAGGTGCGCTCGAACCGCACTGGCCGGAGATCGAGAAGCTGGCGCGGCAAGACACCGGGGGAACCACATGATCAAGGCCGACGAACGACGCGAAGAGATCGCCGACTATGTGATCAAGCTCGGCCAGGTGCGCATCGACGATCTGGTCGAGCATTTCGGCGTATCGCGCATGACCATCCACCGGCACATCGACCGGCTGGCGCAGCAGGGCGTGCTGCGCAAGCTACATGGTGCGGTAACGGTTCAGCCGTCCGGCCTCTACGAAAGCGCCTTCCGCTACCGGGTGACGGTCAACCGGGCCGAGAAGGATGCGCTGGCGTGGGCAGCACTGGATTATGTCGAAGCCGGCCAGGTGGTTATGCTGGACGATTCCTCGACGGCAAACGCCGTCGCCACGCTGCTGCTCGACGTCAAGCCGCTGACCGTCATCACCAATTCCGTGGCGACGGCGTCGCTGCTGACCAATGTCGACGATATCGATTTCATCTGCCTCGGCGGCCAGTACCACGCCACCTACAATGCCTATATCGGCATCGTCTGCGAGAACGCCGTGGCGCAGCTGCGCGCCAATGTGCTGATCTGTTCGGCTTCGGCCATCACCGGAACCACCGCCTTCATCCAGGACCCCAATGTCGTGCGGGTCAAGCAGGCGATGATGGCCGCATCGGTCAAGCGTATCCTTTTGATCGACCATGCCAAGTTCGACAGGATCGCGCTGCATGTCTTCGACGATCTGACCAGCTTCGACGTCGTGCTGGTAACCGAAGGCCTGGGCGATGCGCGGGCGCAAGCCCTCGAACGGGCCGGCGTCAAGCTGCGCGTCGTCAAGACGAAAGCACCATGAGCCCAGCTGAAGGAACACGTACGGAAAAACCTGCCGGGCGTCTGGTCGCCATGGCTGGGATCGGCGAGGTTGACGTCGTCATTCTCGGCGCCGGCATCAACGGGGCGGGCCTGTTTCGCGACCTGTGCGCGCAGGGCGTCGGCTGCCTGATCGTCGACAAGGCGGACTTCGGTTCGGGCACCAGTGCCGCGCCGTCGCGGCTCATCCATGGCGGCCTGAAATATCTCGAGACCGGCGAGTTCGGTCTCGTGGCGCAGTCGACGCTCGAACGCAATTTGCTTTTGAAAAACGCGCCGCACTATGTCAGCCCGCTGCCGACCGTCATCCCGATCTTTTCCTGGAACAAGGGCATGCTGGCGGCGCTGCGAACGCTGTTCGGCTCGACCAGCGCGCCGCGCAGCCGCGGCGCCATCCTGATCAAGATCGGCCTGATGATCTATGATTTCTATGGCTCGCGAAACCAGGTCATGCCGCGCCACCGCATGGTCGGGCGGCGCCAGGCGCTCAGCGGGATGCCGGCGCTCAATCCTTCGATCGTCGCCACCGGCACCTACTACGACGCCAAGATAAGCCACCCTGAAAGGCTGGTGCTCGAACTGATCCTCGATGGGCTGCGGGCAAATGCCGCCTCGGCCAGCGCGAACTACACGGCGCTGGTGGCTTCGGCCGATGGCGTGCTCACCTTCCAGCCGGAAAACGGCGCGGCATTTTCGGTGCGGCCCAAGCTGGTGGTCAATGCCGCCGGTCCCTGGATCGATGACGTCAACGATTTGCTTGGCGCGCCGTCGAAGATGATCGGCGGCACCAAGGGCTCGCACATCCTGCTGAGGCATGACGAACTGGTCAAAAGCCTGGCCGGGCGCATGCTCTATTTCGAGGCCGACGACGGCCGCATCTGCCTTGTCTATGACTATCTCGGCCTGGCGCTGGTCGGCTCCACCGACATCAAGGCCGACAATCCCGACGCGGTCCGCTGCGAGCCTGACGAAGTCGAGTACCTGCTCGACAGCGTGCGGACGCTGCTCCCGGGAATGGCGTTCGAGCGCGACCAGATCGTCTATGCCTATAGCGGCATCAGGCCGCTGCCGGCCTCGGATGCATCGTTGCCCGGGCTGATCAGCCGCGATCACTCGGCGCCGGTCGCCGAGCCGGATCGAAACAGACCTTTCGCGGTCATCTCGCTGGTCGGCGGCAAATGGACGACATTCCGTGGCTTCGCCGAGGAAGTCGCCGACACCGTGCTCGATCGTCTGCAGCGGAGCCGCAAGGTGACGACGCAAGCCATGCCGATTGGCGGTGGCAGGGATTTTCCGCCTGATGCTTTGGCACGTATGGACTGGCTGGCCCGGGCGCGATCGGAAACGGGCATCGAGGAACGGCGCCTCGATCAACTGCTGTCGCGATACGGCACCAGAGCCACGCAGATCGCCAAGCACGGGTCGGATGATGAGGGTCGACTGCCGGATTCAGAAAGCTACAGCCGGTCGGAAATTGACTACATCGTCCGCAACGAATTCGTCGAACATCTGGCTGATATCGTCATGCGCCGCAGCACCTTGGCGATTGCCGGTTCCCTGACAGGCCGGGACTTGCGGGAGATCGCGTCGATCGCCGCGCGGGCGCTTGACTGGAGTGCTGAGCGCATTGCGCAGGAAATCGAGGCCGCGGTTGTGGAACTCGAGGGCCGGAACCTGATGCGGTTGGACTGACCGCGTCATTGGACAATGCCGATACTCTTTCTTGAGGCAATCCTATCGGTTTGCCCATGGCTTCGCATGTGCAAACGCCGCAACTCACATCCTGATTGGGATTTTTTTCCAATCGGATATACGTGATTAAAAACAAATGATTAACTGAAATTTCGGCAGCAATGACCTCTGCAACCCCGTTGTTTGTAGCGTTAGATAACGTCAGTTGACGTTAAATTAACACAACAGTATGATCGCCTAACATGCCGACCTCCTAATAAGCCGACGCTGACCGCCGATACCCCGGCGAGCCGGCGTATCGGCGAGGGGCAAGGCCTGTGAATTCCCACCGAGGATATGCGCCAAATCGGGTGAGGGATTGACAGCAATGCAAGGATGTGAAAATTTTTGCAGATAAAGATAATAATATCATCTCAGGGAGGAGATGGCTTGAAATCCGGCGGAACCGCTAACCGCGACCATGAATCCAGCCTCGCCACGCGCGCGGCCTGGCTTCACTATGCCGGGGGTCTCACACAGGCCCAGGTGGCCAAGCGGCTTGGCCTGACCAGCCTCAAGGCGCACCGGCTCATCACCAAGGCCAACCAGGAAGGTCTGGTCAGGGTCTTTATCGATGGCGACGTCGCCGAGTGTGTGGAGTTGGAGCAGCGCCTGACCGCCGCATACGGGCTCGACTATTGCGAGGTGGTTCCGGATCTCGACCAGGAAGACCTGCCGCTGAAGGGGCTGGGCATCGCCGGCGCCCAGTTTCTCAAGCGCGAGATCGATCGTGGCGAAGGCATGCTGATCGGCGTCGGCCATGGCCGCACCCTTGCGGCAAGCGTCGAGTATCTGACACGCACCGCCGCCGCCCATATCCGCTTCGTCTCGCTGCTTGGCGGCGTGACGCGCAAATTCGCGGCCAACCCGCACGACGTCATGCATCGGCTGGCCGAGCGAACCGGCGCGCAGGCCTATGTGATGCCGGTGCCTTTCGTCGCCAACACCGCCGAGGACCGTGAGGTGCTGCTTGGCCAGCGCGGCATCAGCGATGTCTTCGCTCTCGCAAGCCGGTCCGACCTGATGTTCGTCGGAATAGGGACCGCCGAGCGGGAAGCCTCGCTGGTCGCTACCGGTATGATCGAACATTCCGAAATCGATGAGGTCAAACGCGATGGCGGCGTCGGCGAGTTGCTCGCCCATTTCTTCGACGAGAAGGGGCGCCCGGTGGAAACGGCGCTGTCGGAAAGAATCCTGGCGCTGCCGCGTGACCAGTTGAAAGGCCGCAGGATCGTCGCCGTCGCCGGCGGCAAGGTGAAGGTGCGGGCGATCAAGGCGGTGCTCGAAAGCCGTTATCTGAGCGGCTTGATCACCGACGAATCCACCGCCCGTGCCCTTTTCGAACAGAACCAATCCAATGGTGCCAAGCGCCATGTGAACGGAGGATCGTCAAATGCGTGACAAGCGCGGATCTGCTTTGCTGGCGGTTGCGTCATGAGCGCGAAGGCTGCCACCGCATCGACCCGGCAGACCGCGCCCGGCCTGCGTCGGGCACTTGCCGGCGCCGCGGTTCTCGTCCTGCTCGGCGCCATGGCGCTCGACACCAAGGTGGTCAGGATCGGGTCCGCGGGCGACGTTCGCAGCGTCGTCTTTTCCGCGATCGACTACGGCAAGTCGGAATTTCCCAAGGTGCAGGCCGATGTCGAGGCTCGTGCCGCCGACGCGGTGACGGTGGCGACGGCGATCGCCAAGGACAGGGCAACGGCCGAAAAGGAATACGGCGTGCCCGCGGGTGTCGGGCCGGTCATCTCGGTCAAGTTCAGCGGCGTCGTCGGCGAAGGAAAATCGGGCATCTACAAGGTCGCAGTCGACGGTTTGCCCGACACGTTGATGGTCCGCGTGCAGACGGGACCGGCGATCAACGGCACCGAGCTGCGCGATGCCACCGGCAAGATCACATTCGGCCAATTCACCAACCAGATCGAATACCAGGACGCCGGCTCGGCGCTGAACAACGAGATGAAGAAGGAAGTCCTGGCAAAAATCGACACCAGCACCTTGACCGGCAAGACCATATCGGTGGTTGGCGCCTTCAAGCTGGTCAATCCGAAGAGCTGGCTGGTCACTCCCGTGAGGCTGGAGGTCAAATGAACTTGGCTGCCGGCACCGGATCCGCGAATGGCGACGCCGTGCTTTCGGCGCGCAACATTGTCATGTCGTATGGCGGCGTCCATGCGCTCAAGGGCGTCAATTTCGACATCCATCGCGGCAAGGTCACGACGCTGTTTGGGGAAAATGGCGCCGGCAAGTCGACGCTGATGAAGATCCTGTCTGGAGTGGTCACGCCGACATCCGGCGACATCGTGCTCGACGGCAATCTCGTCAGTTTTTCCTCGTCCTCGGACGCGCGCGATCGCGGCATCTCGATCATCCACCAGGAACTCAGCCTGGCGCCGAACCTCAGCGTTCGCGACAATATCTTCATGGGCCGCGAACTGCGCACCAGGACTGGCCTCGACTTCGCCGAGGAGTCGCGCCAGGCGCGCGCGCTGATGGCCGATCTCGAGGAGGACATCGATCCGATGACCTTGGTCGAGGATCTGCGCCTCGGACAGCAGCAGATCGTCGAGATCGCACGGGCGCTGTCGGTCGATTCCCGCATCCTGATCATGGACGAGCCGACCTCGGCGCTCAGTGCCACAGAGGTGGAGGTGCTGTTCAAGGTGATCCGCGATTTGACCAGCCGCGGCGTCTCCATCGTCTACATTTCGCATCACCTCGAAGAGGCGCTGCAGATCACCGATTACGCCGTTGTCCTGCGCGACGGCGCGATCACGGCGACAGCCGAAGCCAAGGATATCGATCTTGAGTGGATCGTGCGCAACATGGTCGGCGAGAATTTCGATCTCGGCTCGCCACCGACCGGTCATGAGTTCGGCGAGGTCGCCCTGTCGATCGAGGATGTCAGCGTCATCGACACTTCGGGCTCCGGTTATTCCGTCGTCGATCATCTGTCGCTGGACGTCAGAGCGGGCGAGATCGTCTGCATCTATGGGTTGATGGGCGCCGGGCGCACGGAATTGCTGGAAGCCGTCGCCGGACGGGTACCGATGGCGGGCGGCCGCGCGCTTCTGGAGGGCGAGGACGTCTCGGGACTGAGCATTGCCCAGCGCATCGCCAAGGGTCTTGTGTTGGTCCCCGAGGATCGCCAGCGCGACGGGCTGGTGCAGACCATGACCGTCGGCCGCAATCTCTCGCTTGCCAGCATCGAAGCGTTCGCCAAGGGGCTGTTTCTATCCCGCTCCAGGGAGCGCGGGCTGGTCGAGGATTCGATCCGCAAGGTGACCATCAAGACCGCGGGCGGCAACGCCATGATCGGATCGCTTTCGGGCGGCAATCAGCAGAAGGTGGTCATCGGCAAGATGCTGACGACCAACCCCAAGGTCATCCTCCTCGACGAGCCGAGCCGCGGCATCGATGTCGGCGCCAAGGCCGAGGTCTTCCGCTTGCTGAGCGAACGCGCCGCGCAGGGCCTTGCGGTGATCTTCTCGACCTCGGAGGTCAACGAGTGCCTCAGCATCGCGCACCGGATCGTCGTTATGCGCCGGGGCAGGATTTCAGCCGAGTTCGGCGCCAACGCCACCAAAGAGCAGATCATGGCCGCCTCCGGCGAAGCCGTGATCGCCTGATCACTAGGAATTTCGGAGCCCAGATCATGACCGACGTCAGCCAGGCCAGAAAACAGTCCAGTCCGAGCGCGGGCGGCGAAGGCTTCGATCTCGCCAAGCTGCTGCTCGAGGGCCGCGCTTTCTTTGCCCTGATCCTCATCATCGTCGTCTTCTCGTTCCTGTCGCCCTACTACCTCTCGGTGGCGAATTTCCTGACCATGGCTTCGCATGTCGCCATCTTCGGAATCCTCGCCGTCGGCATGCTGCTCGTCATCCTCAACGGCGGCATCGACCTGTCGGTGGGATCGACGCTCGGGCTTGCCGGCGTCGTTGCCGGATTCCTGATGCAGGGCGTGACGCTGACCTGGCTGGGCATCGTTCTCTATCCGCCGGTCTGGGTGGTCGCGGTGCTTGCCTGCATGCTGGGCGCCGTTGTCGGGCTGATCAACGGCGTGCTCATCGCGCGCTTCAAGGTTCCGGCCTTCGTCGCGACGCTCGGCGTCATGTACATGGCGCGAGGCCTGGCGCTGCTGATGACCAGCGGCCTGACCTACAACAATCTCGGCGGCAAGCCGGAGCTGGGAAACACCGGCTTCGATGCGCTTGGCTTCAACCGCCTGTTTGGCGTGCCGACCGGCGTGGTGGTTCTCGTGGTTATCGCGCTCATCGGCAGCATCGTCCTGAACCGCACCGCCTTCGGGCGCTGGCTTTACGCCTCTGGCGGCAATGAGCGCGCGGCCGAACTGTCAGGCGTTCCGGTCAAGACCGTGCAGATTTCCGTCTATGTACTGTCAGGCATCTGCGCCGCCATTGCCGGCCTGATCCTGTCCTCGCAGCTGACGTCGGCGGGACCGACCGCGGGCACCACCTACGAACTGACGGCCATCGCGGCCGTCGTCATCGGCGGCGCGGCACTGACCGGCGGGCGCGGCAATATCCGCGGAACGCTGCTCGGGGCCTTCGTCATCGGCTTCCTGTCCGATGGTCTGGTGATCATCGGCATCTCATCCTACTGGCAGACAGTGTTCACGGGCGCCGTCATCGTACTCGCCGTGCTGCTCAATGCCGTTCAGTATCGCCGCCGTAGCAAGCTCCCAGCTTCGACAGGTGGCCAACCGACTTCTCAGAAACGGGGGAAGGCCGAAGCGGCCAATCCTGCCCAAGGGAAGACTGCCAGATGAACTGGCAGCAACACCGCGTAGTCATTGGAGGAATGTACATGAAAACCATGCTTAAGAGCTTGCTCGCCGCCGCGATGGTCGTCGGGTTTGCGGCGGCCGCGTCGGCCGCGGGCCTGATCTCCATCATCGTCAACGATCCGGCCAACCCCTACTGGCTGACCGAGGGCAACGTCGCCAAGGCCGAAGCCGAGAAGCTCGGCTATACGGCCAATGTCGGCGCCCACAAGGGCGACACCAACACGGAAAGCAACTTGATCGACACCGCCATCACCAACAAGTCGGTGGCCATCATCCTCGATCCGGCCAATGCCGATGGCTCTGTCGGCGCGGTGAAGAAGGCGATTGCCGCCAACATCCCGGTTTTCCTCGTCAATGCCGAGATCAACCAGGAAGGCCTCGCCAAGGGGCAGCTCGTTTCCAACAACGCGCAGGGCGCCGCTCTGGGTGCCCAGCAATGGGTGCAGGCCGTCGGTGAAAAGGGCAAATATGTCGAACTGCTCGGCGCCCCGTCGGACAACAACGCCGCCACGCGCTCGAACGGGTACGCGACTGTGCTGAGCCAGTATCCGGATCTCGAAAAGGCTGCCTCGCAGGTCGCCAACTGGGACCGTACCCAGGGCCACGACAAGATGCAGAGCATGCTGCAGGCCAATCCCGACATAATCGCCGTGATCAGCGGCAATGACGAAATGGCGCTCGGTGCGGTTGCGGCGCTGAAGGAGGCCGGCAAGCTGGCTGGCATCAAGGTCGGCGGCTTCGACGGCTCCCCGGATGCGGTTGCGGCGATCAAGTCCGGTGAACTGCAGTACACCGTGCTTCAGCCGGTCGCCATCTTCTCGGCCAAGGCCGTGCAGCAGGCGGACTCGTTCATCAAGACGGGCGCCACCGGTGCGGCGACCGAGAAGCAGCTGTTCGATTGCCTTCTCATCACCAAGGACAATGTCGACAAGTACACGGCACCCTTCGTGCTGTCTGAGTAAAACCTGGACAGGGGGTGTCCTTGCGGACACTCCCTGCCTCTTCTACGAGATTGCCCTCGTGAACTGCCTTCATCACCAACCGGAATTTGCGTCATGAAAGACCTGCTGATCGGCATCGACGCGGGAACGTCGGTGATCAAATCGGTCGCTTTCGATCTGTCCGGGCGGCAGCTCGCCATGACGTCGGTGCCCAACAGCTTCGTCACGCTGGAAGGCGGCGGCGCCGAGCAGAATCTCGATCAGACCTGGCGCGACATGGCGCGGACCGTTCGCGATCTGGCGACCAAATTCCCCGACCTCGCGCAACGAACCGCGGCGGTTGCCATCACCGGGCAGGGCGACGGAACCTGGCTGATCGATGGCGACGGCTTGCCTGTCTCGCGCGCGTGGCTGTGGCTCGACGCTCGCGCCGGACATCTGGTGGACGAGATGCGCGCCGATCCCCGGGATCGCAGACGGTTCGAGCTCACCGGCACGGGGCTTAATTCCTGCCAGCAGGGTGCCCAGTTGGCCTTCATGAAAAAGAACAGTCCGGACATGCTGGAGCAGGCGGCGACCGCACTGCATTGCAAGGATTGGCTCTACTTCAAGATGACGGGCGAACGCGCCACCGACCCGTCCGAAGGAACCTTCACCTTCGGCGATTTTCGGTCGCGCACCTATTCCGACGAAGCCCTCGACATCCTGGATCTGACGACGCATCGCCGCCTGTTGCCTCCCATGCTCGAAGGCACCACGGACCATCATCCGCTGTCTCGACCGGCGGCAGCCGAGACCGGCCTGCTCGAGGGCACGCCGGTTGTTCTGGGGTACGTGGATATGGTCATGACGGCTCTCGGAGCCGGCCTCTATGATCCGAGCGGCAATGTCGGCTGCACGGTCATCGGCTCGACCGGCATACACACGCGCTTCGCGGCCACTCCCGACGATGTCATTCTGAACCACGATGGGTCCGGCTACACGATCGCCATGCCTGTCCCGGGCGGCTATGCGCAACTGCAGTCCAACATGGCGGCGACGCTCAACATCGACTGGCTGCTTGGTCTTGCGCGCGACGTGCTCGCCACGGCTGGCGGGAAGCCTTCTCATGACGAGTTGCTGAAGGCACTCGATGTGTGGGTGGAAGCATCGGAGGCGGGATCGCTGATTTACCAGCCTTACATCTCGTTGGCCGGCGAAAGAGGGCCGTTCGTCGACCCCGACGCCCGCGCCGGCTTCATCGGCCTTTCGGTCAAGCACGGCTTCGGCGACCTGGCGCGCGCCGTGCTCGAAGGGTTGGCCTTCGCCGCACGCGATTGCTACCAGGCGATGGGCACCGTGCCGAGCGAGATACGGCTGTCGGGCGGCGCCGCGCGCAGCCCGTCCCTACGCCGCATCATCGCGGCGGCGACAAGGGCGCAGGTACGCACCAGCAGCCGCCAGGAAGCCGGCGCGGCGGGCGCCGCGATGATGGCCGCGGTCGGCCTCGGCGTCTACGGCTCGATGGAAGACTGCGCCGCCGAGTGGGTGACGCCGCTTCTCGGCGGCTGCGATGCCTACGACGAGGCGCTTTCGCAAACTTACGATGCGCTCTTCCCTTCCTTCGTTGCAGCGCGTCAGGCGCTTCGGCCGGTGTGGAAGGGCATGGCGCACCGCACAGGAGCAAGATCTTGAGCAATACAACAGATGTCGTCGATCTCTTCGTGATCGGCGGCGGCGTCAATGGGGCCGGCATAGCGCGTGACGCGGCAGGTCGCGGGCTGTCCGTCATCCTGTGCGAAAAGGACGATCTCGCTCAAGGCACCAGCTCGCGCTCCGGCAAGCTGGTGCATGGCGGCCTGCGCTATCTGGAGTATTATGAATTCAGGCTGGTTCGCGAAGCGTTGATCGAACGCGAGGTGCTGCTCGAGGCGGCGCCGCACATCATCTGGCCCATGCGCTTCGTTCTTCCGCACAGCCCGCAAGACAGGCCGGCCTGGCTGGTCCGGCTCGGGCTTTTTCTTTACGACCACCTCGGCGGCCGCAAGCGGCTGCCGGGAACCAGGACGCTTGATCTGAGAACGTCGCCGGAAGGCGCGCCGATCAAGGACGAATTCAAGCGCGGCTTCGAATATTCAGACTGCTGGGTCGACGATGCGCGCCTGGTGCTGCTCAACGCCCTGGACGCCAGGCAGCGCGGCGCAAGGGTGCTCACGCGCACAGCCTGTATCGCGGCGCGCCGTGAAGACGGATTGTGGTCGATCGACATGCAGGATGGCCGTACGGGTGCGGTCACGAAAGTCCGGGCGCGGGCACTGATCAACGCGGCGGGGCCATGGGTCAACGACATTGTCAGCCGCGTCGCCGGCCAGAATTCCACGCGCAATGTTCGCCTGGTGAAAGGCAGCCATATCGTCGTGCCCAAGTTCTGGGAGGGACGGCAGGCCTATCTCATCCAGAACAGCGACAAGCGGGTGATCTTCGTCAACCCCTATGAGAACGATCTGGCGTTGATCGGCACCACCGACATTCCCTACGAAGGCAGGCCCGAGGCAGTGGCGGCCGAGGCCAGCGAAGTCGATTACCTGATCAAGGTGGTCAATCGCTATTTCAAGCGGCAGCTCACACCTCAGGACGTGGTCCATAGTTTCTCCGGCGTGCGTCCGCTCTATGACGACAATGCCGACAACCCAAGCGCGGTGACTCGCGACTATATTTTCGAACTCGACGCCTCCAATGGTAACGCGCCCCTGCTTTCGGTATTCGGCGGCAAGATCACCACCTTCCGCAAGCTGTCCGAACATGCGCTGGAAAAGATCCAGCCGTTCTTTCCGGCGATGAAGAAAGCCTGGACGGCCAATAGTCCTTTGCCGGGCGGCGACATGCCGAACGCGGACTTCCAACAGTTCCTGAGCGACTTGCATTCCGAGTTTTTGTGGCTCAGTCCATCGCTGGTGAAGCACTACGCTCGAAGCTATGGAACCCGTGCCAGGCAATTGCTCGCCGGCGCACGAAGCGCGACGGATCTCGGCCGCCGCTTCGGCCCCGATTTTTATGAACGGGAGGCGAAATTCCTGGTCGAGACCGAATGGGCCGGCACCTCAGCCGATATACTGGAACGCCGCACCAAACACGGCCTGCATATCAATGCAGCCGAGCGGAAGGCGTTCGAAGACTGGTTTGGTAACATTATGGCAACGGCGGACTGATGGCCTTCACGCTTTCCCTCAACACCAATCCCTTGGTCAACCGCTTCGCCGATCCAGACGATTTGATCGACGCGATTGCATACGGCATCGGCATCCGCGACGTGCAACTGACGCATGAATTCGTCAATCCGGGCTGGCCGACGGCAACGATTGCCAAATTCCTGCGCATGTTCAACAGCGCCTTGGCGCGGACCGGTGTCAGGATCACCTCCGGCATGACCGGGCCTTATGGCCGGCTCAACCATTTCGGCCATCCGGACGCGGATGTCCGGCGCTACTATGTCGATTGGTTCAAGACGTTCGCCGACATTTCCGCCGAACTCGGCGCATCAGGCATGGGCACGCAGTTCGCCATCTTCACCTATAAGGATTTTGACGATCCGCAACGGCGGGCGGCGCTATTCGACATCGCGCTCGAATGCTGGCGCGAGGTGGCCGAACACGCCAAGGCGGCGGGTCTGACATACCTGTTCTGGGAGCCGATGTCGGTCGGCCGCGAGTTCGGCCACACGATCGAAAGCTGCGCCACGCTGCAAAGCGCCATCGATGCGGCGAGCCTGTCCATCCCGATGCAGATGATGGTGGATATCGACCATGGCGACGTCACCTCGCCCGATCCTGCCGACACCGATCCCTACGCCTGGGCGAAGGCGTTTCCATTGCGGTCACCGATCATCCATATCAAGCAGTCTTCCATGAACAAGGGCGGGCACTGGCCGTTCACGGCTGCCTACAACAAGGACGGCCGCATAGTTCCGCAAAAGCTGCTGGATGCGGTTCGGCAGGGCGGCGGAACCGACAATGAAATTTGCCTTGAACTTTCCTTCAGGGAGAGGGAACCAGTCGATCATCAGGTCATCGATATGATCCGCGAGTCGGTGGATTTCTGGGCGCCCTACATCGATAGTGGCCGCGACAGTCTCAAGCCTCAAGCTTGAGCGAAATGCCGGCTCGACGCCGGCACTGGTGGCCAGGAAAACACGCGTTGAAGGAGAAAAAGAATGACCCCATATTGGGTCGGCACGAGCTGGAAGATGAACAAGACGCTGTCGGAGGCGTTGCGGTTCGCCGATGCGCTGGCGGCCTTCGTGCCGGGTTTCGATCCGGCGATACAGCCCTTTGTTATTCCGCCGTTCACCGCCGCGCGGCAAGTCAAGGCAGCGCTTGCCAACACCCGCGTGAAGGTCGGCGCCCAGAACATGCATTGGGCCGACGCCGGCGCCTGGACGGGAGAGATCTCGCCAGTGATGTTGAAAGATTGCGGGCTGGATGTAATCGAACTCGGCCATAGCGAACGCCGCGAGCATTTCGGCGAAACGGATACGACCGTGGGATTGAAAACGGCGGCTGCGGTCAGGCACGGTTTCGTGCCGCTGATTTGCGTCGGCGAGACGCTGGCCGAGCGTGAATCCGGCCGCGCCGAGGCGGTGTTGACGGCACAGGTTCTCGGCGCGCTGCAGGAGCTGAGCGGCGATCAATTGAAGGCAGAAATCCTTTTTGCCTACGAGCCCGTCTGGGCGATTGGCGAGAAGGGCATTCCCGCTAGCGCCGACTATGCCGACAAGCAGCAGGCGCTGATCAAGAAGGTTGCCGCCGACCGGTTGCCGATTGCTCCGCCTGTGCTTTACGGCGGCAGCGTCAATCCCGGCAACGCGGCCGAACTAATCGGCCAGCCGCATATCGACGGCCTGTTCATCGGCCGCTCGGCGTGGCAAGCGGAAGGCTATATCGACATTCTGAAAAAGGCGTCGGCCGCCATCGCGCGCTGACACCAAAGCAAAGGAGTTCATTATCATGAAGATCGCACTTGGAGCCGACAGCGCCGGCAAGCCGCTGCTCGATGTCATCGCCAAGCATCTCGCCACCAAGCCCGACCTGCAGGTCGTTGATCTCAGCCAGACCGGATTCTATGCCGATATCGCCGCTGCGGTCGGCCACGAAATTCTCGACGGCAACTACGACCGGGCCATCCTGTTTTGCGGCACCGGCATTGGCGTCAGCATCTCCGCCAACAAGGTGCCGGGCATTCGCGCCGCGTTGACCCACGACACCTATTCCGCCGAGCGCGCCGCCAAGTCCAATAACGCCCAGATCATCACCATGGGTGCCCGCGTCATCGGTCCGGAACTGGCGAAATCGATCGCCGACGCATGGCTGGCCTCGGAGTTCGATCCGAACGGCCCCTCCGCCGCAAACGTGGAGGCCGTCGACAAGCTCGACGCCAAGCGCTGACGCGAGGACCCGCTGCTGAACTAACTGGTCAAGGCGACCCGCATCGCCTCGATCACGGTCACCGCCGACGCGGCGCCTGGATCCACATGGCCAAGCGAGCGTTCGCCAAGGCGCGAGGCCCGGCCCTTGGTGGCGATCATCGCCTTGGTCGCTTCCGCGCCTGCCTTTGCCGCCTGCGCGGCAGCCTCGAGACTGCCCGCCAGATCCTTGCCGGAAGCCAGCGCTTCGCCGGCCGCTTGCGCTGCCGGCTCCCATGCATCGATCATCGTCTTTTCGCCTGATACGGCCTTGCCGCGATCCTGAATGCCCTTGGCCATGGCCTGGAACAGCGCGATCACGTCCGCGTCGTCAAGCGTCGTCTTGCCTTTGACGGCTGCCGCGCCGCGCATGAACGCGGTGGCATAGAGCGGACCGGAGGAGGCACCGACGGCGTTCAGGAACGACTTTGCCGCTGTGTTGAGCAAGGTGGTCGGATCGGTCGCCCCGATATCAAGTATGGCTACCGCATCGCGTGCAGCGGAAAATCCAAGCTCCATCGCGATGCCGTGGTCGGCGTCGCCGATAACCCCGTCAAGCGCGCACAGCCTGTCCTTGTCCGCTGACATGGCGGTTGCGATCGTTGCGAACATGCCTGCAAGGCGGGCGGTGTCGATTGTCGTCATGTCTTTGTCCTTGCCGCAGAGCAGGTTTAGCCGGCGCGAAACATGGCGCAGTCGCACGGGTGGTCCAGCATCGTCTGCAGCTCGCCGTCCAGCCGATGCAAGGTGATCGAGGCTCCCGCCATTTCAAGCGAGGTGCAGTAATTGCCGACCCAGCTTGCGTGGATGGACACACCGACATCATCGAGCCTCTGCTTCACGCGTCGGTTCATGATGTAGAGTTCCATCAGCGGTGTCGAACCGAGCGAGTTGACGAGTACCGCGACCTTGTCGCCGCGCGCCGGCGCCATCTCGTCGAGGATCCTGTCCAGCATCTCGTCGGTGATCTCGTCGGCTGTTTTCAATTTTTCGCGCGCGATGCCGGGCTCGCCATGGATGCCCATGCCGATTTCCATGTCGTCCGGCCCGATTTCGAAATTCGGCCGGCGGGTCTGCGGCAGAGAGCAGGGCGACAGCGCCACGCCCATGGTGAAGGTGTGGTCGTTGGCCTTCCCGGCGATACGCTCGCATTCGTCGAAGGACAGCATCCGGTCGCAGGCGGCGCCGGCCGCCTTGAAGATATAGAAATTGCCGGCGACTCCGCGCCTCTTGTGCCGCTGGTCGCGCGGTGCCGAGGCGACGTCGTCGGTGCTCAGCACCGTGCGCACCTCGATGTCGTCCATGGCAGCCATCTCGGCGGCCATGTCGAAATTCATCACGTCGCCGGCATAGTTGCCGTGCATGAAGAGCACTCCGGCGCCGCCGCTGACTGCCTTGGCGCATTCGAGGATCGGGTCGGGTGGCGGCGAGGCGAAGACGTTGCCGATCGCCGCCGCGTCGGCCAGCCCCTTGCCGACGAAGCCGAGAAAGCTCGGCTCGTGGCCCGAGCCGCCGCCAATCACGAGGCCCACCTTGCCTTGGCGCGGTCCGTCGCGGGCGATGATCGAGCGTGGACTGCCGTCCACGCTTTTGAGATGGCGAGGATGCGCCGCCAGGATGCCTTCCAGCATCTCGTCGACGGCGCGGTTGCCATCATTGATGATCTTCTTGGTCTGCACCGGCATCCTCCCGATTTCGGTATTTTCGCAGATGATACCGGGTGTTACCGGGATTTCCACCCGGCAAGGAGTATTTCACGCGTAGAGGTGTTCCTGCCGGCCACACCTGGACGCAGTATTGGCTGTTTCAATCGCCGAGGCCATCGCGGATGGCTGAGAAATAGCGATCGGTTCCGACCTGGCCGCCCTTGAGCGCAACCTCCAGCTCGTCGATCGCCTTGATGCGCGAATGGGCAACGCAAAGCGGGGAACCCGGCGAAGCGGGCAGCGGCATGCGAATTGTCAGGGCATCAATGCCCATCTCGCCGAGAGCGTGGCTCGACGTGTCACCGCCCGCAATGACCACGCGCCGCAGGCTCTGTTCGATCGTCAGATTGCGAAGGATTTCTCCGAGGCCGCGGCCAAGTCCGTGGCGGGCGCCTTCCTGCCGGTCGATTTCGGCGCCCCTGTCGGCGGCGGGGCCAAGCGCGGTGTAGAGAATGACGCTGCGCCCGGCTTGCAGACTGGCACGGCCGCTTGCCGTAGCGCGCGCGATCGCCTGCTCCGAAGCCAGCGAAACCAGTTCGACCGGATCGACTTCGACGCCGTCGAAACCATCGGTCAGGGCATGCCGGATCTGCCGTTCGGTGGTCGGCGAGCAACTGCCCGACACGACGGCGATCCGGTCGGCGGCGCCCGGGGGCGCGAAGCCTTGCCCAGCGGTGACGATGCCATTCGACGCCCATTCGGCCAGCAACGCGTACTCGACCCCGGACGAGCCTACGACAAAGGAACCACCGGGCTTGCGAACGCGCCACAGCTCGTTGCCGGCCAGGGCTTGCGTTTCCAGATTGTCGACATCGACAAGCACGATGGCGGTGCCGTTTCCGGTCAGGCGATCGAACGCCGCCGACCGCGACGCGGACTGCAGCGTCGCAAGGTCGACCAGCCCGGAGCTCAGCGCCGTCTGCCGCGATAGATGGATCAGCAGATCGGACTCATCCATCGGCGTCGTCGGGTGACGGCTCATCACCGGGTGGCGGTCGATGCGAAAATATTGGTCGCGATAGGCGGCGAACAAATGGCCGAAGGCGGTATAGCGCCGGAGTTGCGGCGCGCCGACCAGCAGCGGCACGCTGTCTTGCGCGAACACCGAGCGGCCGATCTCGATGGCCCGGCCGATGCTGCCGATCGTCGGGCTGGAATCGAAAGTCGAGCAGACCTTGTAGTGGCAGATCGCGGCATTGAGCGTCTTCAGCCAGGCGAAAGCTTCGCGCAGATGCGTGTCCATCCAATGCGGCGTCTCGCTGCGGCTGGTGCCGGCCAGCCCGACCGCCCGGCAATGCGCGAAGCGCGACAGCAAGGCCTCGTCCGGCTGGCGCATGAACAGCACGGTCGGCACACCACCAAGCTCAAGCGCCTCCATGACATCGGTCGAGCCGGTCAGGTCATCGCCATAGTAGCTGAGAAGCAGGTCTTGCATGGCTTCAGGCCGCCTTGCCGTCGCCGAATTTCTCGATCGACCGGGCCAGTTCGAGATGGTTCAGGGCGAAGTCCGCCAGCGGAATGCCGTCGACCGCCGCTTGCCAGGCTTGCTGCACGGCGCGCACGCCGCCGCCCGGCCCGTCCGGATGGCTGACGATACCGCCGCCGCAGAGATAGAGGAGGTCGACCGTCCGTCCGGTTCGTTCGTACGTCTCGGGCGCCTGGCCGCCCCACTGACCGGAGCCCGCCACCGGCAATGCGCAGTCCTCGGGCGAGAAGATCGGCGTCGTCACCGCCTTGAACGACTCGACGAAAGAGTCGTCCGGTTCCCAGTATTTCGAGGCGATGCCGTTGATCTGGAACTGGTCGACGCCGAGCAGCCGCCAGAATTGCTGCCAGACTTTGAAGTCCATGCCGAGGCCGGGGTGGCGGGTGAGGATGTCCCAGCCGTTGCGGTGCGCGTGCAGCACCAGGCTGGACCGTTTTCTCAGGAAGGCCATGCCACCGAAGCCGATTGAATTGATGTTGACAACAGCGCAATTCCCGCCGGCCTTCGCCACCAGATCGTGGTTGCGCATCATCTCGTCCGGGTCGGCATGCGAGATGCCGAAGGCATACATCACCTTCTTGCCGGCCTTCTGCTCATGGTCGAGGATGAGCGGCATGATCGCCTTCACCCGTTCCGACAGCGGCGAATAGGCCGGGCTCATCAGCTTCTCATCGTCCTTGATGAAATCGACGCCGGCGGCGATCAGGTCCGCCACCATTGCAGCCGTCTCGTGCGGCCGCAGGCCAAGCGCCGGCTTGACGATGGTACCGATGATCGGGCGGTCTGCGACGCCGGTCAGCCGGCGGCTGCCGGAGACACCGAACTGTGGGCCAGGATGCGCGCCCCGAAAATCCTCCGGCAGCTTCATGTCGACGACGCGAATTCCGGTGAGGCCCTTGATCGAATAGGTGCCGCCGATGGCAATTGTCATCAGTGCCGAAAGGTCGGTGCCGATGGCACCGAACGGAAAGGCGATATCGATATCCGCACGCTTGAACGGCCCGTTGCCGTCATCGGGAAGCGACGGCCGCTCGGCATCGGGTAGAGGCCGTATCGCCAGCACGCGCGCCGCCACCCGGGCCTTCAGCTCCTCGGTCTCGCCAGGCAGCGCGACGAAGGTTCCGGTCGACTGGTCGCTGGCGATCTTGGCGGCCAGCGCTTCGATGCTGCCAGGCGTTTCGATGCGATAGGTGAGGGTGATCATGGTCTGCTGTCTCAGGCCGAGCGTTCGAAAAAGGTTCACCGGTATTCGAAATCTGGTATAATGAGTACATAAGTATTGCAAGACATATCCGCCTGGAAGCCTTGGGCGGATCGACAGACGGCAATTTCCGGGAATTGTGGCGGCAGTGTTAGATGGGGCCGGGTCAAGGGAGTGATTCGCGACGATGAACCGTTCGGAACCGATTGTCCGGCGCAAGCTTTCCGACGAGGTCTTCTTGCGGCTGAAGCGCCTGATCACCAGCGGCGAATTGATGCCGGGCGATGACATGCCGTCGGAGCGAGAGCTGATGGAGCGCTTCGAGGTCGGCAGGCCGGCGATCCGCGAGGCGATGCAGGCGCTGAGCAATATGGGGCTTGTCGCGATCTCGCATGGCGAGCGCGCCAAGGTGCTGCAGCTGACCGCCAAGTCGATCATCAAGCAGGTCGATGGCGCCGCCAAGATCATCCTGTCGTCATCGAAGGACACGCTGGAGCACCTGAAGACCGCACGCATCTTCTTCGAGCGCGGCATGGTCAGGGAAGCCGCCGAAAAGGCCACCGCCGAGGATGTGCAGCGGCTGCGGGCCACCATTGCCGAACAGCGCGGCTTTCGCGGTGATTCCGAAGCCTTCATATCCGCCGACATGAAATTCCATACCCAGATCGCCGCGATGTCCGGCAACCCGATCTATGTCGCCGTCAGCGAGGCGATGCTCGGCTGGTTGAAGGAATACCACACCGAAATGCTGATCTGGACCGGCAAGGAAAACTTCACGCTCACCGAGCACGAAGAGATCATCGGCCGCATCGAAAAGAAGGATGCCGACGGCGCCGAGAAGGCGATGATCAAGCACCTTGAGCGCTCGCGCGCGCTCTATGTGATGAACTCCGAAAAGTAACTTCAGCCGAGCCGGGTGATCGCGTAAGGCGTCATCACGAGATGGCCTCGGCCAAAAGCTGAAATGTCGACCGGCACGTCGTCCGCCGTCAGGTTAGCCAGCCACCCGACGGTCTCGCCAGAGGCAGAACGTCCGGCCAGCGCCAGCACCCTGGTCTCATCGGTCGTCCTTGCCGCCACATGCGCAAGGCCAGCCAGTTCGCAAAGGCCCTTGATAGCCCTGAAGATCGGACGGGGTGAGCCTTCCGCGATGGGTTCTCCGGATGACGCCAACACGCCGAACGGCCCGGTGAGGCTCGAAAGCGTCAGCATCTCCAGTCCGGCCGGTGCGACGCGCGCGGCATAGCCGATCGTCCACGCGGCTCCGAAAAGGCCGGCATGGCGAGGATCGCTGTCGGCCATGGCGATACGCTGTCCCCGCGGGTTGGCCTTGGTCGCGCCGCCATAGGGGTTCTGGCGCATGGCAATCGTCGACGGACCGATCCGGTAGGGTTTTGCCCCGAAGATCGCCCGTGCCGTTTGGGTGATGAAAGGCAGCGCCTCCAGCGACTGCATGATGCTGAGATCATCGGCGGCGTGCACGATCGGACAGGTGCAATGGGTGACGAAATCGAGCCGGTTCGCCGGCACGCGCTTGCGGTTGAGCTCGGTGAAATAGCTGAACATGCCGCCGCCGAGGCGGATATCGGGAAAGGCGCGCCGCGCCGCGGCATAGACCTCTTCGAGCGGCGGGCAGTCCGGCCAAGCGCTGCCCGGAGGCGTCGACTGCCGGTCGACCGAAGGCGAAACGGCAATGGCCGAGAGGCTCAGCCCGGCCTTACGCACCAGATCGGCGACGCCCGACAACTCGGCGTCGAGATCGCCTGTGCAAGCAGCGACGCATTCGAGGGTCGTCTGCACCGGATAGGCGGAGGCAAGTTTTGCAAAAGACTGCAATGCGCCCAGCTCATGGCCGCGCGTCGGGTCGTAGTGAAACAGCAGCTGTTGTGGACCCAGTGTCGTCAGCAAGGCCAGGTTCGGCAGTGCCGTCTCGACATCTTCGGGATAGATGACCACGCCGACATCGGGCAGCCTCGGCCCGGCTTCGCCAAGTTCAATGCGGACCGGTTCGCTGGCCATGGCGGCAGACGGCGCTTTGCCTGCACCAGCGATGCGCAGGCTGATCGTCTGGCGATTGGGTTCGCTGGCAGGCAGCACATAGGGCCATGGCAGTGCCAGCGGCCGCACATAGGTCTTGTAGGAGGCGTCCGACCAATTGCGCTGGTCTTCCATCTCGAAAGTATCGCCTTCCATCCGGCATTCGGCGGTGACACCAGGCCGAACCTGATGGGTGATGGCGCGGATATCCTTGAAAGGCTGCCAGGGGTCGATCAGTTCGGGAAGCTTTGTCGCCACCACGTGGCCGTCCGTATGCTCTACCGTGACCGGGCTGCCGGCGAGGTCGGCGATCGGATGCAGGATGCAGAAGCCGCAGCGATTGGTCTCGAAATCGCTCTCGGGGAGGGCGCTGACATCGAAGATCAGACGGCCATCGGCGGAGCCTTTGATGGTGGCACGGAAGCCGAGGCGGCTTCCGTCGGGTCCGATGCAGCTTGCGGAGTAGCTGACGGAGAACGCCTCTTCGTTCTGGTCGATGACAAGGTCCGTCAGCGCCGGTTCATAGGTGCCCCAGTCGCGATCCCTCACGATATAGACGATGGCGCGCAGCACTTCGGTCCCGCCATGGCGAATGGTGCGCAGATTGCCGTTGACGAAGTCCGCGCTGAGCGCGCCGGCGCAGAGCCTGACCGGCTCGGCTTCGACCTCGCGCGTGCCATAGAGCAGGAAGGCGTCGGCGGTCATTTCAGCAAGGCGTCGAGCTGCACCGGTTGCCGGCTCGCGGCACCGGCATAGGCGGCCTCGACCAGCGCAAACGTTTTAAGATTGTCTGCGCCAGAGGTCGCCGGCACGGTTCCCTTTGCCAGGCAGTCTACCCAATGCTGCTGGATGGCGACGACGCTTTCCTGGATGTTGTGCCAAGGCCGCGACGCCCACGGCAGCAGCGGCGGCGAAACGTCGGTGACGGCCGTGCCGCTCTTGCCGGTGACGGTGAGCCGGTATCCCTGCGCCAGCCGAATCGTGCCGTCGCTGCCGTCGATCTCGATCAGCGTTTCGGGAAACGGCTCGGTGGCAAGCTTCGTCGCGTAACTGCAATCGACCACGGACGTCGCCCCGCTCTTGTGGTCCATCAGCATGGTCGCGACATCCTCGCCTGATATGGCGGGGTTGATGCGCACTGTTCGCGTGGTGATGACAGACACGTCGCCCAGCAGGAAGCGGGCGATATCGAGGATGTGGATGCCGAGGTCCTCGATGATGAAGCGCTTTCCCGTCGCTAGATAAGGCTGGCCGGAAAACACATCATAGGCCGAGCGGAAGGAGATGCGCCCGAAAAAGGGCGTGCCGATCTCGCCACTGTCGAGCACGGAGCGTACCGCCTGGATCGGCGACTGCCAGCGAAAATTCTCATGCACCATCAGCGGCACGCCGGCTTCCGCGCAGGCCCTGACCATCGCCTTGGCGTCGGCAAGCGTCGGCGCGAACGGCTTTTGGCAGATCACAGGCACGTGGTGTTGTGCCGCCATTTCGACCAACGGGCGATGGCTGGGCGCGGTGGTGGCGATATCGACGAAGTCGAGGCTTTCGCCGGCAAACATCTCCGCCGCGTCGATATAGCGCCGGGCGATACCGAACTGGTCGCCGACGATCCGCAACCGTTCCGGATCACGGTCGCAGATGGCGACGATCGAGGCACCGGCTATGTCGCGCCAGGCATGCATCTGGTTGACGGCAAAGAAGCCGCAGCCGATCAGCGCTCCACGCAACTCCGCCATGCTCAGCCCGCCTTCGCCATCTGCATCAGCGTTACCCGGCTCTGCAGCCGGCGCTGCGCCTGGTCGACGACGACGGCGACGATGATGACGAGACCCTTGATCACCATCTGCCAGAACGAACTCACACCCATCATCACCAATCCGTCCGAAAGAATGCCGATGACGAAGGCGCCGACGATGGTGCCGCCGATCGTGCCACGACCTCCCGACATCGAGGTGCCGCCGAGCACCGCCGCCGCGATGGCGTTGAGCTCGAAGCTTTCGCCTGTCGCCGGATGCGAGGCCATCAGCTCGGACGAGATGATCAGGCCGACGATCCCCGCGCAGAAACCCGAGAACATGTAGACGAACATCTTCACCATGTTGACACGGACGCCCGAAATTCGCGACGCCCGCTCGTTGCCACCGACGGCGAAGATATGGCGGCCGAGCGGCGTGTACTTGGCGAGATAGGCGGCTCCCAGTGCAACGACGATCAGGATCCAGATCGCCACCGGCAGGCCAAGCAGCCGGCCGGCACCGAGGAAACCGAAGCCGGTGGTGCCCAGTTCCGGCTTGCCGATGAGATTTGGGAAGGTGCGGCCATCCGACGACAGCAGCGCCAGGCCGCGCGCGACATAGAGCACGCCGAGCGTGGCGATGAATGGCGCGACGTTCAGCCTGGTGATCAGCAGCCCGTTGACGGCGCCGATCAGGATGCCGACGGCCAGGGTGATCAGCGCGATCTCGAAGACGTTGAAATAGATGGTGTAGCCGATTTGCAGGTCGATGCCGTTGAGCACGAGATAGCCGGCCACCATACCGCACAGGCCGACGATCGAGCCGACCGAAAGGTCGATGCCGCCGGTGATGATGACGAAGGTCATGCCCATCGCCAGGAACGCGTTCAGCGCCACGTGTTTCGACATCAGGATCAAATTGGCGGTCGACAGGAAATTCGGCGCCGCGATCGAGAAGAAGATCAGGACCGCGATGAGCGCGATGAAGGTCCTGAGCTTCATCAACGTCAACAGCACGGAGCCGCTCGAAGCGGAGGGAGCGGCCGCCTTGGCTGGGATGTCAGTCATGCGCGGTGCTCTCCATCTGTCGAACCGGTCCATGGCCAAGCGCCGACGCGGCGACGAGTACCGCCTCCGTCGCCTCGGCGCGATCGAACATGCCGGTCAGTTTTCCGTTGCTCATCACCGCGATGCGGTCGGACAGCGCCATCACCTCATCGAGATCCGAAGTGGCGAACAAAATCCCCAATCCGTCGCGGGACAGTTTGCGCATGGTGCGGAAGACGTCTGCCTTGGCGCCGACATCGATGCCTCGGCTGGGCTCGTCCATCAACAGCACCTTGGGTCCGGTGAGCAGCGCCTTGCCGATCACCACTTTCTGCTGATTGCCGCCCGACAGCGACGACACTTCCTGCGCCGGATCGGCGACCTTGATCGCCAGTTCCCGCACCATCTGTGTCACCGCCTGCCTTTCGTCGGCGCCACGGATGTGGAACAGGCGGGCAAATCGCGACAGGCTGGCCAGCGTCAGATTGCTGGCGACCGAGAGGATCGACACCAGCCCTTCGCGCTGGCGATCCTCGGGGATGAGCGCCAGCCCGCGCCGGATGCGCCGCGTCGTGTCGCGCTCCTTGACCTGTTTGCCGCCAATGAAGATCTCGCCCGTCGAATGGCCGTGGCGGCCCATGATGCAGTCGAACAGTTCGCTGCGGCCGGCGCCCATCAGGCCGTAGATGCCGAGGATCTCGCCGGCACGCAGTGATAGCGAGACATGGTCGACGGCAAGCCCGCCCGTCGCGCGCGGCAGGCAGATCTCCTCGGCGCGGAAGATCTCCTCGCCCGGAAGATGGCCGTCGGCCTTGGCGAAGTCCTTGGCGTCGGAGCCGATCATCTGGCGAACGATCCACTGCGTGTCGACGTTCTTCATCTCTTCCTGGCCGGTGATGCGGCCGTCGCGCAGCACGGTGATATAGTCGCCGATGCGGATCAGCTCCTCGAGCCGGTGCGAGATGTAGACGATGGCGACACCGCGCGCCTTGAGGTCGGCGATCACCTTGAACAGGATCTCGACCTCCGCGGCACTCAGCGCCGAGGTCGGCTCGTCCATAATCAGGATGCGCGCGTCGAGCGAGACCGCCTTGGCGATCTCGACCAACTGCTGCTGGCCGATGCGCAGATCCTCGACCAGCATGTCGGGCCGTATACCGGCTTGCAGGCGTTCTAGAAATTCCGCCGCGCGGTTTTCTTGTTCCTTGCGGTCGATCTTGCCGAACCGGTTGGTGATTTCGCGGGTGGCGAAAATGTTCTCGGCGACGCTCATATTGCCGAACAAGTTGAGTTCCTGGAACACCATGCCGATGCCGCGGTTCACCGCATCGCCGGACGACGAGAAGGACACCTCTTCGCCCTCCAGCAGAATACGGCCGACTGTCGGTCGTTCGACACCGGCGATGATCTTCATCAGCGTCGATTTGCCGGCACCGTTTTCGCCGACCAGCACGTTGACCGCTCCCCTGCGCACCTCGAAATTGGCGCGCTTGACCGCAACGGTGCCGGAATAGACCTTGGAGACGTCCTCCAGCTTCAGGATGATGTCGCGCTCTGCGGCAGCACTCATGGCTTCGGCCCGATCTCTGCCTCCGCCGGCGTCACCAGCGGCAGGTCCTGGCCACTGCCCAGCGTATAGGCGCCCAACACCTTGGCGCCGTGGCCCTCCAGCGCTTCGCGCGGCAGCTTGGATAGCACCGTCTTGTCGGCGTAGCTGTTGAACGCCTTGCCGAACTGGGCGAAGTCGATCTGGTTGGTGAAGTCGTTGAACTGGATGAAGTCCAGGCTGTCGCGCAGTGCGGTACCCCGCACCGCCGGTCCGATCTGCACCCGCGCATCGGCCTTGCCGTCGCCGTCGACATCGATGTCGGCCGTCGCCGCACGCGACTGCGTGTTCGCCGCGACGATCTTGCCTTCCAGGCGAACCGCGAAGGTCCACGGCGCGTTCGCCTGTTTGTTCGGATTGCCGTATTTGGCGCCGGCCGCCGCGGCATCGGTAGTCGCCAGGGTGTGAACCTGCGGAAACGGTCCGGCTTTCTGCCGGAGGTAGGGCACGACCTTTGCCGCCCATATCTCTTCGACCGTCTTGTCCGGATTGAAGCCGGGGGCATTGCCGCCGTCTGCCGATTTCGTCGGCAGGATCTTGCAGGCGGTCAGGCTGATGCCGACCATCACGGCAAGGATCGGCCAGTTCGGCTTGGTGTTCAGCATAGTGGCCTGTTGTTCAGCATCGTGGTCGGCCCACGGAAAATGGCGGCGAGGGGCGAACCGAAATTCGCCCCTCGCTATTCAAATCACGCTGGCTCAGTTGGTCAGCGCGAAGGTTTCCAGCTTGGCGGCATTGTCGCCATTGACCAGAACGCAGTCCATCAGCTGCTTTTCCTTTGCCGGCGACTTCTTGTTCTTGATGAAGTCGTTGGCCTGCTCGACCGCCATCTGCGCCTGCGCGAAGGCCGGCTGCAGCACGGTTGCCTTGATGCCGCCGGAGGTGATGGAGTCACGCACGTCGTTCGATCCGTCGAAGCCGACGACGATGACATCCTTGCGGTTCGCGGCGGCAAGTGCCGCATAGGCGCCCATCGCCATCGTGTCGTTGCCGGAGATGACGCCCTTGATGTCGGGGTTGGCCTGAAGGATCGATTCCATCTTGGAATAGGCTTCCGTCTGGCTCCAGTTGGCCGACTGCTGGGCGACCATCTTCAGATCCGGATAGTCGTCGATGACGTCGTGATAGCCCTTGGAGCGAATGCCGGCATTGGTATCGGATTCCTTGCCGACCAGTTCGACGAAATTGCCCTTCTCGCCCATCAGCTTGACGAACTCCTGCGCGCCGAGTTGGGCGCCCTGGTAGTTGTTGGAGACGATCTGCGCCACGGCGACGCCGGTGGCGTTGATCTCGCGGTCGATCAGGAAGGACGGAATGCCCGCGTCCTTGGCCTTCTGCACGGCGGCGACCGTGGCGTCGGCGCCGGCATTGTCGAGGATGATCGCCTTGGCGCCGCGGCCGATCGCGGTGTCGATCAGCTGGGACTGCTTGTTGGCGTCATCGTCATGGACCAGCACCAGCGCCTCGTAGCCGAGTTCCTTGGCCTTGGCCTCGGCGCCGACGGCTTCCGCCTTGAAGAACGGATTGTCGTGCGAGGGCGTGATGATGGCGATGAGATCCGCCGCGTAGGCGGGAACTGCCGTGCCTAGCGCCAGCATGCCGGCGAAAGCCGCAAGCGTCATTCTGCGTGTGAGTTTCATGAAGTCCTCCCGTTTGAAAAATTGCCTTGGTCAACCAAGGCCTCTGTCGGCATCCGAATTCGTCAGGCAGCGCGGGCGGCGGATCGCTTTCGGGCTAAAGAGCCGTTTGCCGGCTTCCCCTCCATGGATCGTTGCTCCCCAGCCATCCTCCACTCGCCCAGGCTTCGTACTCCCTGCGGAGCCTTGTCGATCCAAGCCATTAACAGCTAAGCCAACTGGTATGATGAGTCAATCACTAATTCAGGTGATATGTACCTGATGAGCGGCAAGAAGTGAACGCTCTTTCAGGTGATGCGCTGAATGCTGGCGGCGATCTCTTCCGGCTCGAACACGCGTTTCCAGTCGTCACGCATCAGCACCGGCTTGCCGAATTCGATCGCCTTGTTGCAGGCGTCCGAGAAAACGCCCTTGGTCTCGCCGAAGATGACGGCGCCGAGCACGTTCATATGGCCGAGCAGGAAGTCGAGCGCCGCCTGCTTGTCGACGCCGCGTGCCACGACCTCGTCGACGGCCTCCTTCATGACCACCAACAGCGAGGCGCATACCGTCTCCGAAAGGCCGGGCTCCAGCAGCGCCATCTGTTCGACGGTGACGCGATGCGAGCGCATGACCGGCGCCCAGATGATTTTCGCGATCGCCTCGCCCTTGGCGTAATCTTCTTCCGGTCCCTGCATCAAGGCGCTGACCATATGCTGCTTGGCCTTGACGCCGCCGAAATAATCCTTCTTGGCCGCCATGTCGGTCTCGTCATTGAAGATCGGCGGATGGCAGGGGTGGGTGACGAAATAGGTGAGGTCCGGCCGGTTCGGCAGGTGACCGGCGAAAGGTGCCGCCGCGTCGAGCACCACTACCATCGTGCCCGGCGCCAGCTTGCTCTCGATGCTGGTCGCTACCTTGCCGATATGCGTGTCCGGAACGGCCAGGATCACGACATCGGCGCCCTTGAGCGCCTCGTCGGCGCTGACCGTATCGAAACCCAGTCCGGTCTTCAGCCGTTCGCGGCCTGCCTCGCTGACCTCGACGTGGCGTATCGTGTAGGGCGATCCGCGAAAATTGGTCGACAGGCGGTAGCCCATTTTTCCGCCGGCACCGAACAGCGCAATCGTTGTCATCTGGTCACTACTCCTGATCTCGGCCGACGGTATCGCCCGTCGTCAACTTATCAACTGGTATAATCACACTACCATGCCTTGGCAATCCGATAACGGTGAATGGCGCAGGTATGACTGCCGATCTCTCGTGACTGCTGCATCCCCGGCGCGCTTGTGGCTCGGTCGGCTCTCAGCTGTGCGGATCGTGTACCCACGGCGAGCAATCGCTGGGTCTCTTGCATGCAGCCCTGACGCGGTTACGGGAGGAAGGATTGAGCCAGCGGCCGAAGTTGGTCGATCAGGGCAACGGGCTTGTTGGCCCAGCGGTCAAGCACGGACGCTAGCTGAGGGTGAAGGCGGTCGAGCCTAATCCAGTTTCGCCTAGCCCGATTTGAACTTGCGCCGGGCGTTCTCCAGATGCTCGCGCATCGCTCGGCCGGCAGCTTCCGGATCGTGCCGCTCGATGGCCTCGAACACGGCTTTATGGCCGGCAAAGCTCCTGCGGTTTTCGATCTCGGTGTTGGCCATGTGGATACGCTGGTTGATCAGCCATTCCACCAGCGCTTCATGCGCGGCGAGGAAGATCGGGTTGCCGGGAATTGCGGTCAGCACCCGGTGAAACGCCACATCGGTGACGGCGAAGGCGCGGGCGCGCGGGATGGCGCGCTCGTTCTCGGCAAGTGCCGCCGCAAGCGCATCGACCTGTTCGCGCGTCGCCACCTCGGCGGCATGGCGCGCGATCGAGACTTCGAGGAACAGTCGCAGCTGCTCGAAATGGCCGATGCCGTCGGGCTGGTCCATCAACAGATGCGCCGTCCCGGTCAACTGCTCCAGCATGTTCTTCGGCGTTGGCCGCGTCACCTTCGGCCGCTCGCCGCTGTTGATGCGCACCAGCCCCATTTTCTCCAGCGCAAACAGAGCTTCGCGCACCGAGGGACGGCCGACATCGAACATCGACATCAGGTCGCGCTCGGACGGCAGCGAGGCGCCGACCGGATAGACCTCGTCGCGGATCATCTCCTCCAGGCGGAAGCGGACTTCATCGGATAATTTTTTTCGAACCGGCATATTGTGCATGGTCTACCTTTTAAGCTATTAGACCAGTCGCCGCAAGCGAGGACTTGCGGAACCGAAGGGTTGGAGGGCCGCCGCCGGCCGATGGCGCGGCGGTCGGCGACAGGCGAGGCTTGGCGCGCAAATCGGCCTGGAGCAGGGCATTGCCCGATTTCGGCCGGCGAAAAACAACGGGAGGAGAATTCCATGAGACGACTGCTGATGAGCCTTGTGCCGGCGCTGGCGCTGATGTTTGCCGCGGTGATCGCCAAGGCCGAGGGAGGCGGCACCTTCCGTTCCGCCATGCGCACCGGCTGCATCGAGATGGGAACGCTGCACACCACATGCGGCCACCGGCTCGACGAGACCGTGCTGCAGGGACTGGTCCACATCAAATGGACGGGCGATGGCGTGCAGCCGATGCTGGCCGAAAGCTGGAAGACGCCCGATAGCGGCAAGACCTATATCTTCAGCCTGCGCCACGGCGTCAAATGGCATGACGGATCGCCCTTCACCGCCAAGGACGTGGTGTTCAGCCTCAACCTCTATGCCAATCCCAAGGTTGGCTCGCCTTGGGCGCAGAAGCTCGGCGCGGTGGCCGGGTACAAGGCTTTCCAGGATGGCTCGGCCTCCTCGCTTGCCGGGGTCAAGGCGCTTGACGACACGACCGTCCAGATCGAACTCGACAGCGCCAAGCCGCTCTGGGTCGAGTTGCAGCTTATCGCCATCAGCATCTTTCCCGAACACATCCTCGGCAAGGTCGCGCCCGGCGACATCAAGGGCAACGCTTTCTGGGTCAACCGCGTCGGCACCGGCCCGTTCGTCTGGAAGAAATACGAGAGCGACCAGTATGTCGAGGTCGACCGCAATCCCGACTATTTCCTCGGCGCGCCGAAACTCGAGCGCATCATCTACCAGATCTACAAGGACGTGCCGCCGATCATCGCCGCACTCGAGACGCAGGAGGTCGACGCCATGTCCTTTGAGGGCGGTGGCGTGCCGATCTCCGAGCTCGCCCGGCTGCAGAAGCTCGACTATCTGACGGTGCTGCCGAAATTCTCCGCCGGCCTGCCGACCTACCTGCAGTTCAATCTGGAGAACAAGCGCTTTGCCGACGTGCGGGTGCGTCAAGCGATGCTTTACGCCCTCGACCGAAAGGCCATCATCGAGACGGTCAAGCAGGGCGCCGGCGAACTGTCGAACACACTGTTCCCGCAGGATTGGGCGCGCGCCAAGGACCTCGAGCCCTACGACTACAATCCCGACAAGGCCAAGCAATTGCTCACCGAAGCGGGCTGGGACGGCAGCCAGCCGGTCGATTTCATCTACTACTATTCCGACCAGATGAACGTCGACACCGTCACCGCCATCCAGAGCTATCTGGCCGCGGTCGGCGTCAACATCCAGCCGCGCCTGCTTGATCCGGCGGCGATCAACCAGACCTACGCCGACGGCAGCTTCCAGATGGGCTTTTTCGCCAATGGCATGGGGCTCGATCCCTCGCTCGGTTCGCCGGTCGTCGTCTGCGGCGCCAAACCGCTCAGCATGGGCTATTGCAATCCCAAGGTCGATGAACTGTTCAACAAGGGGCTGGAATCGGCCGACCGCGCGGTGCGCGCCGCGAGCTACCAGGAGGCGTCACGCATCCTCAACCAGGAGCTGCCCAAGGCCTGGCTGTGGAACGAGGTGCGGCCGCTGGCTTTCAACAACCGCATCGTCGGCCTGGCGCAGCACTTCAAGGACCAGCCGCTCGTGATCTTCAACCACCCGGTCTACAACGAAGTCGAGAAGTGGGAAGTGGCCAAATAGGCTGCTGCGTAGACGCCCTCATCGGTTGGTCATGAGGCACTGGAACCCTCATGACCAACCGCCTCAACAGCCGCCTTCAGCAATAGGAGAGGCCGGTGCTCAGCTATCTCCTGCGCAAACTGCTGCTCAGCATCCCGGTCCTGTTCGGCGTCACCGTGATCGTGTTCGCCATCGCGCACGCCATGCCGGGCGATGCCGTGCTGGCGATGATCACGGCGGAGGCGCCGTCGAGCGAGGCGCTGATCGCGATGCGGCGCGGCGAGCTCGGCCTCGACCAGCCGCTTTACGTCCAATACCTCAACTGGATTGGCCAGATCCTGCACGGCAATCTCGGCCGCTCCTTCGTCAACGGTCGCGGCGTCGGCGAGATCATCGGCGAGCGCCTGCCGATGACGCTGGAGCTGATGGGTGTGGCACTGCTCGTCGCCTTCCTCATCGGCACCACGCTGGGTGTGATCTCGGCGCTCAGGCAATACAGGCTGACCGATTATTCGCTGACGCTGGGCGGCTTTGTCGGCGTCTCGATTCCGGATTTCTTCATGGGGCTGCTGCTCGTCTACGTCTTTGCGCTTGAATTGCGCTGGCTGCCGTCGTCGGGCATTTCGACGGCGGGCGACAGCTTCTCGCTCCTCGACAATCTCAGGCACCTGGTCCTGCCGGCAGCGGCACTCGCCTTGTTCCGCGCCGCAATCTTCATGCGCTATGCCCGCGCCGGCATGCTCGAAGTGCTGAACCAGGACTATATGCGCACCGCCAAGGCCAAGGGCCTGCGGCCAAGCACGATCACGATGCGCCACGGTCTGCGCAACGCGTTGATCCCGCTGGTCACTGTCTTCGGCCTCACTTTGCCGACGTTGTTCGGCGGCTCGGTGGTGATCGAGACGATCTTCCAGTGGCCGGGCATCGGCCTGATGTTTATCGATGCGGTGGTCAACAGGGATAGCCCGGTCATCATGGGCTATGTGCTTATAACCGCCATCATCGTCATGCTGGCCAACCTTGCGACCGACCTTGCCTACAGCGTGCTCGACCCGCGGGTGAGCTATGACTGAAGTCACCGCCGCCGACATGACGATTGCCTCCGGCGCCTCGCGCGGCCTGTGGGCCGAGGCGGCGCGCCGTTTCCTCAACCACCGTCTGGCGACGCTCGGACTGATCATGCTTGCCGTCATCGTGCTCGCCTGCGTGCTGGCACCGCTGATCGCGCACTACGGCCCCAACGACATCGACCTGCGCGGCCGCAACCAGCCGCCGGGTGGCATCCATTGGCTGGGCACCGACGGTACCGGCCGCGATATCTTTGCCCGCATCCTCTATGGCGGCCGCATCTCGCTGACGGTCGGCTTCGTCGCCGTCGCGATCTCAGCGGCAATAGGCATCTTCATCGGCTGCGTTGCCGGCTATTTCGGCGGCAAGGTCGACCTGTTGCTGATGGGCCTGATCGACATGGTGCTGACCTTCCCCCGCCTCGTCATCATCATCGCCTTCGTCGCAGTGGTCGGCCCCAGTATCTTCAATACGATGGTGGTGATCGGCCTGCTCAGCTGGCCGTCCATCGCCCGGCTGACGCGCGGCGAAATCCTGGCGCTGCGCAACCAGGAATTCGTCCTCGCCGCGCGCTCGCTCGGCACCTCGCCGTCGGTTATCATCCTCGAACACATCCTGCCCAATGTGCTCAGCCCCATCCTGGTGGCGATCACGCTCGACGTCGCCACCGTCATCCTGCTCGAAGCCTCGCTGTCCTTCCTTGGCCTCGGTGCGCAGGCGCCGGCGGCCAGCTGGGGCAACATGCTGCGCGATGCCCGCACACTGTCGATCCTGGAGAGCCAGCCCTGGATGTGGGTCCCGCCCGGCGCGATGATCGCGATGGCCGTGCTCAGCATCAACTTCGTCGGCGACGGCCTGCGTGACGCGCTCGACCCGCAGCACATCATGGGCGGGGGCGCCAAATGACGGGCACCGACACACTTAACGTTGGCAGGGCAGCAAAGGGGATCGGGCGGCAAGCAGTGCTTTCCGTACAAGGGCTGAGCGTCGAGTTCGGTCCCAAAGGCAATTCCGTCTATGCCGTCAACGACGTCTCCTTCGAGCTTGCCGAAGGCGAGTCGCTGGCGATCGTCGGCGAGAGCGGCTCCGGCAAGTCGGTCACCGTGCAGACCCTGATGGGGCTGATCCGCAAGCCGCCCGGCCGCGTCACCCAAGGTCGCGCGCTGTTTCGTGGCCGCGATCTTCTGGCCATGCCCGACAGCGAGCTGCGCCAGATCCGCGGCCGCGACATCGCGATGATCTTCCAAGACCCGATGTCGTCTCTGAACCCGGTGCTGACCATCGGCCTGCAACTGACCGAGGCGCTGCGCGAACACCAGGGGTTGAATGAGGCCGAGGCGGAGCGCCAGGCGCTCGACATGCTGGCGCTGGTCGGCATCGCCAACGGGCCGCAACGCATGCGCGCCTTTCCGCACCAGTTCTCCGGCGGGCAATTGCAGCGCGTCGGCATCGCCATGGCGCTGGTCTGCAAGCCGTCGATCCTGATCGCCGACGAGCCGACCACGGCCCTCGATGTGACCATTCAGGCACAGATCGTCGAGTTGGTCGTGCGCCTGCAAAAGCAGCTCGGCATGGCGATCGTCTGGATCAGCCATGACCTCAGCCTGGTCGCCGGTTTCGTCGACCGCGTCGCGGTGATGTATGCGGGCTCGATCGTCGAATGCGCGCCGGTCGATGAGCTGTTTTCGGCGACGACGCATCCCTACACGATCGGCCTGTTGAATTCGATTCCGTCGCTGACGGCGGCAAACACCAGGCTGGTGCCGATCAAGGGCGCGCCACCCAACGTCACGCTGCCGCCGACCTTCTGCGCCTTCGCGCCGCGCTGCGATCATGCCGAGGCGCGCTGCCGCGAACAGAAGCCGCCGCTGGAAGCGGTTAGCGCCGGCCATGCCACCGCTTGCTGGCGCTGGCGGGAGGTGGCGCGATTGCAGCGTGCGCCGATGGCCGCACCAAGCGTGGCATCCTCTGCGGCGCCCAAGCAAGAACCGCTGCTTATCGTCTCCGATCTCAAGGTGCATTTCCCCATCCGGCGCGGTGTTCTCAGGCGGCAAGTCGGCGCGGTGCATGCTGTCGACGGGGTGAGCTTCGCGGTGCTGCGCGGCGAGACTCTGGCGCTGGTCGGTGAAAGCGGCTGCGGCAAGTCGACGACCGGCCGCGCCGTGCTGGGGCTCGAGCGCCCGAGCGCCGGCAGCATCGTCTTCGAGGGCAGGGACTATGCCGGCGCGACAGGCGAACAGCTCAAGCAGCGCCGCCGCGATATGCAGATGGTTTTCCAGAACCCTTTCGGCTCGCTCAATCCACGCATGACCGTCGGGCGCATCATCGGCGAGGGGCTGCGCGCGCAGAAGATCGGCACCCGGGCGACGCGCGACGCTCGCGTCAGTGAATTGCTGGCGCTGGTCGGCTTGCGGGAGGTGCTGCGCAACCGCTACCCGTTCGAACTCTCCGGCGGCCAGCGCCAGCGCGTCGGCATTGCCCGTGCGCTGGCGGCTAATCCGAAGTTCATCATCGCCGACGAGCCGATCTCGGCCCTCGACGTCTCCATCCAGGCGCAGATTGTCAATCTGCTCGATGACCTCAAGGCGCGCCTCGGCCTGACCTATCTGTTCATCGGCCATGATTTGTCGATGATCCGCTATCTCAGCGACCGCGTCGCGGTGATGTATCTGGGCCGGATCGTCGAGATCGGCACCACGGCAGTGGTGTTCGGCAGTCCGCTGCATCCCTACACAAGAGCGTTGCTGTCCGCGATCCCGGTGCCGGACCCCAAAGCCGGCGGCACACGCCGGCGTATCGTGCTGGGCGGCGGCGTGCCCGATCCGTCGAAGCCGCCGGCCGGCTGCCATTTCCATCCGCGCTGTCCCCTGGCGAGCGACATCTGCACCAAGATGGAGCCGCAGGTGCGCGATTTCGGCTCATCCATTTCTGGCCAGCATCTCGTCGCCTGCCATCATGCAGGCGAGGCCACCCAATGACTCCCCTGGAAAGACCGAGGATCCCTAAATGACCAAGGAATTGGCGGGCATGTATGCTGCCTTGATGACCGGACTGAGCGACGCCGGCGAGTTCGATCCGCAGCGCCAGCGCAACATCACCGACTATGTCCTGCGCCAGGGTCTGACCGGGCTTTATGTCGGCGGCAGCAGCGGCGAATCCGGCCTGCTGACGGTGGATGAATTGCTGGCCCAGCAAGAAGTTGTCTTCGCCGGCGCGGCAGGCACCGGCACCAGGCTGATCGCCCATGTCGGCATGCCGAACCTGCGCGATTCCATCCGGCTGGCGCGGCAGGCGCAAAAGCTTGGCTATCACGCACTGTCGGCGCTGCCGCCGCATTCCTATCCATTCTCCGACGAGGAGATCTTTGGCTACTACCAGGCGCTGGCGGCGGCGACGGACCTGCCGCTGATCGTCTACGAAATCCCTTTGCGCACCGGCCGGCCGCTGCCGCTCAACCTGCTGGTCCGGCTGCTCGATCTGCGCAATGTCATCGGCATCAAATACACCTCCACCGACCTGTTCAAATATTCGCTGCTGCGCAAGCGGCAGCCGCAAAAACTGTTCTACTACGGCTTCGACGAGATCTATGCCGCCGCCGGCATGCTCGGCACCGATGGCGGCATCGGCACCACCTACAATCTGCTCGGCCGGCTGTACGTGGCAGTAGATCAGGCGATCCGCGTCGGCGATTTGGCACGGGCGAAAATGCTGCAGATGGTGTCGCGGGACTTCGTCGAGGTGCTGCTGGAAACCGGCGTCCTGCCGGGCATGAAAGCGGCCTTCCGCGTCATTGGTGTCGAATGCGGCGCGACCCGCGCGCCGATGGCACTGGCCGTCGCCGACGCCGAGGACCGGATGCGCGCGGTTCTCGCCCGCCCGGCGGTGAAAGAGTGGCTGGCGTGACGGTGGCGGCTGAAAGATCCGCAACCGCCGAATGCGAGAAGACATATTGCGCTTGCCATCGGGCGGTTCCCGCAAATCCGGAGGCGTTTTGCGTTCGAAAGGATTGCCTCACCGGATCGGTCGATTATCATGAACGGCGATAGCCAAATGGCTAAGGGCTGCTCCGCAGCGCTCTTGGCGGCAGAGGGCGCGGAAAGATTGCGATGGCGAAGCTGGAAACACGACGGGTGTGGGTCAAAGAGCTTTCATCTGGCGAGAAGCTGGCCATCGCCGCCGACTGCGAGCGTTTCATCGCCGATGTTCTGAAGCCACGGTTCATCCACGGCCGGCCGAATCGGCTCGACCATCCGCTAGACATTTTCGGCAAGTGGCGAGGAAGCAAATACGGTTTCTCCGCGCGCTACCGTTCGGATGACGGTGAAGAATTCAACGCTCCCTTCGCCCGGCTCGACCATGTGGAGGAGCATCTCGCCGAGACCCGGTTCGACCTCATGTGGCACAGGCACACCGGAGCATGGTGGCGGCTGCATGCGACCGTTGCGTTGGACGAGGCCCTGCGTCTCATTTCGGCTGACTCGAGGCTCCAGCCGCCACTATGAACCGCAAGAACAGTCGACCCCGTTTCGATGTCGATGCCCTGCGCGACCTTGTCGGCACCAAGGTGTACTTGCGCGGCGAGGCCTACTGGCGTGACGGGCTGGTGCAACTGCTCACCGTCGGGCCGAAGCGCGTGCTGGCGCAGGTTGCCGGCACGGAGGACTATCGCGTTGAGCTGATGGGGCGTGCAGAGTCTGTCGACGGCACATGTTCCTGCCGCGCCTTCGGGGATTGGGGCTATTGCAAGCATTTGGTGGCAACAGCGCTGGCGGCAAACGCGATGGGCAGCGACACGGAAGCGCAAAGCATCGATGTGTTCACGCGTATACGCAAACATCTGGAAGGCAAGGACAAGGTCGAGCTTGTCGATATGATCATGGATGTCGTCGAGCGCGATCCTATCCTGTTGCGTAGGCTGGAAATGACCACGCTGGCTACACAAGACGGCGACGAGGCGACCATCGAGGCGCGCCTCGGCAAGATGATCGACGAAGCAACCGCCACGAAGGGTTTCATAGATTACCGCGAGGCGCCCGACTGGGCCCAAGGCGTGGACGAGGCGCTCGATGTGATCGCTTCGGTCTCGAGCAAGCATGCGGGCGTCGTTATGCGGCTCGCTATGCGAGCCATCGATCGGATCGAGGGCGCCATTGAGGACATGGACGATTCCGACGGCCGTTGCGCCCCACTTCTCGACCGGGCATGCGAAATTCACTGCAACGCTGCCTTGGAGGCGACTTGCGAACCCTTGTCCCTGGCGCGTGACCTGTTCGCACGCGAGATGAACGGTGACTACGACACCTTTGCTGGCGCGGCTGGGCGCTATGGCGATATCCTCGGCGAGGAAGGATTGGCCGAATACCGCCGCCTGGCCACCGAAGCCTGGAATGAACTGCCCGCAACCGCCGGCAAGAACCGGGCGGGTCACGTACTGTCTGGGGACCATTTCAGGCTCCAGGAAATCCTCGACTTCTTTGCCGAACGCGATGGTGACGTCGAGGCGCGCATCGCGCTTCGCGCCAAACACCTGTCCTCTCAGCAAGCCTATCTGCAAATCGCCAAATTCTGCCTCTCGCAAGGTCGTGCGGAAGAGGCTTTGCGCTGGGCCGAGGATGGCCTGTGGATGTTCGAGGACGATCGGCCCGACGAGCGGCTCGTTTTCTTTGCAGTCGACCTGCTGACCGCAGCCGGTCGCGATGCGGACGCTGAAGCGCATCTGTGGCGCGCATTTGAGAAGGCGCCGGGCCTGGACCTGTATCAACGGCTGTGCAATTCGGGTGGCAAAGAGGCGCGCGATCGCGCAATCGAGCGTCTCCAATCCAGACTGGCGCGCGAGAAGCCATCCGCTTGGCATTATCCGGCCGATCTGCTCATCAGCATCCTGATTGAGGAGAAGCAGTTTGATTTGGCGTGGGCGAACACGCGCGCACATGGCGCTTCCGAGGGGCTGAAGGAAAAGCTCGCCAAGGCCAGTGAAGCCACGCATCCGCGCGAGGCGCTGGAGATCTATGCGGAACGCGTCAACCAACTGGCCCAGTTTGGCGGTAACGGCGCCTATGCCGAAGCGGCGGCCCTGATCGGCCGTATGGCCGGTCTGCGCGACGCGTCCGAACATGCCGCGTATCTGGCGGATGTGAAGGCCCGCTTCGGCCGCAAGCGCAATTTCATGAAACTGTTGGCCTGACATGCGGCGCGCGGTGGCCGTTATCGGCTCCGTCGCGAAGCCGCTTTGGAAAGAGGTGCCACGCTTCAGCGAATTCCGGCGCGAACGGATCGAGGTCTGGCATGAATGCAGCGATCTCGATCTGGCACTCTGGCTTGATTCGAGAGTCTCAGCCCCGCGCTGGCCTGCGTTCGACGATGTAGATGTGGTCGGCCGCGAGCACCACTTCGCCGCGCTGGTTGATCACCTCGCAGCGCTCGATCACCCGTCCTGAACCTGGCCGCTTCGGATCGTCTTCCTTGGCCGCGATGGTGGTGCGCGTGCGGATCGTGTCGCCGATGAACACCGGCTTGATGAAGCGCAGCCGGTCATAGCCGTATGAAAAGGCGACAGGGTTGACGATGGTTGCCGTCAGGCCGATGCCGACCGAGAACACGAGCGTGCCGTGGGCGATGCGCTGGCCGAACGGCGTCGTCTTCATGAACTCCGCGTCCATATGATGCGGGAAGAAATCGCCGGTGTGGCCGGCATGGACGATGAAGTCGGTTTCGGTGATGGTGCGGCCGCTGGTAAGGCGGGACGAGCCGATCTCATAGTCCTCGAAATACTGGATCTGTTCCATCAGGGCCTTTCCGCGATCGGCGTCGCCGGTGCCGCACTCGACTGATACGCGGCCTCGACCAGCGCCATGGTGCTCCAGGCATCTTCGACCGGGCTGATCAGCGTTGCGTCCTCGCCCGCTGCATAGCGCTGGACATTGGCCATGCGGCCGACGAAGGCGTCGGGGAACCATGCTCCGGCCAATGGCACCGCGACCCAATCCGTTCCGCCCTTCGGGTAGATCTCCAGCACCTCCGCTTCGCCGCGCGGATAGTCGAGGTTGAGGCCAAGCTTGAGATAGGCCGCGCCCTCGGTGCCGCAGATGCGGAACTCGGAGGCTTGGTGCCGGCGACCAAACTTGTGGTCGTGGTTGATCGACAGCGCGCAGCGCACGGTGTCGCCATAGTCGAGAATGGCGCTGGTGCGCGTCTGCGCCACCTTATGGTTGGGGTGGCCGAGCGTCTTGGCGTGCACGCCGCGCGGGTCGCCGAGCAGCTGCCGGATCAGGTCGAGATAGTGGATCGAGTGCATGGCGATCTCGACGCGCGGTGCCTTGAGCAGGAACTCCCACAGCTCCCACGGTGTCGCCAGCGCCAGCCAGGCATCGAAGTCGACGATCTCGCCGAGCCAGCCCTTGGCGATGGCATCCTTCAGCGCCAGCATCATCGGTGCGAAGCGCCCCTGGAAATTCACTGCGGCCTGCAGCTTCTTGGAACGGCAGATCTCGAGGATTGCGGTTGCCTCGGCAAGGCTGCTGCCCATCGGCTTCTGGATCAGCGCCACGGCGCCGTCGGGTAATGCTTTCAGCACATCGGCATGGCGGGTGGGCGGCGTCGCTAGGTCGAAGATCGCACCCTCGACGGCGGCCGCTTCCTCGGGTGTGCGAAAGGCCGTCACGCCCCATTGGCTGGCAAGCTTTTCCGCTTTGGCGTGATCGGGATCGTAAAGCCCGGCGACCGGGAAGCCGGCTTTACGGTAGGCGGGAAAATGCGCGTCACCGACGATCGACCCGGCGCCGAAAGTGACGATCGGCCGGGGCTTCGAGGGGTTGGGCCAGGATTGGACGAGTGAGGCAGGGTCGAAACCGCTTTCAGTCATGATGGAAGACCTCGTCCATCTCAGCCCACCATTCGCCTTGCTTGCGCGTCGCCAGCGGTTCCTGGCAAGGCATGCAGACCGCCCACCATTCCTGTGTCCTGGGGTCGGCCGCCATTTTGGCCATGTCGGCTTCGTAGTCGGTGCCATGGTACTCGAAGGTGCTGAACAGCAGGTTCTCCGGCCGCTTCAGGTAGATCGAATAGTTCTTGATGCTGCAGGCCGAGATCATGGTCAGCACGTCGGGCCAGACGGCGGCGTGCAGGCGGACATACTCCTCGACTTTTTCCGGCTTCAGCCCCAGAACCATCCCCATCCGCTGCATGCCCGTCTCCTATTTCGTGATCACCGTGGTGAATTCGGCGATGCTCATGGCCTTGACCGCGTCCCAGTCCCAGTCGATGCCGATGCCCGGCTCGTCCGGCGCCACCGCCTGGCCATCTTCGATGCGCATGTGCTTGCCGGTCAACTGGTCGAGCTGCGGAATGTACTCGACATATCTGCCGTTCTGAACAGCGCAGGTCAGGCTGACATGCAGTTCCATCAGGAAATGCGGGCAGACCGGAATGTCGAAGGCCTCCGCCGCGTGCGCAATCTTGAGCCAGGGCGTAATGCCACCGATGCGGCCGACATCGACCTGCACGATCGAACAGGCGCCTTTCTGCATATATTCGCGGAAATGGCGGATGGAATAGAGCGACTCTCCGATGGCGATCGGCGTCGGCGTCGAGTTCGACAGCCGCACATGCCCATCGATGTCGTCGGCCGGCAGCGGCTCCTCGATCCAGGCGAGGTCGAGTTCGCGCAGCCTCGCCGCTCGCCGGATCGCCTCGTCGACCGAGAAACCCTGATTGGCGTCGGTCATGATCTCGTAGCCATCGCCGACCGCCTTGCGCACCGCCGACAGGCGGGCAAGATCCTCCGAACCGTGCGGCCTGCCGATCTTCACTTTCGAGCCGCGAAATCCCTTGGCCTTGGCGGCCAGCGCGTCGTCGACCAGCGCCTGCGTCTCGATGTGCAGCCACCCGCCTTCGGTCGTGTAGAGCGGGCAGCGGTCCTTGGCGCCGCCAGCCAGCTTCCACAGCGGCAGGTTCTGCTTCTTGGCCCGCAGATCCCACAGAGCGGTATCGATCGCCGCGATGGCGATGGCCGTGATCGCCCCGATGGTGGTGGCATGGGTGGCGAATTCGAGATCGTGCCAGATCGCCTCAATCATGTCGGGGTCGCGGCCGATCAGGCGTGGCACCAGATGGTCGGAGAGGAGCCGCATCACCGACGAGCCGCCGGTGCCGATCGTGTAGCTGTAGCCGGTGCCGACCGCGCCGTCGGAATCGGTGATCGTGACGATCGGCGTTTCCTGGCTGACGAAGTTCTGGATGGCGTCGGTGCGCTTGACCTTGGGCACAAGGTCCACCATTCGCAGTTCGACTCTCTCGATCTTGGCCATGCCGATCAGCTCCGCAATGTCTTTCCGGTCTCGGTGGCAAACAGATGCGCCTGCGACATGTCGAGGCTCATGGCCACCCGCTCGCCCGGCCTCAATGGCCTCGGGTTCAGCATGCGCGAAACCCAGTCGGTGCCGTTGAATTCGACGAACACCAGCGTCTCGTTGCCGAGCGGTTCGGTGACCGTGATCGGCAGTTCGATCTGGTGGACGTCGGCCGCACCCCCGGAGCTGATGCCGTGTCCGGTCGGATAGATGTCGTCCGGCCGCAATCCGAACACGACCCTGTCGCCGGCCGCGACATTGGCCTTGAACTGGCCGGGTAGCGGGAGCTTTTCGCCGCTGGCGAAAACCATCTGGCCGTCATCGATCGTCGCCTCGTGCAGGTTCATCGGCGGCGAGCCGATGAAGCCGGCGACAAAGCGCGTCGCCGGGCGCCGGAACACTTCGTCGGGCGTGCCGACCTGTTCGATATGGCCGTCGCGCATGATGACGATGCGGTCGGCAAGCGTCATTGCCTCGACCTGGTCGTGGGTGACGTAGATCACCGTCGACCGCACCTTGGCATGCAGCTTCTTGATCTCGGTGCGCATCTGCGTGCGCAATTTGGCGTCGAGGTTGGAAAGCGGCTCATCGAACAGGAACACATCGGGGTCGCGCACGATGGCGCGGCCCATGGCGACGCGCTGGCGCTGGCCACCGGACAGTTGCGACGGGCGTCGGTCGAGTAGCGTGTCGAGGCCGAGGATGGCAGAGGCCTCGGCGACGCGGCGCTCCATGTCTTCCTTGGCCGCATTCGCGATCTTCAGGGAGAAGCCGAGATTCTCGCGCACCGTCATGTGCGGATAGAGCGCGTAGGACTGGAACACCATCGAGATGTTGCGCGAGCGCGGCGGCAGATCGTTGACGACGCGCCCGCCGATCTCGATCGAGCCGGCGCTGATCTCCTCCAGTCCGGCGATCATGCGCAGCGTCGTCGATTTGCCGCAGCCGGATGGGCCGACCAGCGCGATGAATTCGCGGTCGGCGATATCGAGATCGATGCCGTGCACGATCCCGATATTGCCGTAGCGCTTGGTCAGCTTGGTGAGGGTAACGGTTGCCATTGGATCAGCCTTTCACCGCGCCGGAGGTCAGGCCGCCGACAAGGTGTTTCTGGACGATGTAGGTGAGGGTGAGCGCCGGAATGATCATCACCACGGCCAGCGCGCACATGCCGCGCCAGTCGATGGTGAACTCGGCGGTGTAATCGAGCAGGCCGACTGGCAGCGTCTTGGCGCTTACCGAGCGGGTCAGCTGCGAGGCCAGCGCGAACTCGTTCCAGCAGGTCAGGAAGGCGAAGATCGCGGCCGACGCGATGCCCGGTCCGGCGAGCGGGAATTCGACCTGCCAGAAGGCTTGCCAGCGCGTACAGCCATCGATCTGTGCCGCCTCCGCGAGGTCCTTGGGCACCTGGCGGAAGAAACCGTCGATCAGCCAGATGGTGAACGGCACGTTGAGCGCGACATAGGCTAGGATCAGCCCGAAATGCGTGTCGATGATGCCAAGCCGCACATAGAGGAAGAACAGCGGCAGCGACAGCGCGATGCCGGGGACCGTGCGGGTCAGCATCAGACCGAGGAAGACGCTCGACTTTCCGCGGAAGCGGTAGCGCGCGAAGGCATAGCCGCCGGCCATGCCGATGGCGACCGCTATGATGGTCGAGGTCACCGAGATGATCAGCGAGTTGCGGAAATATTCGATGACAGGGATGCCGCCCTTGCCGATGCCCGAGAACATCGCGACATAGGCATCGAATGAAATCTCCCGCGGGATCCACACCGGTGGCTTGGCCATGATCTCGACCGCCGGCCGCAGCGACGAGAGGACGATCCACATGCCAGGCAGGCAGATGGTCAGCATCGCCAGGAACAGGCCGATGCGATAGATGATGCCCAACAGCCGTCGCTTGAGGCGGGCGGAAGAATTCTCGTCCATTCTCACCACTCAGCACCGATCTGCGTGCGCGCCGCGGCGAGCTTGTTGAAGAAATAGACGGTGAAGGCGATCGACAGCAGGATCGAGAAATAGGCCATGGCGTTGGCCATGCCCATGCGCCCGTCGCTGTAGGCGGTGCGCGCGACCAGCGTCCAAAGCAGTTCGGTGCGGCCCGCCGGTCCGCCGTCGGTCATGATCTTGACGATGTCATAGGCGCGCGCGACGTCGAGCGAACGGATGGTCATGGCGATGTAGGCGAAGGGCATGATGAACGGCCACGTCACATAGCGGAAAGTTTGCCACGGCGTGCAGCCGTCGACCCGCGCCGCCTCGATCGGCTCCTTGGGCATGGCGAGCAGCCCGGCGAGAATCAGGATGGCGAAGATCGCGGTCGACGACCAGATCTCGGCGATCGAAATGGCGATGAAGGCGAGATGGCCCTCGATCAGCCAGGGTATGGCGTCCTGCGTGATGCCGAGCGACTGCAGGGCGTTGTTCACGAGGCCGATATTGTCGTTGAACATGAACTTGAACTGGAAGCCGACGAGGATCGGCGAGAACATCATCGGGAACATCATCAGCGTGCGCAGGATACGCTGGCCGCGCGTTGCCTTTTCGACCAGCATCGCAAGGCCGAGGCCAAGCAGCATTTCGAGATTGAGCGCGATGGTCAGTAGCAGCACCGTGCGGCCGAACGCCCACCAGAAATCGGTGTTGGACAGGATCGAGAGATAGTTCCTGAAGCCGATGAAGACGTAGAATGTCTCGGGCTTGATCAAGCGAAAAGGCGTGAAGCTGGAGTAGAGGGACAACAGCAACGGCACGACGACGACCGCCGCCAGCACGATGCCAGCCGGAAGCAGCAGCAGGAATGGCGCGGATGGCTTGAAGCCCTTCATCGGAATCCTTGAGGTGAACTGAAGTATCAACGGAGCCAAGAGCAGCTAAGGGTCACCATAGGTCGGCCAGCGCTCTTGCCCGGTAAAGGCGCGATCGCCTCCCCCATGCTGATGGGGGAGGCAGCCTTGGGAGCCGTTACTAGAGCTTGCCTGCGTCCTGGAGGATTTGCGTCGCCTTGGCGGCGGCTTCATCCAGTGCCTGCTTGGACGTCTTGTCGCCGAGGATCGCCGCCTGCAGTTCGGGATAGACGGCGTTGGAAATCTCGATCCACTCAGGCGTCTGCGGCACGGCAAAGGCGTGCTTGGCCTCTTCCTGGAAGGCGGTAAGAACCTCCTTCTTGTAGGGATCGCTTTCGGCCTGCTTCAGGTCCCAGTCCCAGACCGCGGTGCGGGTCGGCAACGGACCGGCGGCGGCCTCGAGCTTCTGGCTGTCCTCGTTGGTCAGCCACCACACCAGCGAAGCCGCAGCCTCCTTGTTGGGGCAGTTCTCGGTCACCGAGAAGCCATGGAAACCGGACCAGCCGGTGCGCTTGCCCGAGGAACCCTTCGGCGCGACCTTGACGCCGACATTGCCGGCGACCTTCGACGATTTCGGATCGTTGAAGAAGCCAGCCCAGCCCGGCCAGTCGAGGTTGATGGCGACGGTGCCCGAGGCAAAGCCCTGGCCGAGATCGTCCCACAGGTAGTTGGTGGTTCCGGCAGGCACGGCCTTCGCCTTGTAGAGGTTGACGAACCAGTCGAGCGCCCGGATGCCGGCCTCGGAATTGAAGACCGGCTTGCCGTCCTTGTCGAGATATTCGCCACCTTCGGCGATAACCATCTCGTAGAAGCGGCCGTTGATAGCCTCTTCCTTGCCCGCGAACTGGGTGCCGTAGAAATTGGGCGGGTTGGCGAAGAACTCGGCCTGGTCGGTGACTTCCTTCCAGGTGTCCGGCGGCACCAGGTCATAGCCGTATTTCGCCTTGAACTTGGTCTTGTTGTCGGCGTTCTCGTAGAGGCTCTTCTGGTAGTAGAGCGCCGAAACGTCGAATTGCGCGCGCGGTAGCATCTCCAGCTTGCCGTCGATGGTTGCCGACGTGATCGTCGAAGGCACGAAGGCGTCGATCTCTTCCTTGGGCAGCAATTTGCCGAGGTCGGTGTAGAGGCTCGTATATTGCGGCGCGAAGGACGAATGGTTCCAGCCGACGCACCAATTGGTGCTGCCCGAAGCGATGTCGGACTTGAGCTCCTTGTCGATGTCGAAGCCGTTCTTCTTGGTCAGGATGTTGACCTTGGCGCCGGTCGCCTTCTCCCATTCGGGAATGCGCTCGTAGAGTTTTTCATATTGCTGGCCGCCGATCAGCTTCACGTCGACAGTCACACCTTCGAATTTGCCGGGCAGGTCGCCGGCAAGGGCAGCGCCTGCACTTAATGCAAGCATCAATGCGCCGGCGGACACGCCGGAAAGCAGTCTGTTCATTGGTATCCTCCCTTGGTGCCGCCTCGGCGGCGACCGCAACTCGTCTGATGACAAGAAGTGCTACATTCATATACAAACAAAACATTCACGGATACGTCAAGACGAAAATTGTTTCCGCCAAGCGTGTTCCTGCGTATATGAAGGGTGAAATTCACTGGAGGGACGAGCCATGGACGACGGCGAAGACGAGCGCTACCGCGCGCCGGCGCTCGACAAGGGGCTCGATATCCTCGAACTGCTGGCTGGCGTCGACGGTGGCCTGACGCAGGCTGAAATCGCCAAGAAGCTCGACCGCAGCCCCAACGAATTCTACCGCATGCTCGACCGGCTGGTGAGGCGCGGTTACGTCACCAGGCTCGACGGCGACCGCTATTCGCTGACGCTGAAGCTGTTCGGCCTGGCGCAATTGCACGCTCCGGTACGGCGGCTGGTTTCCTACGCGACGCCGCTGATGCGCGAGCTGGCCGAGACTTCGCAGCAGGCCAACCAACTTGTTGTTTTTGATCGCGGTTCCGCCGTGGTCATCGCCCAGCAGGAGGCACCGAACTACTGGGGGATTTCGATCCGGGTCGGCTCGCACATCAGCCTGTTCGACACCGGTTCGGGACATGTGCTGCTCGCCTTTCGTTCACCGGAAGAGCGTCGGATGATGATCTCGGAACACGTCCGCAGCACCGACAAGACGGCGCAGTCGGCCGAGTTCTTCACCCGGCTCGACCAGATCCGCGACCGCGGTTACGAGATGATGGCCTCGATGCAGACCGCCGGGGTCTTCAACCTGTCCGCTCCGGTCCGCGGTTCCGATGGCAAGGCGATCGCCGCGCTATCGATTCCCTACATCACCGTGGTCAACGCGCCGTCGGCACCCGACATCACCCGGACGATCGAGCTGTTGCTGGCAACTTGTGAAAAGCTGTCGCACCTCGCCGGCTCTGCCGTCGGCTCATCGGCGTGAATTCTTATTTGAATGAAGAATTCCTCCGTGAGATGATCTGAAACAGCCGCGAGGAGGAGCCAGCCATGATCATCGACACCCATCTGCATCTCATCGATCGCTCGGCCCTGCGCTATCCCTGGCTGTCAGGCGTGCCGGCGCTCAACCTCGATTTCTCCTACGAGGATTACGCCGTGGAGGCGCAGCGCGTCGGCGTCGAGCGCGTGCTGCATATGGAGGTCGATGTCGATCCGGCCGACATCGAGGCCGAGACCGCTCGTGTCGAAGGGCTGTCACGGCAACCCGGCAGCATGCTGGCCGGGGTGATCGCGTCCTGCCGGCCCGAAGAGGCGGATTTTCCGGCCTATCTCGAACGGCAGCAAGCAAACCCGTTCGTCAAAGGCTTCCGCCGTGTTCTCCACGTCATGCCCGACGATCTCTCGGAAGGCGCGCTGTTTCGCGACAACATCAAGCGGCTTGGCGGCACCGGCCTGACCTTCGATCTTGTCGTGCTGCCGCACCAGATCCCGAAGGCGATCGCGCTTGCTGACCTGGCGCCCGATGTGACGTTCGTCCTCGACCATTGCAGCGTGCCCGACATCAAGGGCGGAGCCGAGCATCCGTGGCGCGAGCACATGAGCGAGATCGCGCGGCGCCCGAATATCATGGCCAAGATTTCCGGTGTCGTCGCCTATGCCGATCCCGGCAGCTGGACGGCCGAGACGCTGCGCCCCTATGTCGAGCACACCATCAATTCATTCGGCTGGGATCGTGTCGTCTGGGGCAGCGATTGGCCAGTCTGCACGCTCGGCGGCGGCTTGTCGACCTGGGTGGCGGCGACCCATGCGCTGCTTTCCGGCTGCAGCATTGCGGAGCGCGACGGGCTGTTGTCCGCGAATGCCCGCAAGCTGTGGCGGCTTGTCTAGGCGGGCTCGTTCATGCTTTACGGGCAGCGCCGGGCGCCGGGGAACTTTCCCGAAACAGGCGATTTAGATCGGCAACGACCTGCCGTGCCTGATGCCCGGAGGTCATGCCGAAAAGGATGCGGTCGGACGCCGCTTGCTGGAACGCCATGTAGCCGTCATGGCGTGGCCGCACCAATGCGCCTTCCAGCGTCGCGCGCGTATTCCGATAGAAATTGCCGGTCGCGTCGTTGACGGTCTGGTCCTCCCAGGCCGCGGCATGGCCGGGCTGGCCGCCGGCGGCGGCATAGGGACCGCGCTGGACATCGCCGCTGGCGACCCAATAGGCGAAGTCGATCGCGGCATTCCTGGCCTTGGAGAAGGCTGAAATGGCTATGCCGGTGCCACCGAGCGCCGAACCGATCGGGCCGGCGGAACCGATCACCGGAATGTCCGCAAAAGCCAGCCGGTTCTGACGAAAACCAGCCGCCGCATAGGAGACATAGCCATAGATCAGCGGCGCGCAGACGATCCTGGAATCGGCCTCCGCCATGCGCTCCGAGACGGCAATCGGATCCATCTCGAAACAGGCCGGCTCGACCAGCGCCGCAATCTCGCGCATTGTCTCGAAGACGTCGCTGCCGATCTCCACATCGATCAGATCGTGGGACGGATCGGTTGTGCAGGCATGGCCGAGATTGCCGGCCAGCGTGTAGAGCGCCATCAGCACGTGAGGCGGGCGCAAAGGCAGCAGCACTCGGCCTTTGCGGGCGAGATCGAGCACATCGCTCCAGCGCGCCGGCGGCGCATCGAGCGCGTCCGGCCGCCACGCCTGGACTTGGCTGGCCGCGTCGATCGGGAAGGCCCATTGCCGCCCCTGCCAGTTGTAGCTCGGATAGGACTGGCCCACGCTGCCGGTGGCTAGCGCTGCAAGTTCCGCCTCGCGGCCAGCGACATCCAGCGGCTCGAGGCAGCGCTCCGCCGTGATCTGGCCGACATGCGGATGATCGATGACGATAAGATCATAGGCGCGCGCCAGTTCCTCGACCGGGAAGGATTCGAAATCCTGCAGTGAGCGCTTGTCCCATTCGATGGTGATGCCGGTCTTTTGCTTCCACAGGGATGAGCAAGCGACCATCGGGTCGTAGCCGCGCGGATGGCTCCAGGTCATGCCCTTGAGTGTGGGCACGCTCACAGGCCGAACTCCTCGCGGATTGCAGCGCTATGCTCGCCGATGCGCGGTGCCGCCCGGTCGACCTTGGCTCTGACACCATCGACCCGGAGCGGCGAACTGGTGGTCAGGATCGAAACATCGTCCTCGCGCGTCACCGTCTGCAGCATATCGAGCGACTGGAACCCTTCGCTCGCCAGCACCTCCGGCCAGGTCAGCACCTTGGCGCACCAGATGTCGGCTGGCTCGAGGATATCAAGCCATTCGTCGATGGTTTTAGTGGCGATCCGTTGTGCAATAATCGCCTTGATGTCGTCGCGGGCGGTGAACCAGGATGCCGGCTTGTCGCGATAGGGTGCCAACTCATTAAGCGACAGCAGATCGGCCAACTTGGGTATCGGCGTCATGGCGATGGCGAGATAGCCGTCCTTGGCCGGGTAGACACCGTAAGGCGCCGACAGATAGGCGTGCGCGCTGCGGAAACTGGAGCGCCTGGGCAAGCGGCGGCCATCATTGAGATGCGTGGTCAATACCTCGAACTGGAAATCGACCAGCGCTTCCAGCAGGCTGGTTTCGATATGGCTGCCCTGGCCGGTGATGCCGCGCCTCACCAGTGCCGCCAGAATGCCTTGCGCGCAGGCAGCACCGGCCAGTATGTCGCCAATGGCAAGGCCGAAGGGCACCGGTCCCTGGTCCTCGTCGCCGTTCAGCCACATCACGCCGGAACGCGCCTGCGCCAGAAGGTCCTGGCCCGGCCGCTTGACCCAAGGGCCGTCCTCGCCATAGCCGCTGATCGAGGCGTAGACCAGCCGCGGATTGATCTTGCGGACCGCCTCATAGTCGAAGCCGAGCCGCTCGATGACGCCCGGTCGGAAATTCTGGATCAGCACATCGGCCTTGGCCAGCAGCCCGCGCAACACCTTGAGATCGGCGTCGTTCTTGAGGTCGATAGCAAGACTTTCCTTCGCCCGGTTGATGGCATGGAAGATGGTGGAATCGCCGCCGATCTCGGTGTCGCTGAGATAGAGCCGGCGCGACAGGTCGCCGCCGTCGGGGCGCTCGATCTTGATCACGCGGGCGCCGAGATCGAGCAGCCTGAGCGAGCAGTACGGGCCTGACAGGAACTGGCTCATGTCGACGACGACAAGGCCGGCGAGCGGCAATTCGGCTGCAGCCGGCATCGTTATTTCTCCGTCTTGCCGACGAAGTCGGCAGGGTTGCGGTACTTCACCGTCTGCAGGTGCTCGCAGTAGAGAACGAGCTCGCCTTCGCCCTTGAACACCTCATAGCTGGCGCGGATCAGCCCCATCTCCTTGTAGCGGGGCTTCTTGTCGAGGTTGGAGCGGATCGAATAGATCGTATCGCCGATGAAGACAGGCTTTATGAAACGCAGCTTGTCGTAGCCATAGGAAAAGGCATTGATGCAATTGGTGGCGACCAGCCCGAGGCCGGCCGAGAAGACGAAAGCGCCGGCGATCAGCCGCTTGCCGAAAATCCCTTCATTCTCGGCAAACATCTGGTCCTGCACATAAGGGTGGATGTCGAGCACCAGCGTGTTGAACAAATGGCTGTCGCCCTCGGCCATCGTGCGCCGTAGCGAACGGATCTTCTGGCCGACCGGCCAGTCCTCGTAGAACCAGTTTTCGGCATTCCACACCGGCAGCGCGGCATGATCCGCCGGCATGTTGCGAGGGTGCGTCGAGGCGACGCCGACCGTGGGAGCGAAATCGTTCATGGCTGGCTCCGCCAGTCCTGCAGGAGGTTCCGCGCAGCCATTTGAATACGCGTCAAGGCGCCTGAATGCACGACGTCTCCTCCCGTCAATCTTCTCTTGTAAATATTCTTTTCACATATGGGATTACGATGCAAGCACGAAGAGGCGAAATTTCAGCCGCTCCCGCGCGCCGAAGAGGCGGCGGGGAGGGGAGGAATTCATGCGCAAAGATTGTCTGGTATTTGTCAGCAGCCTGGACCGCGATACCGGGCACGCCAGCGAGATCGGCACGCGGCTGTCCGTTGGTGCGCTGAGCGCCGGCAAGCAGCCGCATCGAGCCTCGCACTCAGCTCAAGCCTGTTGTATTGCCGAGAGCTTCCAGTTCGAGCCATTCTCACGCACGAATGTCCACAGCTCGGTCGTCTCGGTCGGGCGATCATCGCCGCCTTCGACGACCCTGCCGCTGGACCGTTCGCGCGTCACGTCACGAGACTCGTAGCGCAATGCGGCCGTGGCGTAGTCGCGGTCATCCTCGCGCCAGCTTTCCGCGATGTCGGCCTGCAGCAAGGTGATGTCCGTTACCTCGTTCCTAAGACCTTTCTGGGCATTGTCGGCCAACTCCTCCGACAGATAGGACACCATCTCGGGGGTCGTTGCGCGGCGCAGAGCGGCATGGTCTTCGCGGCCGAATGCTTCCTGGACATCAGTCAGCAACTGCTGGAATGCGTCGAGGTCGGTCTGGGCCAGCGTGATCTCCTCGGAACCGGTGTCCGGAGAGCCTCCCGAACCGCCGCCAAAGCCGGGAATCGTGAAAGGGCGTGCAGTGCTCGTCTGCTGCTGTGTCGTCGCACGGTTCTCAAATCTCGACGCTTGGGCATTGCCGACGCCGGCCAGCGCAGGGGCGGGACCGCGCGCGGATTGCGAGCGGAAGAACCTGATGGCCAGCATGATTGCGCCACCGATAAGCAGGGCCTGAAGCAGGAAACCGAACATGCCGGCGAGGCCGCCGAAGCCTTGGCCGACGAGCAGGCCGATCAGGCCGCCGAGCAGCAGACCGCGCATCATCGTTCCACCGAAGCCACTCATGAAGCCCGGCCGCTGCAGACCGGCCTGCGGCTGCCGTGCCGCCGGGTTCACACCGGTGGTGGGCGTCATCGAACGCTCGACGGGAGCGGTCGGCGCTGGCGCGGTTCTGGTCGGCGGTGCCGATTGGAACGTACGCATGCCACGACTGCCGAAACTGCCGCCGCGACGGGCCTCGGCATGATCCATCGCGACCATGGAGAATGCGAGGAACAGTCCTGCAAAGAGAGCTGCAAATCGGCTTGTGCGGGAAATCATCGGGATGGGCCTTTATCGATGCGGTTTTGAAGTTTTCAGCAAACGCCGGCCCGGGTGCCGGGCGTCATGCGGTCAATCGAATAACTCTTCGAAGAATGATTTCTTCCGCTTCGGATAGCGGTGGCCCTGCGAGCGGGAATAATCGTCATCGCGGCCATGGCCCTGTTGCGGCTGGGAGAATGCTGCCGGCTGCGGTGCTGGCGACGCCTCCCTGCCGGAACGCTCGATGATCTTGTCGAGTTCGCCTCGATCAAGCCAGACGCCGCGGCACTGCGGGCAGTAATCGATCTCGATACCCTGGCGTTCGCTCATCACGAGCGCGACGCGGCAGGAGGGGCAAACCATACCAAGGAGGGAAGATGTCATGTGGGGCTCCAAACCAAAAACGATTTGAGCCCGCTTGACCGAAAAGGGTGGAAACGGGCCCGTTAAAGCGGTCCGACATCACAATCGCCAAAAGCGAGTGTCAGAGGGGCCCGGCCCGCACGGGACAGTTAGGAGTGCGGAGCCGTGCCTTCAAGGGCGATGTTGCCGGCAATGTTGATTTGTTCGCCATCTCTGCTCAAACCGTCACCACGATCTCAGATCGTCACCACGATCTTGCCGAACTGCTCGTTCGACTCCAGGTAGCGGTGCGCCTCGACGATCTGGTCGAACGGAAAGGTCCGGTCGATGATCGGCTTTAGAGCCCCAGTCCCAAGTCCTTCGAGGATAAACGCCTTGGCGGCCTCCAGTTTCGCCGGGTTGCCGGTGATCTCGTGGACGAGGTAGCCGCGCAGCGTCAGTGTCTTGCCCAGCACGGCGGACAGTGGGAACGGCGTCGGCTCGCGGCTGAGGCCACCATATTCGATCAGGATGCCGCCACGCGCCATTGCCGCCGTCAACGGCTCGAAGATCGGGCCGCCGATCGCATCGAAGACGACGCGCACACCTTGCGGTCCGGCAATCTCGCTCAATCGCGCCGCCAGATTCTCGTCGGCCGAGACCACGACATGCGCCGCACCGGCGTTGAGCAGCGCCTGCTTCTTGGCTGACGTTCGCGTCACCGCGATCGTTGTCGCGCCTACACTATTTGCTATCTGGACGGCGGCAAGCCCGACACTGCTTGAGGCCGCGGTGATGACAACGGCATCCCCACCGCTAAGCCTGGCAATATCGATTAGCGCGCCATAGGCGGTGAGATACTGCATCCAGACGGCCGCCGCCGTTTGCCAGTCAAGCGACGGCGGATGCTTGACGATGAGCCTAGAGGGATAGGTGACCACCTCGCCATAAGCTGGCCAGCGAACCATCGATCGCGGCGGGATGACACTGACCGCGTCCCCCGGTGCAAAGTCGTTCACGCCTTCGCCCACGGCCTCGATAATACCCGCCGCCTCCAGGCCAAGCTCGGAAGGCAGGGTGGGCGTCTCGATATAGGCGCCCGCGCGCAGCAGCGCCTCGGCGCGATTGAGGCCGAGCGCCTTGACGCGGATTTGGACTTCGCCCGGACCCGGTCGGGGCAATTCGACATCCTCGATGCGCAGAACCTCGGGACCACCATGCTGGTGAAAGCGAACCACACGTACCATTCGGGAGACTCCAAATTATCTGAACCGAATGAGCTATGCAGCTAGGCTTGTCGGGGATAAATGGCTGTAAGGGAGAACAGTAGGAACCAGGAGTTTCGAATATGGATCGGCTTGAGAGCATGGCCGTGTTCGTCAAAGCCGTCGACCTCGGCTCGTTCGCGGCCGCGGCGATCGCGCTGGACCTGTCCGGACCGATGGTTGGCAAGCATGTCCGGTTTCTCGAGGAGCGGCTGGGTGTGCGGCTGCTCAACCGGACCACACGCCGGCAGAGCCTGACCGACTTCGGACGCGCCTACTATGAACGCTGCCGGGTGGTGCTGGCCGAGGCCGAGGCCGCCGATGCGCTCGTCGCCGACCAGTTCTCGGAGCCGCGTGGCAAGCTGCGCGTCACCATGCCGGCGCATTTCGGCCGTCACTGCGTGACGCCGGTGCTGCTGCGGCTGGCGCGGCAATATCCGATGCTGGAACTCGACCTGTCGCTCAGCGACCGCTTCGCCGATTTCGCCGAAGACGGCTACGACCTTGCCATCCGTACCGGTACCCTGGACGACAAGGCGGGGGTGATCGCCCGTCGCGTCGCTCGCCAGGATATGGTCGTCTGCGCCGCGCCCGCCTATCTCCAAAGTCACGGCGAACCCCTGCGGATCGAGGATCTCGCTGACCATCATGCCATCGTCTACCGCCGGCTCGGCCAGATCGTTCAGCCTTGGCTGTTTGCGCGCGAGGCGCAACCGACGCAGGAGATCATGCCGACCGGCCGGTTGCGGCTCGACGATCTCGATGCCATAGGCGACGCGGCTGCCGAGGGCATGGGGGTCGCCTGGCTGCCCTACTGGCTGGTGCGTGACCGCATTCAGACCGGCGCGCTGGTCGCGCTGCTGCCGGACCAGCCGCGGTACCTCTACGACTGCCACGCCCTTTGGCCGCAGACGCCGCATCTGCCGCTGAAGGTGCGGCTTGCCGTCGATGCGCTGGCCGCCGCCCTGCCGAAAATGATGGCCTGGCCGTAGCGTCCGCCTCTCGGTTAAGATCGCGCCGATGTTCCTTGACCTCGGCACGGTCGACGATCAGTTCGTCGCCGCCACGCGTCGACAACAAGGACACACCTCAGGTTGCTTCTGCAAAGCCGATGAAAGAGTGCACGCTCTGGGTCTTTGAGGCGTCGCGTTCCAGTGCCATATGAAAGTGGCCGACTGAATGAGCGCATTGCGGGAGGGACGGTTTATGACCAAAGGTTCGGATTTGTTCGTCGCGGCCCTCGAGAACGAAGGGGTCGAACGGATTTTCGGCATTCCGGGCGAAGAAAATCTCGATATCGTCGAATCCATCCGCCGCTCCTCGATCCAGCTGATCCTGACCCGCCACGAGCAGGCGGCTGCCTTCATGGCCGCCACCTATGGCAGGCTGACCGGCAAGCCCGGAGTCTGCATCACCACGCTTGGCCCAGGTGCGCTCAATCTTTCTACCGGTTCGGCCTATGCGCTGCTCGGCGCGATGCCGATGATCATGATCACCGGCCAGAAAGGCATCCTGTCATCCCGGCAGGCGCGCTTCCAGATCGTCGACATCATCGCGGCGATGAAGCCGCTGACCAAGCTGTCGCGCCAGATCGTCTCGCCGAAGATGATCCCGTCGCTGGTGCGCGAAGCTTTCCGTGTCGCCCAGGAAGAGCGACCGGGGCCCGTGCATCTGGAACTGCCGGAAGACATCGCAGCGGCGGAGTGCGAGCCGATCGCACTGGTGCCGACGCACCCGGTCGAACTGCCGCTGGCCAGCCCGGGCGCGCTTGATCGCGCCGCCCGTATGATCATGGAAGCCAGGCGTCCGCTGTTGATGTTCGGCGCGGCGGCGTCGCGGCCGCGCTTGACCTCCGATCTCGCGCAGTTCGTGTTGCGCACGCAAATTCCCTATTTCACCACGCAGATGGGCAAGGGCACCGTGCCCGGCGGCACCGAGCTCTATATGGGAACAGCAGCCCTTTCGGAGCGCGACTATGTGCACGAGGCCATCGAACAGGCCGATCTGATCATCACCATCGGTCACGACACGGTCGAGAAGCCGCCCTTCATCATGGGGGCGAAGGGGCCGAAGGTGATTCATGTCGGCTATCAAACGGCCGATGTCGAGCAGGTCTATTTCCCACAGGCCGAAATCGTCGGCGACCTCGGGCCTTCGCTGGCGCTGCTGGCCGACCGCATCGAGGGCAATATCCCCAACGCGCAGGCCCTTCTGCCGCTGCGTGAGGGTATTTTGAGCCGGATCGCCGCGCGCGCTACCGAAGATCGCTTCACACCGCAGCGCATCGTGCATGACGTTCGCGCCGTGATGCCGGCGGACGGCATACTCTCCCTCGACAATGGCATGTACAAGATCTGGTTCGCGCGCAACTACCGGACGCGGATGGCAAACACGCTGCTGCTCGACAATGCGCTGGCCACCATGGGCGCGGGCTTGCCGTCGGCGATGATGGCGGCACTGCTCTATCCACAGCGCCGCGTCATGGCCATCTGCGGCGACGGTGGCTTCATGATGAACAGCCAGGAAATGGAGACCGCCGTCAGGCTCGAGCTCAATCTCGTCGTCCTGCTGCTCGAGGATCACGCCTACGGCATGATCCGCTGGAAGCAGGCGGTCGACGAGTTTCCGGACTTTGGCATGACCTTCGGCAATCCCGACTTCGTGAAATACGCCGAGGCCTATGGCGCCAAGGGGACCAGGGTTGGCGCGATCGCCGAATTGCGGCCAGCGCTGGAACAGGCCTTCGCCGGCGGCGGCGTGCATCTCGTCGTCGTGCCTATCGACTATTCCGAAAACATAAGGGTGCTTGTCGACGAGTTGCGCGAGCGGCTGCCGACGACACAGGCGCCCTGACGGCGGCGGCAACGCCGCCACCAGGATTGTCGACCTATCCAGATCGGCCGCCGGATGGCTGCGTGGCATGGACAAGGCTCGATGTGCCGCGCAGCCGAAGTTCCTAGACCTTGCAGTAAGGCGTCACCGGTACGATGGTGCCGAAATCCCTAGCGATCTCGTAGCCGATGCCGTCGGCCGCCGCCTTGCCGACAAGTGAAAGTGAAATATGATGCCTAAGCGGGTTGCGGACGAGGCCATTCTCAGCGCGGTCGATGACGGCTTCGCGCGACAGGTCGCGTTTCTGCAAGACCTCGTGCGTTTTCCCTCACAGCGTGGCGAGGAACATGCCGCACAATCCTTTATGGCCGCCGCGTACGAAGCGGATGGCTATGCGGTCGACATGTGGCGCGTCGATGTCGATGCGATTCGCGACCTGCCGGGTTTTTCACCCGTGGCAGTCTCCTATGACGATGCCTTCAATGTCGTTGCCACGCATACGCCGCGAAACGCATTGGGCCGCTCGCTGATCCTCAACGGCCATATCGACGTCGTGCCGACGGGGCCGCTCGACCGCTGGGTGCGCGACCCCTACGATCCGGCGATCGAAGATGGCTGGATGCATGGCCGCGGCGCCGGCGACATGAAGGCCGGCCTGTCCGCCTGCCGCTATGCGCTGACCGCCTTGCGCAGTCTCGGCTACCAGCCGGCCGCGAACGTTTACCTGCAGTCGGTGGTCGAGTGCACCGGCAATGGCGCGCTCGCCTGTCTGCAGCGCGGCTACCGCGCCGACGCCGCTTTCATTCCCGAACCGCTGGAACCGCGACTGATGCGTGCACAGGTCGGTCCGATCTGGTTCCGGGTCGAGGTCGACGGCGATCCGCGGCATGCATCCGGGGCTTTCTCCGCCGGCGCCAATGCCATCGAAAAGGCCTTCGTCATCATCCAGGCGCTGAAGCAGCTCGAAATCGTCTGGAACGCGCGCAAGGTCGATGACAAGCATTTCCACGGCCACCCGCATCCGATCCGCTTCAACCTCGGAAAGATCGAAGGCGGCGAGTGGACGTCGAGCGTTCCGGCGCGCTGTGTCTTCGAGATGCGCGTCGCCACCTATCCCGGCCAGAAGCTCGAAGATGCGAGAGCCGAGCTCGAGGCTTGCATCGCCGATGCGGCCCGCGCCGACCCGTTCCTGGCCAATCGCCCGCCGACCCTCACCTACAATGGCTTCATGGCCGAGGGCTATGTGCTGGAGGGCGCCGACAAGATGGAGGCTGTGCTGCGCCGCAGCCACACCGCCGTCTGGGGCGAGCCGCTGACGGAACACGTCACCTCGGCGACGACCGATGCGCGTTTCTTCGGCCTCTACGCCGACACGCCGGCGATCGTCTACGGCCCGATCTGCCGCATGCCGCATGGCTATGACGAGGCAGTCGATCTCGACTCGGTGCGCAAGGTCACCCAGACGATCGCCCTGTTCATTGCCGACTGGTGCGGCCTCGAACCCATCGATCCCGAGGTCAGGTCATGAGCGCCGCGATGTCCGATGCTTTCGGCGAAACACTCGCCGAGGACGCGCCTGACGTCTCGACCACCGACGCGCTCGCCATCCTGCGCCGGCACTACGGGCTCACCGGCGCCGCGCGTCCTTTGCCTGGCGAACGCGACCACAACTTCCATATCCAGACCGACGGCGAGGGCGAGTTCGTCCTGAAGATCTCCCATCCGGCGGAAGAGGCCGGCTTCACCGACTTCCAGAACAAGGCGCTCGACCACATCCTCGCGGTCGACCCGGCCTTGCCGGTTCCCTCGGTGCGCAAGAGCCTTGAGGGCGAGGCGCAATTCACGGTCAGCGTCGGTGGATCGGCGCCGCGCATCATCCGGCTGGTCACCTATCTGCCCGGCCAGTTGCTGTCGCGCTCACCCCCGTCAGCGGCGCAGGACCGCAATCTCGGTATTTTTCTCGCTCGCCTTGGCCGGGCGCTGCGCGGTTTCTTCCATCCGGCCGCCGGCAGCGACCTGCTTTGGGATATCCGCAAGGTCGCCAAGACGCGACCGATGATGGCGCATATCCCTGACGCTGGCCGGCGGGCCATGGTCGAGCGCGCAATCGACTCCTTCGAGGAGCATGCGGCGCCGGTCATACCGAAACTGCGCGCCCAGATCGTCCACAACGACATGAACTCCTACAATGTGGTGATGGATGCTTCGCGGCCGGAAGTCGTGATCGGCATCCTCGATTTCGGCGACATGATCCATTCGCCGCTGATCTGCGACCTCGCCATCGGCGCCGTCTACCGTTGGCCGGCGGAAGGTCATCCGCTGGCGCCGGCCGCGCGCTTCGTCGCCGGCTATCAATCCGTGCAGCCGCTCGAGGCCGAAGAGATCGGCATTCTCTTCGATCTGATCCGGGCCCGTCTTGCGCTCATCGCCAACATCGCCAGCTGGCAGGCGGAGCGCTTCCCGGCCAAGCGCGACTATGTGCTGCGTCTCGCCACCGAAGTGTGGGCCTCGCTCGAACGGCTGGACGAACTCTCGTCCACTGACGCCCGCCGCTATTTCCTCGACCATTCCAATCCGGAGTAGATGCTCGTGTCCCAGTCCTCGCCATATCCTGCAAATGCCGACGCGACGGCATCGGAGCGCGCGCTGCTCGAACGCCGAGCCAGGCTGCTCGGGCCGACCTACCGCGCCTTCTACCGCAACCCGATCCATCTGGTGCGCGGCAGCGGCGTGTGGCTCTACGACGCCCAGGGCCGCAAGTTCCTCGATGCCTACAACAATGTCGCCTCGGTCGGGCACTGCCATCCGCGCGTGGTCGAGGCGCTGTCGGGGCAGGCCGCGACGCTCAACACCCACACGCGCTATCTCAGCGAAATCATCCTCGACTACGCGGAGAAACTGCTCGGCACCGTTCCGGCCCATCTCGGCCACGCCATGTTCACCTGCACCGGCAGCGAGGCCAACGACCTCGCCATCCGCATCGCCCAGAATTCCAGCGGCGGCACCGGGGTGATCATCACCGATTTCGCCTATCACGGCGCCACGATCGCGACGGCGCAACTGTCACCCGCGGCGGTCGGGGCAAAGGGCGTGCCCGCGCAGCATCGGACCGTGTCGGCGCCGGACACGTTCCGCGACCATGGCCGTGCCGCGCATGATTTCGCCAAGAACGTCGCCACGGCCATCGAGGACATGCGCGCAAAAGGTATCAAGCCGGCAGCGCTGCTTCTCGACTCGGCCTTTTCCAGCGACGGCATCTTCTTTCCCGATGCGGCGGTGATGCGGGAGGCGGCCGATATAGTCAAAAAGGCCGGCGGCATCGTCATCGCCGATGAAGTTCAGTCCGGCTTCGGCCGGCTTGGCCAGGGCATGTGGGGTTTTGCCAACTATGGCATCGAGCCGGACATCGTCACGATGGGCAAGCCGATCGGCGACGGGCATCCGATGGGCGCCGTGCTCGTGCGGCCGCGGCTTGTCGCCTCCTTCGGCTCGAACACCGGCTACTTCAACACTTTCGGCGGCAATCCGGTCGCGGCGGCCGTCGGCCTCGCCGTGCTGGACGTGATCGAAGGCGAGGGGCTGATCGCGAATGCGCGCGATGTTGGCGCCTATGCGGCTGACCTGCTGCGCACCCTGCAAAGCCGGCATGGCGCGGTCGCCGATGTCAGGCACAACGGCCTTTATTTCGGTGTCGAGCTGACAGCGGACGGCGAGGCTCTGGCTGCCACCAAGACATCAGCGGTTGTCGAAGCCATGCGCGAGGACGGCGTTCTGATCTCGTCCTGCGGTCCGCGCGGCAATGTGCTGAAGATCAGGCCACCTCTGCCGTTTGCCAGGGACAATGCCGAGCAGCTGGCCGAGACGCTCGATCGCGCCCTGTCGAACTGGTGAGCGGGCCGAACGCATGCTGAAGCTCGAACATCAAACCCTGAATGACCGCGCCTATGGCGCGCTCAAGCAGGAGCTGATTTCCGGTGGCTTCAGCCCGGGCCAGACACTGGTCATCCGCAAGCTCGCCGAGACGTTCGGCATCTCGACGACACCGATCCGCGAGGCGCTGCAACGGCTTGTCGCCGAGCGGCTTCTGGAGATGCAGAACAACCGCTCGGTCATCGTCCCCTTGCTGTCCGCGCCCGCCTTCGAGGAATTGACGCGCATCCGCATCGCCGTCGAGGGGCTGGCGGGCGAGATGGCGGCGACCAGGATCAGCGAAAGCGGGCTGGCTGACATACAGGCGACCCTTGCCGGCATGCAGCGTGCCATCGAGGCCGGCGACGCCAGGGCCTAGCTGACGCTGAACGAGGCCTTCCACTTCGCCATCTACCAGCACGCCGACGCGCCGATCCTTTTGAACATGATCCGCGATCTCTGGGGACGGGTCGGGCCTTATCTCAAGCTGCTGATGCAGGCCGATCGCTACATCCCGCAGCCGAATGACGCGCATCGCAAGATCGTTGCCGCACTGGAGCAGCGCAGCGGTTCCACTGTGCGGATTTTCATAGAAGAGGACATCGCCATAGCGGCTGCGGTTCTGTCGGCAAACCTTGGCAAGGTGAAGTGACTGCCTAGCTCGTCCTGTCCAACCGGTCGCGCAGCATGCTCCAGCCGAGCAACATGTTGGGCGCATGCCGCAGCATGGCGTGGAACGGGATCGGCGCCGGCGGCGCGAAGGGCAGCGGCAGGTCGCGGGCGTCGGTTCCAAAGGCCCAGTCGGCCAGCACCTTGCCCATTGCCGTCGTCATGGCGATGCCACGGCCGTTGCAGGCACGACCGGCGATCAGGCCGGGACCGAGGTCGATCAGATGCGGAAGGAAATCCGGTTCGACCGCGGCCATTCCCGACCAGCTATAGGCGAGCGGTGGCAGGTCAGGCAGACCGAGATGCCGGCCAAGCCTTCGCCAGATCGTCTGCGGTACACGCGTGTCGGCGCCGGCGCCGAGTATATGCATGCCGCCGCTGATCAGCCGGTTTTCGGCGTCGAAGCGGAAGGTGAACAGATTGCGCCTGGTGTCGCCGACGCCTTGCCCGCCGGGAAGCAACCGGCTGCGTACTTCACGAGGCAGTGGCGCTGTCGCGATCTGGAAGACTTTCAGCGGGAAATAGGTTCGCTGCAATGACGGATCGAGGGACCAGCCATAGGCGTTGGTGGCGATCAACACCTTGGCGGCGCGCACCGATCCCGCCGGCGTTTTCAGCATCCAACCATCGGCGATGCGATCGACCGAAGTGACGCGCGTCCGCTCGAAGATATTCGCGCCGGCTTTCTCCGCCGCATCGGCGAGCCCGCGCGCGTACTCAACCGGATTGAGCACGCCGCCAGAATGATCCATCCAGCCGCCGGCATAGCCCGGCACGCCCGTCAGTGCCTCGACATCCTGCCGATCCAATGTGACTGCCGGCCGGCCACGCCGTGCCCATTGCCCGGCACGTGACTTGACCTTCTCGAAGGCCGCAGGCGAATGCGCCGGCTGGATCCATCCGCTCTGCACCGCGTCGCAGTCGATGCCATGCTGCCGGATCAGGCGGAACACCAGATCGGCGCTGCCGGCGGCGAAATCGATCAGCCTTTCGCCGCGCGAAGGCCCGAGATGGGCCAGTATGTCGGCCGGGTCCATCTTGGCGAAGTTCGGCACGACGAAGCCGGCATTCCTGCCCGTCGCGCCCCAGGCGATGATTTCGGCTTCGAGAACGGCGACGGAAAGGCCTTTCTCGGCGGCGTGCAGCGCGGTTGAAAGGCCGGAAAAGCCGCCGCCGACGATGGCGAGATCGACATCGACCCCGCCTTGCAGCGCCGGCCGCTCGCGGCGATTGCGGCTGACCGCATGCCAGAGCGAAGCGTCATGGGCTTCCTGCCGGACCACGGCATTCATGACCCGGAACTGCTCTTGGCCTGAGCGATCTTCGCCCGCTTGCCGAACCATGGCCGCCGCGGCCTGTCGCCGAACAGGCCGTTTGGCCGGATCAGCAGGATGACGCAGAGCATGACGCCGATGGCGGCGATCTGCAGCGCGGCGGCGCGCGCCTGCTGTTCGGGCGGGAACAGCACGCTGGTCAACGTGCCCGATCCTGCCCATATCGCCCAGACCAGGATGCTACCGATGACGGCGCCAAGATTGCTGCCCGAGCCGCCGACGATCAGCATCACCCAGACCTGGAAGGTCAGGATCGGCAGGTAATTGTCAGGCGCGATGAAGCCGGTGAAATGCGCCTGCAGCGCGCCGGCCAGCGCCATGATCGCGCCACCGACGGCAAAGGCCTGGACGCGGTAGAAACGAGCGCTTTTGCCAAGTGAGATCGCCGCCCGCTCGTCCTCGCGCAGTGCCTTCAGCACGCGTCCCCATGGGCTGCGCGACAGATGCTCCAAAGCGAGATAGGCGATCAGCGTCACGGCCGAGACGACGGCGAGGTTCGACAGGTTGAACAGCAGCGGCGTCTCGGCCAGGCCGCCGAAGGGGCGCGGAATGAAGCCGATGCCGAATGGGCCGCCGGTCAGTTTCTGCGCGTTGAGCGCGACCAGTTGCACGACGACGGCAACGCCAAAGGTAGTGATCGCCAGATAGTCGGACCTGAGCCGCAGCGTCGCCATGCCGGTAAGGGCCGCGGCGATGCCGCCGACGACCATGGCGCCCGCCCAGCCGGCAAGGATCGGCAGGCCGAAGCCGCCAAGCCGTGCGGCGTCGTCCGGTGTCGTCAGCAACGCGGATGTATAGGCGCCGATGGCGACGAAGCCGGCGAGGCCGACATTGAACAGGCCGGTCAGCCCCCATTGCAAATTGAGCCCCAGCGTGACCAGCGAAAAGATCAGCGCGGTGGTCAGGAAGAAGGCGCCGTAGCCAAGCAGGTCCATCAGCGTTCCCTCACACCAAACAGGCCGATCGGCCGCACGAACAGCACCGCCATCAGGATGATGAAGGAGATCGCGGCGCGCCATTCGGCGCCGATCAATTGCACCGCGCCGGCTTCGGCCAGCCCGATGATCAGACCGCCGAGCACCGCGCCCGGGATGCTGCCGATGCCGCCGAGAATGGCGGCGGCAAACATCGGCAGCAGCATGTCGAAACCCATGAACGGGCGGATCTGCACCAGAATGCCGATCATCACGCCGGCCACGCAGGCGAGCGCGCCGCCGATGACCCAGGTGACGCGTACCACGCTGGCGACGTCGATGCCGACGATGCGGGCCAGTGCCGCGTTCTGGCTCAGGGCCTGCATCGAGCGGCCGGTCTGCGTGCGCGTCATCAACAGATGCACGCCGAGCACCAACACGGCGGTCAACAGCAAAAGCGCGATCTGGTCGGGCGTGATGCGGATGCCGAATCCGACCGGCATGGCGATCTGGATCGCCCGGCTGAAATAGGTCGGCCGCGAGCTGAAGGTGAATTCGAGCAGGCTTCTCAGCGCCATCGAGGCGCCGAAGCTCGCCATCACCACGATGATCGCCTGGCCTTGCGAGCGAAGCCGCGCGAACAGCACCTTGTCGAGCAGCAGCGCCAGGAGGGCGGTGAAGGCCATGCCGGCGATCAGCGCGACAATGAGCGGCCAGCCGAAGGACAACGGCGCGATCGGCGTCACCTTGCCGAAGGTCGCGCCGATGGCGCTGACGACGGCCAATGTCGCATAGGTGCCCCAGGCCATGAAATCGCCATGGGCGAAGTTCGAGAAGCGCAGGATCGAATAGGTGAGCGTCACGCCGATCGCGCCCAAGCCGATCATCGAGCCCGTCAAAAGTCCGTCGACGACAAATTGCAGGCTCATTCCCCACCTCCTGCATCGGACTTGCGAGGGCGCTGGCCCAGATAGAGCTCGGCGACGACCGGATCGTTCCACAGTTCGGAGGCGACGCCCTCGTGCCGGTCCTTGCCCTCGACCAGCACATAGGCGCGGTCGCCGATGGCAAGCGCTGCCTTTGCATTCTGTTCGACCAAAAGGATGGTGACGCCGGATTTACGGATGCCGGCCAGCATCTCGAACACCATCGAGACGAATTTCGGCGACAGGCCGGCCGACGGCTCGTCCAGCACCAGCACCTTGGGGTGGACGATCAGCGCCCGTGCGACGGCGAGCATCTGCCGCTGCCCGCCTGAAAGGTTGCCGGCGGCGGTCCGCCGCTGGCGGATGAGGTCAGGGAAGGCCGCATACATCTCCTCGATGCGGGCGGGGATTTCGCGCCGCTCGAGGATGCCGCAGGCGACTTTCAGATTGTCCTCGACCGACATCAGCGGGAAGATGTTTTCGGTCTGTGGTACGAACGCCAGGCCGAGCCGCACCATGGTGTGGGCCGGCGCGGCAGTGATGTCCTTGCCGTCCAGAAGCACGGTGCCACGAGTGATCGGGACGAGGCCGGCGATCGCCTTGATGAAGCTCGACTTGCCGGCGCCGTTGGGGCCGAGCACGACGACGATCTCGCCCTTGCCGACGGTGATCGAGGCGCCGCGCACGATCGGCACGCCGGGCTCGTAGCCGGCTTCGAGATCGCGGACATCGAGGACGGTCGCGCTCATGCGGTGCCTCCGAGATAGACCTCGATGACGCGTGGGTCGCGGGCGACCTGTTCCGCCGTGCCTTCGCTGAGCAACTGGCCGCTCGCCATGACCAGGACGCGATGGCAGAGCCGTGTCACCATGTCGATGTTGTGCTCGATGAGTAGGAAGGTGATGCCTCGCGCATTGATATCGCGGATGCGGTCGATGATGACTTCGAGCAGCGTTGCGTTGACACCCGCCGCCGGTTCGTCGAGCAGAATGATCGCCGGATCGGCCATCATGACGCGGGCGAGTTCGAGCAGCTTGCGCTGGCCGCCGGAAAGCACGCGCGCCGGCTCATGCGCGAGATGGGTGAGGGTGACGAGCTCCAGCAGTTCGAGCGCCTTTGTCCTGGCTGCCCGTTCCTGCGCCGCCACGCGCCATGGGGTGACGAAATTGGCGAGCAGCCTTTCGCCGGCCTGGCCCTGTGCCGCCAGCATGATGTTTTCGATCAGCGTCAGGTTGGGCAGCGGGCGCGGGATCTGAAATGTGCGGCCAAGGCCTCGACCGATGCGCAGATGCGCGGCTTCGCCCGAGACAGGCGTGCCATTGAGCAGGATCTCGCCGCCGGTCGGCAGGATGCTGCCGGCGAGCAGATCGAACATCGTCGTCTTGCCGGCGCCGTTCGGGCCGATGAGACCGAGGATTTCTCCAGCCCTGACGTCGAACGAGACATCGTTGACGGCGACGAGGCCGCCGAACCGCCTGACGACGTTCCTTGCCGTCAGAACCGGAGCGCGGGTTTCTTGCCCTTGCCGTCTGGTTGCCTCGCTCATCAAATCCTCTGGCCGAAGACGATCGTTGCCGTCTCCTGATTATTGATTTGTGATCACACTTGCTTTGATCACGCTATTCGGCTTTAATTTCGTCCGCAAGCCGAAAACCGGCTAAAAACGGGATTCCATGCAAAAGACTGCCACCGAAAAGAACAACGAGGCGATCGCGGCTCAACTGGCGCCGGTCGGCCGCGAAACGGTGCAGGATCGTGTCTATTCCGAACTGCGCCGTGCCCTGATTGGCGGCCTGTTCGAACCAAGCCAGGTGCTGACCATCCGTGGCCTGGCCGATGCGCTGGTCACCTCGACCATGCCGGTGCGCGAGGCGCTCGGCCGGCTGATCACGGAAAAGGCGCTGGAGGCGCTGCCCAACCGCTCGGTGCGCGTGCCGCCGATCACGCTGGAGCGCCTCGACGATCTCTTGCGCGCCCGCATCCTGATCGAGGGCGAGGCGATCGCGCTGGCAGCCGCCCGCATGGGTCCGCGCCAGATCGCCACCATCGAAACCATTCTCGGCGAATGGGACGAGATGCGGGCGCTGAAACACAAGAAGGACGTCGATCGCGAAGTGACGCTCAACCAGAGCTTTCACTTCGAGATCTACCGCTCCTGCGGCTCGGCCGTGCTGATCCCGATGATCGAGAGCCTGTGGCTGCAATCGGGCCCCTGCATCCGTGTCGCCATCTACGCCTTCTCGGAAGCCGGCGAGGTCGACACCGCCCAGTATCACCGCCGCATCGTCACGGCGCTGTCCACGCAGGATGCGCAGGCGGCGCGTGAATCGCTGGTCGCCGACATCAGCCGACCCTTCACCTTCCTGCGCAGCAAGCTGCAGGCTGTCGCCGCGAAAGACCAGACATGACCTCCATCAGGATCACCGAGCCGCGCTCGCAGCTTTCCGTGACTGCGCTCCTGCTGCCCGAGAAGGCGCCGGAGAACGCCGCCTTCCTCTCGGCGTACCTCGGCACGCCACGTGTCGTCCCTGGCATCCATGCGATGTGGACAGGGCCGGAAATCTCCTGTCCGGTTCCGGCGGCCGATCTCGAGGGCCAGGCCTATGCCAGGCCGTTGCCGGCCGAGAACGCCACGCTGACACCGCAGCCCGGCGACATCGTGTTGTCCTATGTGCCGCCGCGCATGTGGGGCGGCAACCCCAACGCGATCTTCGACATCGGCCTCTACTACGGGCAGGGCGCGCGGCTGCTGTTTCCGATCGGCTGGCTCGCCGGCAGCGTGGTGGCGCAAGTGCGCGCCGAAGAGCGTGATCAGTTCGCCGCCGCATGTGGGGTGATCCGGCGCAATGGCGCCTGCGACGTCACCTTCAGCCTGGTGGAGGCCTGAAATGGCCGACGACAGTTTCGAGCTGTTCGACCTTCGCGTCGAGGCGGTCATTCCTGAGGGCAAACCGATCTATTGCGGCGCCAAGGCCGGCGACTATTTCGAGCTCAAGGGCGAGATGCTGTCGATGCCGGCAGGGCAGGGATTTTCGATCTATTCGCTCGCCGCCGTGCTGCCGCTGCTGGCGGCGAAGCAGCGCCCTACCCACGCGAACGACTGGATGACCTCTGACGCCGAGATCGCTTGTCCCGACCCCAATTGCGCCAGCCGGCTCCGGATCGTCAGGGTGGCCAAGCGGCGGTTCAGCCATGCCGAGACCACGGCCGTGCCGCTGCCGAAGGAGGATGACCTGACATGATCGCCAAGTCCTTCGAACTCGGCCCCGGCTATACAATCTCGCGCGTCATCCGCGGCGGCTGGCAGCTGGCCGGCGGCCACGGCGCCATCGACCGCGGCCAAGCAGTTGCCGATCTGATCGCCACCTTCGATGCCGGCATCTGGACCTATGATTGCGCCGACATCTACACCGGTGTCGAGGAGCTCATTGGCGTGGCGCGCCTGCGGCTGGCCAGCGAGCGCGGCCTCGACGTCGCGGCCAGGATGAAGGTGCACACCAAGCTGGTGCCCGACCTCGAACGGCTGGCCAGCATCAGCCGAGACTATATCAGGGGGATCGTCGACCAATCGCTGCGGCGGCTCAAGACCGAGCGGCTCGATCTCGTGCAGTTCCACTGGTGGGACTATGACCAGCCCCGCTATGTCGAGGCGATGGGCTGGCTCGACGAGCTTCGGCTGGAAGGCAAGGTGCGCAATCTCGGCACCACCAATTTCGACACGCCGCGGCTTGCCGAAATCCTCGCCGCCGGCATCCCGCTGGTCAGCCAGCAACTGCAATATTCTGTGCTCGATCAGCGGCCGGGCAACAGCCTGGCGGCACTGGCAAAACAGAACGGCGTCAGCTTCCTCTGCTACGGCTCCGTCGCCGGCGGCTTCCTCAGCGACAAATGGCTCGGTGCGGCCGAGCCCGCCACGCCGCTCGAAAACCGTTCGCTGGTCAAATACAAGCTGATCATCGACGATTTCGGCGGCTGGGACCTATTCCAGCACCTGCTTCAGGCGCTGAAGGCCGTTGGCGACCGCCACGGCGTTGACATCGCCACCATCGCCAGCGCCTGGGTGCTGGAGCAGCCGCAAGTGGCGGCTGTCATCGTCGGCGCCCGCAACCAGGCGCATGCGCTGGCCAATGCGAAAATCATGGACGTTGCGCTCGACGCCGATGACCGGGCACGGATTGCTACCGTCATCGCACAAGGCACCGGCCTCGAGGGAGACGTCTACACGCTGGAGCGCGACCGTCACGGCCGCCACGGCTCGATCATGCACTACAACCTCAATGCGGGGAAGAAATGAGCGGCGAACCCTCCCTGTTTTCACGCGCCAGCGCCGAGGTCATCGACCTGCATCGCTTCTTCGTCGACTGGTTCGTCGCCGCGCGAGCCAACACGGTGGACTTCGGCCGCTTCGAACGCGCCATGGGCGAAGACCTCAGCATGGTGGCACCGAACGGGCAGGTCCTCGATCGCGAAGCGATCGTCGACCATGTCCGCTCAAGCCGCGCCTCTTGCGACGACGGTTTTGCCATTTCGATCGAGGACATCCGGCCCGGCTGGCAGGACGCGGACACGATCGTCGTCCTTTACGTCGAGGCACAGCTGCGCGGCGGCAAGCACAGCCGCCGCCAGTCGAGTGCCGTCTTCACCACCAGTTCATCGGCGCCCAACGGGGTCGAATGGCGACATCTGCATGAAACCTGGCTGCAGGTGCCGGAACGCTGAAACAGGCTCCAGAGATCAAATACAGTTGAGTAACGAAAGGGGAACAACAATGACAAAGACGATACTTCAACTCACCACGGCACTTGCTCTCGTGACGATGGCGGGTGCGGCACAGGCCGCGGATTGCAAGATCACCGTCGGCCTCGTCATGGAGCTGACCGGCCCGGCCGGCGAATACGGCCAGGCTGGCGCCAAGTCGGTCGAGATGGCCTTCCGCGACATCAACGACGCCGGCGGTGTGCGCGGCTGCGATCTCGTCACCGACACGCGCGACAGCCAGAGCCAGGGCAACATCGCGGTCGACGCCGCCACCCAGCTGGTTCAGGTCAAGAAAGTGCCTGTGATCATCGGCGGCATCATCTCGTCGGTGTCGATCCCGATCCTGACCTCTGTGACCGCACCCGCCAAGATCGTCCAGGTGTCGCCCGCGTCCTCCTCGCCGACGCTGACGGCGCTCGGCCGCGATGGCAAGACCAACGGCATCTTCTTCCGCACCATCACCTCGGATGCGCTGCAGGGCGTCGCCGCCGCCAAATACGCCGTCGACAAGGGTTTTAAGAAGCTGTCGGTCATCCACGTCAACAACGATTTCGGCGTCAACATGGTGGCCGAATTCTCGCGTGCCTACAAAGCGCTCGGCGGCACCATCGTCTCCGACACGCCTTACAACGAGAAGCAGTCGAGCTATGCCTCGGAAGTCACGGCGGCGATGGCAGGCGAACCGGACGGGCTCTATCTCGTCAGCACGCCGGTCGACGGCGCAACGGTTGCCCGCACCTGGATTTCGCAAGGCGGCGTGCAGAAGTTCCTGCTCAATGACGGCATGAACAGCCCGGACTTCATCGAGTCGGTAGGCGCCGATTATCTGAAGGAAGCTTACGGCACGTCATCCGGCACCAGCCCGACCGCCTCGACGGAGTATTTCACCAAGAACTACAAGGAATTCTCCGGCATCGAACCGTCCAATCCGGCGGCTGACCGTTCCTATGATGCGGGCGCCATCGTTGGCCTTGCCATCGCCATTGCCGGCTCGGAGGACCCGGCCAAGATCAAGGACGCGATGTACAAGGCGGTCGATCCGGCCGGCACGCCGATCTTTGCAGGCAAGGAAGAGTTCGCCAAGGCGCTCGGCCTGATCAAGGACGGCAAGCCGATCCGCTACGAAGGCGTCATCGGCCCTGTCGCCTTCGACAAATATGGCGACATCACCGGCCCGTTCCGGCTGTGGAAGATCGTCGACGGCAAGGTAACGACCGACGGGGAAATGACCACCGACGATGTCAACGCCCTGCAGGCGAAACTTCAGTAAGACAACCCTATTTTCCGGTATCGATCACGACCTCATCGTGATCGATACCGGACGATTGTCCTGTTCTGCATTACCCACGGATACGGACGACGTCGCTTTGCGTGGGCGAGCGTTTGACCGGCAGGCGATCATGGATAGGATCGGCCGATGTCGCCTGAAATCCAACAGCTCCTATCTGCGCTCGGCGACCGGCTGGGTGCGGGCGGCGTGCTCGCCGGCCCGGATGTGGATCAGCGCTATCGCGACGATCCCGACGGCAAGCTCGGCACGCTTCCCGAAGCGGTGCTGCGCCCGCGCGACACCCAGGGTGTGGCGGCGGCACTCGCCGCATGCAACGATCTCGGCCAGCCGGTTGTGGTGCAGGGCGGACGCACCAGCCTGGCGGGCGCCGCGCGTGTTCAGCCGAGCGAGGTCGTGCTGTCGCTGGAGCGCATGACCGGCCTCGCAGTTCCGGATCGCCAGGCTGCCAGCATCGTTGCCGAAGCGGGCGCGACGCTGCAGGCGGTGCAGGAGGCGGCCGACGGCGCCGGGCTGATGTTCGGCGTCGATATCGGCGCGCGCGGCTCCGCGACGATCGGCGGCAACATCGCCACCAATGCCGGCGGCATCCGTGTGCTGCGTTATGGCATGTACCGCGCTCAGGTTCTGGGCGTGGAAGCCGTGCTTGCCGATGGCAGCGTGCTGACTTCGCTCAAGGGCCTGCCCAAGGACAATTCCGGCTACGATCTCGGCCAGCTCTTCATCGGCTCGGAAGGAACCCTCGGCGTCGTCACGCGCGCCGCGCTCAGGCTGCATCCCAAACCGGCGTCCGAGGTCAACGCTTTCTGCGCGCTCTCCTCGCTCGATGCGGCGATCGCGCTGCTTGGCCTGCTGCGGCAAAAGCTCGGCCCACTGCTGTCCGCCTATGAAGTCAACTTCGCACCGCTCTATGACGTCATGGTCGCCAGCATGGCCATGCCGGTGCCGCTGCCGGTGGGCTCGTCCGTCTATGTGCTGGCCGAAATCCAGGGCAGCGAGCCCGAGCGCGACGGCGAGCGCTTCGCCGAGGTGTTGATGCAGGCGGTCGAGGACGGTGTCATCGACGATGTGGTCGTCTCGCAGTCGCCGCGCGAATTCCGGGCGCTGTGGGACGTGCGGGAAGACGCCAATCGCATCCTGTTCTCGATCAAGGGTCTGATCGGCGTCGACATCAGCATCCCGCTGGCCCGCATGGGAGCGTTCCTGCAAGCGGCGGACGCCGCCATCCATGCCGTCGACCCCAACGCCGATATCTATGTCTTCGGCCATCTCGGCGACGGCAATCTGCACTACCAGGTCCGCACGGTCGATCCTGCGGCGGCATATGAGATCGTCTATCGCGGCGTCGCGTCGGCCGGCGGCGGCGTTTCGGCCGAACATGGTATCGGTCTCGACAAGAAGAAGTGGCTGCATCTGGTCCGAAGTGACGCCGAGATCGCCACGATGCGGCGGCTGAAGGCAGCACTCGACCCCAGAAACATCCTCAATCCGGGACGGGTCTTCGACCTCAACCCAACCGCCTTCTCCCGATGACGATTGCCCGGTAACTCAGGTCCGTTCCGTCGCGACTTGCCTGGGGATGAGAAAGCGGGCGGCAAGCACGCAGAGCAGCACGGTGAACATCAGGATCAGCGCCACCAGCGCATTGATGTCGGGTGAGAAGCCAAGCCGCATCATCGCCCACAGCCTGACCGGCAATGTGCTTTGGGTGCCGGTGACCAGGATGGTGATCATCGTCGAACGACAGGGCGAAGGCCAGGATCGCGCCGCCGACGTGACCCTTGACGTTCGTGCTGTGCTGAAAGATTTTTATCGCTGGCGGCAAAAAGGATCCGTCGTGGACTGGCTGCGCCCCTCGGATCAGGCGGCGATCAACAGCCGCGATGCCGGCGCCATGGCCTGCTTCCCGCTGGTTCCCTACTCCAATCGCATAAGGGGCGGCCGGTTCGCATTCGCGGGCCGCACCGTCGAGCTGCCGACCAGCTCCGACGATCCGCACCATGAGCATGGCCATGGCTGGCGTCGGCCATGGACGGTCGTGCGGCACGAAGCCAGCACCACAGTCCTATCCTATCGCCATGCCGCCGATTCCTGGCCGTGGAGCTATGAAGCAAGGCAAGCGATCTCGCTGGTCGATGGCGGGCTGGTTATTGCCCTTTCGCTGCGCAACCTCTCGGACATGCCGATGCCGGCAGGCTTCGGGCTGCATCCCTATTTCCCGTCGACACCGTGGACGCATGTCCAGGCGCGGGTGTCCGGCATGTGGGAGACCGATGCGGAAATCCTGCCCACCCGGCACGTCCTGCCTCCCGCTGGCTCCAACCCGACCACGGGCTTCGGCGTGTCGGAGACGGACCTCGACACGGTCTTCACCGGATGGGCGCGCCACGCTCGGATTTCCTGGCCGGAGCATGGGCGGCAGCTGGACATCGAGGCCGAGGCCCCACTCGATTTCCTCGTCCTCTACGCCGCCCGGCGAGCCGTTCTTTTGCGCCGAGCCGGTCAGCAACATCACCGACGCCTTCAACTGCAGGGGTGACGCGGGCATCGATACCGGATGCATCGTGCTGGCACCCGGGCAGATGCGATCCGCAAGCGTTCGCTTCACGCCGTCGCAGGCGGTCTGATCGCCCATGTCGAACCGCCCAATGCGAGGCCGGATCAGAATGGGTAGTGCTGGCCCGGATCCTCGATCGTCACCCAGCGCAAATCGGTGAATTCGGCGATCGAGGCCTTGCCGCCGAAGCGGCCATAGCCCGAACCCTTGACGCCGCCGAACGGCATCTGTGCCTCGTCGCCGACGGTCGGACCGTTGATGTGGCAGATGCCGGCCTCGATGCGCGCGGCAACCGCCATGGCACGCTTGATGTCGCGGCTGAACACGGCTGACGACAGGCCGTACTCGGTGTCGTTGGCGACACGCACGGCTTCGTCCTCGCTCTTGACCCGGATCACCGGCTTGACCGGCCCGAAGGACTCTTCCGAATAGACGCGCATGGCCGGCGTGACGTGGTCGAGCAGCGTCGCTTCGACCACGGTGCCGGTGCGCTTGCCGCCAGCCACCAGTTTGGCGCCTTTGCCGACCGCGTCGGCGACCAACTCCTCCATCTTGTCGGCGGCCTGGCTGCTGATCAGCGAGCCCAGCACGACATGGCCGCGCGGGTCACCCGCCGGCAGTTGTGAGGCGCGGGCCGCCAGCTTGGAAACGAATTCATCGGCGACCTTCTCATCGACGATCAGGCGCTCGGTCGACATGCAGATCTGACCCTGATGCATGAAGGCGCCGAAGGTGGCCGCGTTGACCGCGGCGTCGATGTCGGCATCGTCCAGCACCAGCAGCGGTGCCTTGCCGCCGAGTTCGAGCAGCGCCGGCTTCAGGTGCCGGCCGGCGAGTTCGGCGATGATCCTGCCTACCTTGGTCGAACCGGTGAAATTGACACGCTTGACCGAGGGATGCGCGACCAGCGCCTCGACAATGCCGGCGGCATCCCTGGGATCGTTGGTGACGACATTGATGACGCCCTTGGGCAGGCCGGCCTCGACCAGCACCTGGCCGATCAGCCGGTGCGTGCCGGGGCACATTTCGGATGCTTTCAGCACAACGGTGTTGCCGCAGGCGATCGGCATCGCGATGGCGCGGGTGCCGAGTATGACCGGTGCGTTCCACGGCGCGATGCCGAGGCACACGCCGGCGGGCTGGCGGATCGCCATGGCCAGCGTGCCCGGCTTGTCGGACGGAATGATCTCGCCCGAGATCTGCGTCGTCATCGCCGCCGCCTCACGCAGCATGTTGACCGCCAGCATGACGTTGAATCCGGCCCAGGGACCAGTCGCTCCCGTCTCTTCCATCATCAGCCGGGTGAACTCGCCGACCTTGGAGGCCATGACGTCAGCAGCCTTCGACAGCAAGGCGCGGCGCTCGCCGGGCCCGGTTTTCGACCACGCCGGAAAGGCGGCCGCGGCGGCTTCGACCGCGGCATTGGCATCGGCAATGCTCGCTGCCGCGGCACGCGTCGCCAGTTTGCCGGTGAACGGGTCCATGCGCTCGTAGGACGCCGCACCCGAGGCTGCCCGTTCGCCACCGTCGATCAGAAGTCCGATATCCATTGGAGTCTCCACTGCTCCGATTGGAGCTGCTGATTGAGGTTTAGAAGCCCAGCACTTCGGCATTGATCGATGCTTCGAGGCCGCCATCGACCGGCACATTGGCGCCGTTGACCCAGCGCGCTCCGTCCGAGCACAGGAACAGCACCACTGGGGCGATATCGCCCGATGTGCCGGCGCGCCCGACCCTTGCAATGTCGCTGTCGACGCGGGCGTCGCCGAGCACGGTGCGGAACTGCTTCAGGATCGGCGTTTCGACAGGCCCCGGGCTCACCGCATTGACGCGGATGCCACGGCTCTTGAACAGATCCTGATGCGCGGCGCGGAAAGTCCACAGCAAGAGCAGTTCCTTTGAAACGGGATAGCCTTCCTCGTTCTTCACCTGGTGGTTGGCGACGACCTTGGCGACATCAGGGAAGCCTTCGATGCCGACCATCGAGGCGGCGCGATTGAGATTGGCGCGCCAGCCATAGCCGGCGATGGAGGCGACGTTGACGATGGCACCGCCCTCGCGGATTTTTGGCGCGAGGCCTTCCGAAAGTGCCCGCAGCCCGAAGAAGTTGACGGCCAGCGTCGACGCCGCGCCAGTGTTGCCGGAGAGGCCGGCGACATTGCAGAGCGCGTCGAGGCGCTGCGGCAGACGCGCGATGAGATCATCGACGCCCGCCTTCGACGAGATGTCGGCCTTGACGAAGCTGCCGACCGCTGCGGCTGGTTCTCGAACATCGACGCCGATCACGTCGGCGCCGAGCTGGCCGGCAAGTTCCGCCGTGCGCGCGCCGATGCCTGAGGCGACGCCGGTGATGAGGATCGTCTTGCCGAAAAGCATGGTCATGCCTTCTCCCGATGTGTCGTGGCTTGTTGTGGCGCAGGCGTCGCATCGCCATCGGTTGAGAGCCTGACGCGATAGCCGACCGGCAGCAGGCGGAGCCCAAAGCGCTCCTCGATCGTCCCCCACAGTCCGCGCGGCAGGAAAAGCGAGAACAGCACGGCGGTGGCGCCAAGCCCGATCAGGTACCAGACGCCGGTGCCGCCGAACCAGGTCTCGATGAGGAAGAACAGCAGCGCGCCTAAAATGGCGCCCTCGAAAGTGCCGATGCCGCCGACCAGCACCATGAAAATCATGTAGGCGGTCCACTGAACGTTGAAATAGGTCTTCGGCTGGAAGGTGATCGAGGTCGCCAGCCACAGCGCGCCGGCAATGCCGATGCCGAAGGCGGCAAGCACGAACAGCAGCCGCTTGGTGCCGGTGACGCGCACGCCGACCGATGCGGCGGCATCCTCATTGTCGCGGATCGCCCGGATGGCGGCACCTGTGCTGCCGCGCAGCAGGCCAAACAGGATGGCGAGCAGGGCGGTCATCGAGGCCAGCGCCAGCCAGTAGATCGCTGCCCGCCTGGCACCCGCGTCGTAGGCGTTGAGCGAGATCAGCGATGTGCCGGTTTCGCCCTGCACCAGCCGGTCGAGATTGACCAGAAGATGCGTCAGCGCCGCGATCACCCACATGCCGATAGCGAACTCGCCATTCCTCAGCCGCAGCATGAACAGCGAGAGCGGCCAGGAGACGGCGCCAACGACAATTCCAGAGGCGAAGAGCGCGAGGAACGGGTTGAGGCCGGCATCGGCGAGCCGGATGGCGAAATAGGCGCCGAGCCCGAAGAACACCTGCTGACCGACCGAGACCAGGCCGCCGAAGCCGGCCAGCGCGTTCCACATAGCCGCCAGGATCACATAGATGAACAGCGCGGTCATCCGGTCGACAGCGCCGTTCGACAGGAACTGTGGTGCAATCGCTAGCAGCGCGATGACCAGCGCGACCGCAATCGCGGCGATCCGCGACGTCGCTGTGCCGCGCTTGATGACCGGTGAGGCCGAGACGGCGCTCATAACGCGCTCCGGGATGGCAGGCGTAACAGGCCGCGCAGGCCGAGGCTCGACGTGGAGAGCCGCACGAACAGGACGATCAGGAATGCGACATGGCCGCCGATCAGAAACCCTTGCGGATGCACCTGCGCACCGAGCGTCTGGGCAAGCGCCAGCACGATGCCGCCGATCAGCGTTCCCCACAGCGAACCGGCGCCGCCGATCACCGCGGCCTCGAAGGCGAACAGCAATTGCGGCGCGCCGGCATAGGGATCGAAGGTGGCGCGCATGCCAAGGAACGCTCCGGCAAGGCCGACCGTGACCATGGCGATGGCAGCGGCGATGGCATTGGCGCGGCGTGCATCGACGCCGACCAGGCCGGCAGTGTCCGGGTCCTCCGATGTAGCGCGGATCGAGCGGCCAAGCCTTGTGCGGGTCAGGAACAATTGCAGCCCGCCCAGCAGGATGACGGCGGTGGCAAACATGATCACGGCGAGCTTGCCGACATAGATGCTGCCCGGCCATTCCCAGGAATCATAGGACAGGCTGCCGATATAGGGCGCCAGCGAGCGGGTATCGGCGCCGAACTGCTCGAACAGCAGATTGTCGATGACGATGGCGAGGCCAAACGTCGTCAGGATCGGCAGCAGCGCGCCGCCGCGCGCGCTGCGCTCGAGCAGGAAGCGCTGCAGCGCCCAGCCGATCGCCGCCATCAAGGGCAGGACGATGAGCAGGCCGACAAAGGGCGAGATGTGGAACCGCGAGGCAAGCCACCACAGCGCATAGGCAGCAAATACGGCAAGACTCCCATGGGCGAGGTTGATGATGCGCATCACCGAAAACATGAACGACAGGCCGCAGGCGATCAGCGCGTAGTAGCCGCCAAGAAGGATACCCTGGATGATCTGGTTGCTCATACGGGAACGCTCCCGGGGCTTTTCCGGTGCAGGCCGAAATAGGCTTTCGTCACCTCCTCGCGCGAAACCGCCTTGCTCGGCCCTTCCAGCGCGACACGCCCTTCGAGCATGCAGATGACCCTGTCGGAGACCGCGAGCGCCCGATTGAGATCCTGCTCGACGAGGATGATCGTGGTGCCGGAGGCGATCAGCCCTTGTAGGGCGGAGTAGACGCGGTCGACGATCAGCGGCGACAGGCCAAGCGAGACCTCGTCGAGCAGCAGTACGTCGGGATTGCTCATCAGCGCGCGGCCGATCGCCGTCGCCTGCTGTTCGCCGCCAGAGAGGTGGCCCGTCTTGGCATGGCGGCGTGGCTTCAGATTGGGAAACATTTCCAGCACCTTGTCGACGCTCCAGTCGCCCGGCCGGCCGGCGGTCTTGCCCAGCAGAAGGTTTTCCTCGACCGTCATCCGCACGAACAGTTTTCGCCCCTCCGGCACCAGTGCGATGCCCATGCCGACGCGTTTGTGCGATGGCACATCGGTCAGGTCGGTGCCGTCCAGCAGCACGCGGCCGGCAGCCGGCTGGTGGGCGCCGGCGATTGCCCTCAGCAGCGTCGTCTTGCCGGCGCCGTTGGCGCCGACCAGTGCCAGCGTCTCGCCGCGTTCGATGCCGAAGCTGACGCCGCGCACCGCTTGCAGCAGGCCGTGCCGGACAACCAGGTTCTCGACCGCAAGCAGGCTCATTTAGGGCCTCCGCCGAGATAGGCGCGTACGACCTCGGGGTCGGCCATCACTGTTTGCGGGTCGCCGTCGGCGATGATCCTGCCGGCGTCCATGCAGATCAGCCGCTCGGCCACCTGCAGGAGAATGTGGACGATGTGCTCGATCCAGACGATGCCGATCTTGCGCCGGCGCAATTCCTTGATCGTGTCGACCAGTTCGCCGGCTTCGCCGTCGGTCAGTCCGCCGCCGATCTCGTCCAGCAAAAGCAGCGTCGGTCTGGCCGCCAGCGCGCGCGCCAGTTCCAGCCGCTTGCGGTCGAGCAGCCCGAGCGTTTCGGCACGCCGGTTGGCGACACCGAGCATGCCGCACAGTTTCAGCGAGCCGAGCGCTTCCTCATAGGCCTCGTCGCGGCCGAGGCCCGCGCCATGCGAGGCGGCGACGAAGACATTCTCGAAGGTGGTCATGCCGCTGAACGGTTTCGGCACCTGGTGCGTGCGCACTAGGCCAAGCCGGCAGCGCTGCGTCGCCGTCAGCGGCGTCACGTCGCTGTCCTTGAAGCTGACCGTGCCCGAGCTTGGTGGAAAGGCCCCGGCCAGCACGCTGAGCAGAGTGGTCTTGCCGGCGCCGTTCGGGCCGACAATGCCGACCGCCTCGTCCGCGGCCATGGTGAAGTCGACCGCATCCAGCACCACAAGCGCGCCGAAGCGCTTGTGGATACCGGCGGCAGCGAGGATCGCCTGTTGTTGCGGATGGGTCACCAGGCGATCCTCAGCGGTCCATCAGCCGTTGTAAGGCAAAAGTTTGGCTTCGACAGGCACGTTGGGGTCGGTGGCATTCTCGGTCACGACGTAGTCAAGCGGGAACTTGGCTCCTTCCTTGGCGGCGACCCATTGCGTGCCGATGATCGGGCCGGGCGAGACATTAGCCACGGGCCCGCTGGTGAAATCGACCTTGCCGACCATCGTCTCGGTCTTGAGCGTGCTCAGCGCCTTGGCCACCGCCGCCTTGTCCTTGGCGTCGGTGCTTGCCTTCAGGGCTTCAAAGCCGGCGTCGAGCAAGGACATCGAGGCGCCGAGCTGCTGCGTCCACTGCTTGCCGCTGGCCGCCTCGTAGCCGTCGGCCAGCTCGGTTCCTGAAACGCCGGTCAGCGGCGACTTGTAGGGGAAGGCCTTGTGCCAGTAAGCGGCGCTCGAAATCTTCACGCCGAGATCGCCGAGCGCCTCGATGTCGGAAGGGAACAGCCCGGTCTTGGCGACCTGGCAGATCTTGATCTGCTTGGTCAGGCCCTGCTGTCCCGCCTGGCGCCAGAACGCCGCGAAATCCGGCGGGATCGGGAACGAGTTGAAGATCTCGACGCCTTCCTGCTTGAACAGCGCGATCTGGGAGGAATAGTCGGTGGTGCCGGTCTCATAGGCGCCGGGATCGACAATGGTGAAACCTTGCTTGGCCAGCAGCGGCGCCAAATGGGCGCGGATGGCATTGCCATCGGCATCGTTGGGATACATGACGCCGACCTTCTTGTTGGTCTCGATCAGGTTCCATTGCGAGATATAGGCCTTGAAGAACTCGCCGACGCCGAAGCCGAAATGATAGGTCCACTTGAACGGCGAGGGCGCATCGGGCTTGGCGCCACGGCCGAAATACCAGGCTTCCCACGGCATGACCGTCGACAGGCACGGCACGCCGGCGGCCTCGCAGGCATCGGCCACCGGATTGATCACCTCGGGTGTCGACACCGCCAGCATGAGGTCGATGGCCTGGTTGTTGATCAGATCCTTGGCCAGCTGACCCGCGCGGGAGGGATCCGATTGCGTGTCCTGGTCGAGGATTTCGACGCTGTATTTCTTGCCGCCGATGTCGAGGCCGCCGGCCAGCGCCTTGCGGGCCAGGTCGAGCACATAGCCGTCGGTCTGGCCGAAGCCGGCGAGCGGCCCGGTGCGCGGGCTGACGAAGCCGACCTTGAGCGTGTCGCCGGCCTGGGCAAAGGCGCCGCGGCCGCCAAGCGTGAGAGCTGCGCCGCCAGCGATCGAGGTGGCGATGAACTGGCGCCGGGAAATGCCTGGAATACTGGATTTGCTGCCGATAGCGTGAGTCATACGTTCCTCCCTCTGTGCTCCTCAGTCGTCACAGTGCACCAGCGGTTTGGTTCGGTAAAATGATATTTTGCGGTGTTTCGTTAACCCCTGGGTTAGGAAATTCGGGACGAACAGCGGCCATCTCGAGCCTAGCTGCCTTGCCTTGCCGCTTCGCGGACGGTCTGCAGCAGGATGGAGAAAGCCGGCGAGGGCGCCATGTCGGTCCGCATCGTCAGGCCGACTGGGCCCTTGGTTTCCTCTGTGTTGACCGGCAAGGCGACGAAGGCGCCGCTGCCGAGTTCGTTGGCAACGACCCCGGCCGAAATGATCCAGACCGCATTGCTCTGCCGCAGGAAAGCGCGACCAAAGGAGTCCGAGACGGTTTCGATCTCGGTTGCCGGCGCCGTCATGCCATTGGTGATGAACAGGCGGTCGACGAAGGGACGGATGACCGATTCCCGCGTCGGCATCAGCATCGGGAATTCGTCGAGCCGTGCGAACACATCCTGTCCCAGGTCAAGCAGCGGATGTCCCGCCCGCACCACGAACAGCACCGGTTCGGAATAGAGGTGCTCGAAGAAGAAGCCGGTCATGTTCTCCGGCGCCGCCAGCCGTCCAACGACGAGATCGAGCGCGCCGGTGCGCAATTGTTCGAGCAGCACCGCGTTCTCGCCGGTAACAATCTTGATCGCAGCACCAGTGCCCTCTTCGAGAAACAAGGTCATGGCGAGCGGCATGACCCGCGCCGACACTGTCGGCAGCGCGCCGATACGAATCGGATGCCGGTTGACCGCTCCATCCTGCCGGACGGAATCGACGCCTTGCCTAAGCGCGGTGATCGCCGTGCCGGCATGGCGCAGGAAGATTTCGCCGATGCGCGTCAGCCTGATGCCGCGGCCGTCGCGCTCCACCACCGCCACACCCAGCGCCTCTTCCAGTTCGCGCAATGTCTTGGTCACCGCCGGCGGGCTGACGTGCAGCAAGTCGGCCGCCCGCGCCACGCTTCCCTGCCGCGCAACTTCCAGGAATGCCTGCAGGTGGCGGAACCGGATGCGGCCTACGGACATGGATTTGATAACCCCTGAGTTAATGAAACGGTGCAAAATATCATTTTACCGAACCAAACGCCTTGTGCAATGTGGGGATGGAGGATCGAAATCGTGCCATTCGTCACCATTGGCGGCATCACGCTGCACCATCGCCACATCAAGGCGGCCGGCAATGCGCGCCCGATCATATTCATCAATTCTCTGGGCACCGATTTCCGGATCTGGGACGAAATTGTCTCGGCGCTCGATGGTGAAATGCCGTTGCTGGTTTATGACAAGCGCGGTCATGGGCTGTCCGATATCGGCGACATCAGGTCGATCGACGATCATGTCGATGATCTCTCGGCGCTCATCGATCATTTCGGGTTGAGCAAGGTCGTGCTGTGCGGCCTGTCGGTCGGTGGCCTGATTGCACAAGGCTTTTATCGCAGGCGCCCAGAAATGGTCGAAGGCCTGATCCTGTGCGACACGGCCCACAAGATCGGCACGACAGACAGCTGGAACACACGCATCGCGACGGTCGAAAGCAAGGGCATCCAGGCCATTGCGGACGGAGTGCTCAAAGTGTGGTTCACCCCCGCCTTCCACGCGGCGCGTCTGGCCGAGCTGGACGGCTACTGGAACATGATGACCAGGCAAGCGCTTGCGGGTTACATCGGGACTTGCGTGGCGGTTCGCGATGCGGATTTCACCGATGCCGCGCGCCACATCGCGGTGCCGACGCTCTGCGTCGCCGGCGACCAGGATGGCTCGACGCCTCCCGATCTCGTCCGCTCGCTGGCCGACCTGATCCCCGGCGCGCGCTTCGAGATCATTCGCGACGCCGGGCATATTCCTTGTGTCGAACAACCGAAAGCGCTGACCGCCTTGATCCGCGATTTTATCGCATCGCTTGCCCCTGGAGCAGAACCCCATGGATGAAGTCCCCGGCAACGAAGCCAGATATCGCACGGGTCTCGCGGTGCGGCGCTCGGTGCTCGGCGACCGGCATGTCGACCGCGCCGAGGTCGCCGCCACCGATTTCGACCAGCCTTTCCAGGAACTGATCACCGAGGCCGCCTGGGGAACCGTGTGGGCGCGGCCGGGCTTCAGCAAGCGCGAACGTTCGATCGTCACGCTGGCGCTGCTGGCCGCACTCGGCCATGATGAGGAGGTCGCCATGCATGTACGCGCCACCGTCAACACCGGTGCTTCGCGCGACGATATCTGCGAGGCGTTCCTGCATGTCGCCATCTATGCCGGCGTGCCGGCCGCCAACCGTGCTTTCAAGATCGCCAAGGACGTGTTTTCGGAAATGGACGGAGCCAAGAATGCCCGCTAAGTCCGGCTCGAACCAGAGACCCGAGACCGGCGCCTTCTTCCAGCGCGATCGGACCTGGCATCCGCCGGCGCTGACGCCGAACTACAAGACCTCCGTGCTGCGCTCGCCGCGGAAGGCGCTGCTTGCCTTCGACAACACGCTGTCGGAAATAACAGGTCCTGTCTTCGGCCACGCCATGCTCGGCGAACTCGACGCCGACCTGATCCACAATTTCGCCAAACCCGGCGAGAGCGCCATCGGCGAGCGCATCATCGTCTATGGGCGGGTGCTCGACGAACGCGGCGTTGGCGTGCCCGGCGCTCTGCTCGAATTCTGGCAGGCCAATGCAGGTGGCCGCTATCGCCACAAGAAGGATGGCTACCTGGCGCCGCTCGACCCGAATTTTGGCGGCTGCGGCCGTGCCATATCAGGCGAGGATGGCGGCTATGCCTTTCGCACCGTCAAGCCCGGTCCCTATCCCTGGCCGAACGGGCCGAACGACTGGCGCCCCTCGCACATTCATTTCTCGGTGTTCGGCCACGGCTTTGCCCAGCGGCTGATCACGCAGATGTATTTCGAGGGCGACCCGCTGATCTGGCAGTGCCCGATCGTGCGCGGCATCCCCGACAAGACAGCCGTTGAGACGCTGATCGCCGCGCTCGACATGCAAGCGACGATCCCTTTCGACGCGCGCGCCTACAAATTCGACATCGTGCTTCGCGGGCGGCGCGCGTCGCTGTTCGAAAACAGGCTGGAGGGCAATTGATGGCTCAATCGCTCGACCGGCTGAAGGAGAGCCCTTCACAGACCGCCGGACCCTATGTTCATATCGGGCTGACGCCCAATTTCTGCGGCATCGGCGGCGTCTACCCGGCCGACCTTGGTGCGACCATGGTCAACGACAAGACCAAGGGTGAGCGCATCGGTCTTCGCATCCGGGTGCTCGACGGCACCGGCACGCCGCTCAAGGACGCGCTGATCGAGATCTGGCAAGCGGATGCGGATGGGCTTTACAATTCGCCGGCCGAACCGCGCGGTGCCGCCGATCCGAATTTCTTCGGCTGGGGCCGTTGCCCGACCGACATGGACACCGGCCTGTGCACGTTCGAGACGATCAAGCCGGGCCGGGTGCCGTTCAGGGATGGCAGCCTGATGGCGCCGCATATCACGCTCTGGATTGTCGCGCGCGGCATCAATCTCGGCCTCCACACACGGCTCTATTTTTCCGACGAGGAAAAGGCCAATGCCGGGGATGCGATCCTGGCACGGATCGAGCACCGCATCCGCGTGCCGACGCTGATCGCCGAGCGCAAGGGCGATATCTATATCTTCGACGTCCATCTCCAGGGGGAGAAGGAAACGGTCTTCTTCGACAGCTGATGCTCAGGAGACTCGCGCCATGACCGTATCGCCTTTCGACCATCCACTGCTCTCCGCTCTCCTCGGCGACGAGGAAGCGGCGAGGCATTTTTCCGTCGAGGCGGAAATCGAGGCGATGCTGGCCTTCGAGCGTGCGCTGGCGGAAGCGGAGGCCGAAACCGGGATCATCGCCAGCGACGCGGCGGCGGCGATCGTGGCCGCACTTGCCACGTTCCGGCCCGACACCGCCCCGCTGCGGGCCGCTGTCGCCAGGGACGGCGTCATGGTGCCGGAACTGGTGCGCCAGATCAGGGCGGCGGTCGGCGAACCGCATGGCGCGAAAGTGCATTTCGGCGCGACCAGCCAGGATGTCATCGACACCGGCCTGATGCTTCGGTTCAAATTCATCGTCGAGCATCTCGATCTGCTGTTGACCGAAACCGTCATGCGCCTCGCCGCGCTCGAAGAGCGTTTTGGCGGCAGGGCGCTGACCGGAATGACGCGCATGCAACCAGCGATTCCGATCCAAGTGGACGATCGCGTCAAGGCGTGGCGGGCGCCGCTGCAACGGCATCGGGAAAGGCTGTCGGAACAGTCTACGCGCCTGCTGGTGGTGCAGTTCGGCGGTGCCGCCGGCACGCTGGAAAAGCTTGAGGACAAGGGGCCGGCGGTGCGCGCGGCCCTTGCCGCGAAACTCGGCCTTGCCGACGCCCGGCAGTGGCAGAGCCAGCGAGACGCGCTCGCCGAGTTTGCCGGCTGGCTGTCGCTGGTCACGGGCAGCCTCGGCAAATTCGGCCAGGACATTGCGCTGATGACGCAAGGCGGAACCGACATCGAACTGTCGGGTGGCGGCGGCTCGTCGGCCATGCAGCACAAGCAGAACCCGGTGAAGGCCGAGGCGCTGGTGGCGCTCGCCCGCTTCAATGCCACGCAGCTTTCCGGCATGCATCAGGCACTTGTGCATGAACAGGAACGCTCGGGCGCGGCATGGACGCTGGAATGGCTGCTGCTGCCGCAGATGGTCGTCGCGACCGCCGCGTCGCTGCGGCTTGCCGCTGAACTGGCCGCACAGGTCGAAAGTCTCGGCCACTGATGCGCAGCCAGGTCGTTATCATTGGTTCGGGACCGTCCGGCCTGCTGCTCGGCCAGCTGCTGGCCGGCATCGGCGTCGAGACGGTCATTCTGGAACGCGCGAGCCGCGAGCATGTGCTTGGCCGCGTACGCGCCGGCGTGCTCGAACAAGGCACTGTCGAATTGCTGGAGGAGGCGGGTGCCGCGGCACGGCTGCATGCCGAGGGGCTGCCGCATTCCGGCATCTCGCTGGCCTTCGACGCACGCCTGCACCGCATCGACCTCGAGGCGCTGACAGGCGGCAGGCATGTCACTGTCTACGGTCAGACCGAAGTGACACATGATTTGATGGACAAGCGCGATGCGGCAGGACTGACCACGATCTGCGAGGCGGCAAACGTCACGCCGCACGATTTCGATGGTGAGGCACCCTTCGTCACCTATGACAGGGACGGCGCCACGCATCGTATCGACTGCGACTTCATTGCCGGTTGTGACGGCTATCACGGCATCAGCCGCAAATCTGTGCCCGCGGATGCGCTGAAGACCTTCGAGCGGCACTATCCGTTCGGCTGGCTCGGCGTGCTGGCCGAAGTGCCGCCGGCCCATCACGAACTGGTATACGCCAATCACGAGCGGGGTTTCGCGCTGTGCTCGATGCGCTCGACGCATCGCAGCCGCTACTATGTGCAGTGCCCGCAGGACGATCGTGTCGAAGCTTGGTCGGACGACCGCTTCTGGGACGAGTTGCGCCGCCGCTTGCCGGAGCAAACAGCGGCAAGCGTCGTCACGGGGCCGTCCTTCGAGAAGTCGATCGCGCCGCTGCGTTCCTTCGTTGCCGAACCGTTGCGTTTTGGCCGGCTTTTCCTGGTCGGCGACGCCGCCCACATCGTGCCGCCGACCGGCGCCAAAGGGCTCAACCTCGCCGCCAGCGACGTGCGCTATCTCTTCGCCGGTTTGCGCGACTTCTATGTCGAGAAATCACACGCCGGCATCGACGCCTATTCCGGTAAGGCGCTGGCGCGGGTCTGGAAGGCGGTGCGCTTCTCCTGGTGGATGACGACGATGCTGCACCGCTTTCCCGACACCGGCGAGTTCGGCCAGCGCATCCAGGAGGCCGAACTCGACTACCTCGTGCAGTCGCGTGCCGCATCGACCGCGCTCGCCGAGAACTATGTCGGCCTGCCTTACTGAAGGCCGCGGATCATCCGGCGCCTTGCTGCCTGGCAAAATCCAACAGGATCGGGTGCTGCCCCTTGAGGATCTTTACCTCGGCCTCGGGCAAGGTGAACCAGCCCGCTTTGTCGACTTCCGGGAACTCCTTCAGGAATCCCGACCTTGGTGGCCATTCCATGGTGAAAATGTTGCTCTTGATGGCAGCCACATCGATGTCGACGGCCGGTTCGACAGACCAGGCCGTGACGATCTTTCCGCCCGATTGCCTGTAGTCGCCAAGCCGCGCGAAGGTGCCGTCGACCCTGACGCCGAGCTCTTCCTCGGTCTCGCGTTGCGCTGCCGTCAACTCGTCCTCGTTCTCGTCGACAAGACCCTTCGGTATCGACCACGCACCGTCGTCCTTCTTCGCCCAGAACGGCCCGCCCGGGTGAACCAGCAACACCCTGAGATCGCCGTCGCCGCGGCGATAGATCAGCAATCCCGCACTGCGTTTTGCCATTTTGAACGTCCGTTTGCGAAGCCGGCAGCCTGCCGATGGTCCTTGATTCGTTGACGCGAACCTTGCACCTAGGGATTGCGACGCTATGTCAGTTGCGTCTGCATTGCGCCTCACCCGCGAGTCCGGCAATCTGATACCATCGCTTATTTGGCGGCTCGAAGGCTAGGTGACGATGCAACTCGGTCTTATTGGCTACTATAGCGACTTCGTGGTCTATCCGCTGGTTATCGCCGCACTGGCAGTTGCAGGGCTGATCGAGGCCGGCGAAGACAATGCGCCAGGCTGGATCGTCACGGTCCTCGCCTGTCTCTTGCTCTGGACGCTGACCGAATACGTTCTGCACAGGTTCGTCCTTCATCACATTCCCTACATCAAGGACCTGCACGAGCGTCACCATGTAGAGGAGCGCGGTTCGGTGGGCACGCCGACCTGGCTCAGCCTTGGGGTGCATGCGCTGGTCGCGTTTGTACCCGTCTGGATGGTCTCAGGTTTCGCAACCGCAAGTGCTGTAAGTTGCGGGCTGATGCTGGGGTACCTCTGGTACATCAGCATCCACCACATGATCCATCACTGGCATCCCAGCCATCCGAGCTATCTCTACACGCTCAAACGCCGCCACGCCGTGCATCATCACATCGACGAATCGGCCAATTTCGGTGTTACGTCGGCACTTTGGGATCGGGTCTTCGGTACGGCGCGGCTCTGAATCCAGGGGCCTGCCCCCCGCCGCTCAACGCCTCTTTCCGCGACCGCCGGGAGACCTGGCCCCGCGCGGCCCGCTCTGAACCGGCGTGTTGTGCTGGTTTTCGTCGGACAGTTTGCGCCAGCGGGCAAGGCGCTCCGGGTCCAGCGTCCCGGCCTTCAAGGCAGCCTGCACCGCGCAGCCCGGCTCATGCACATGCGTGCAGTCGCGGAACTTGCAGAGCGGGGCGAGTTCGGTGATTTCGGCAAACAGGGTGTCGATGCCGGAGGCGACATCACTGACGTGCAACGTCCGCATGCCGGGCGTGTCGATCACCCAGCCGCCACCTGCGATGGCGTGCAACGATCGCGACGTGGTGGTGTGGCGTCCCTTGGCATCGTGTTCGCGGATGCCTCCGGTCTGTTGCGGCGATTGCTGTGCCGGTCCGGCCAGCGTGTTGACCAGCGTCGATTTGCCGACGCCGGAAGAGCCGATCAGCGCCACCGTTTGGCCGGCGCCGCACCAGGCGACCAGCGCGGTCGCGGCATCCGCGGTGCGCGGGTTCAGCGTCACGACGGCCAGTCCACGCTGCAGCGCCGCAGCCTGCTTTTGGTATGCCTCGGCGTCCTCAGCCGTGTCTGCCTTGGTCAGCAGGATCACCGGTGTCGTTCCTGCCTCGTTGGCGAGCGCCAGATAGCGCTCGAGCCGGGCGGGATTGAAGTCGGCATTACAGGAGGTGACGATGAACAGCGTGTCGACATTGGCCGCGGCAAGTTGCGGCACCCTGCCGCCCTGGGTGCGGCGTTCCAGCACCGTCTTGCGGGTCAGGCGGCGCTGCACAAGCTTGTCATGCGCGTCGACGAGCACCCAGTCGCCGACTGCATAATCACCGGTGTTCGCTTGCGCCGGCAGCGTCAGATCGACTGGCCCTGCCTGGGACAGGCCGGTCAGGCGGTCGCGATGGACCGTGGCGATACGCGTCGGGACGAGATTGGCTTCGCCGGGCTCGAGCTGGTCGCCGAAGAAATCCGTCCAGCCGAGGCTGGCGAGCGATGGCTTGGAGTGATCCGTCAAGGCTTTGACCACGGCGTCGCGGACATTGGACAGTATCCCTGGCAAAGTCGAAGGAGAGGCGGACCTCGGTTGGGCGATTGCGCAAGTCGTGTATGGGCGGCGCGGCGACTTTTGGCAAGCAGGGCCATGGCCGATAGCCGAGCGGCAAGCTTCAGCTCGGAACCAAAAAGCGCGGCATCGAACTGCCGGTCTTCGCCTCGCCGACAATTGCCGGCGCCGCTTCGCTTATCGCGGGTAGCTGGCCTTGCTGCCGAGGCCGTGGCCGGCGGTCAGCCCGTCGCACCGGCGTAGATGTCGAGCACTTCCGCCACGCTGCCGATCAGCAGCTCCCTGGCCTTTGGCGCCGCGGACCCGTTCGCCACCGCTGTGTCGAGACGGCCAAGATACTGGCTGATGAGGGGTGGGGGAATGTCCCGGTCACCGAGCGCCTGCATCAGCGCGTCCGTGGCTTGCCGGGCCGCCAGCGCCGGCCAGTAATAGCGGATGCGGTCGCTGTAGGAAAAATGCCGCTCTATCCGCTGCTCGGTCTCGGAGCCGTGGTAGTAGTTCTTCCAGTTGCCGGGCGCCGCCTGCATGGCGCGCTCCATCGCCGCAGGCAGGCTTTCGCGCGCCGGGTCGGGAACGAGGATATCGGCGATGTGGCTCAAGCCATAGAGCGCCTCGCGCAGCGCGAATGTCAGCCATGGCCCGACCTTGAGGATGGCAAAGCCATCGTCGACCAGTGCGGCCAGCGCCGTCACCGGCTGGTAGTCGGTCGAATGGGCCTCGAAGACGAATTGCGGCAGGTCGCGCAGCGTGCCGGCCAGCGCCTGGGCGCGTTCCGGCCTGTAGGCGATCACCTCCGCATTGCCGAATTCGACGCCCGGCTGCACGACGATACCGATCGCGCGCGAAAAGGCCTTGTCCAGACCGCGGCGGCTGAACGCCTGCCGGTGGATGCGCACGGTTTCAAGTGCCGCCTCGGGCGTCGTCACCGCCAGATGGTCCATCGCTTCAAGGGCACCGCCCGGCACCGGCACCTCGGTGCCGATAACGTAGACAGGCTTGGCGCCGCCCGTTCGGTCGGCCGCGGTCTCCGCCACCGCGGCCAGTTCGGCGGCGCGCTCTGCAATCGTCGCGTCGGGCGGCGCCGCGCCTTCGCCGGCGCAGCCCATGCTGGTGTCGAGATGGATCTTGGTGAAGCCGGCCTCGACATAGGCGTCTACCATGCGCGAGGCCTTCCGCATGGCCTCGGGCGCCGGAAGGTCCTTCCACGGATTGGGCCCGAGGTGGTCGCCGCCGAGCACCAGCCTGTCCATGGGAAAGGCGACCTTGTCGGCGATGACCTCGACGAAGCGGCGGAAATCGCCGGGCGTCATGCCGGTGTAGCCGCCCTCGTGGTTGACCTGATTGCAGGTCGCCTCGATCAGCACATCGGCGCCGCGTGCCTTGCCATGGCGCAGCGCCGCCTCGATGACCAGCGGATGGGCCGAACAGACCGAGGTGATGCCGCGGCGTTCGCCGGCCGCGCGACGCGTCGCGATGGCGGCCAGCCTGTCCGTCGCCTGGCTCATGCCGGCGCTCCGGTCTCGGCGGTCTCGATGAACGCTTCGACAGCGGCGAGGGAAGCTATGCCCTCCATCGGACCCTTTTTGGTCACGGCCAGCGCGCCGCAGGCATTGGCGACCTTGAGCGCTTTTTCAGGTGCTGCCCCGCGCAGCCAGAAGGAGACGAAGGCGGCGGCAAAACAGTCGCCGGCGCCGGTCGGGTCGATCTCGTCGACGACGAAGCCGGGCGATACGGTGCGCCCGGCACGGTCATAGTGAACGGCACCCTGCGCACCTTTCTTGATGACCACCGCCGAGATGCCGCGTCCCAGCATTTCGCGCACCGCGCCTTCCTCGTCGGCGGCCTTGGCGAAGGTGAACAGTTCCGGGCCGCTGGGCAGGAAAAGATCCGTCCGCGACAGCACGAAACTCAACGCTTGGCGCATGCCGGGCAGATCGAGCATCTCCTTGCGGATGTTGGGATCGAAGGAGACCGTGCCGCCGCGCGCCTTGACCGCTTCGATACCGGTGCGGGCCACCTGGATCGTTTCCGGCGAGAACAGCGACGTGCCCATGACATGAAAATGATCAGCCCCCGCCAGCAGTGCGCGCGCTTCGTCGCCGATCTCGATCAGGCCGGCGGCACTCTGCTTGATGTTATAGACAAAGTGCCGGCTGCCATCCGTCTCATAGGTGACGAAGGCCGTTCCCGTCGCCGCGCCTCGATGCACCTTTATGGCCGAGATGTCGGCGCCGTCGGCACGCAGGCGCTCGATGTTCAAATGTCCGAAATCGTCGTCGCCGACCGCGGCGATCAGGCCTGCCGGCTGGCCGAGCCGCGCCGCCTGGTCGACGAAAATCGCCGGTGCACCGGATGGAAACGGGCCGATGAGCGGGCCGGGAGCAAGGAAACTCTGGCCGATCCGCTCGGCCATGATCTCGACCAGGATCTCGCCGGCGCAAACCAGTTTCTTCATGTCCTCACCATGTCGCTGGATGGCGTTGGGCTCGCCCGGCTGCACCCATGCTCCGCTTTTCCAACCCGAAGCCTATGTCTTCAATTTTAGAGCGTCAATAAATAATTTGACGCACGTAATGTTTTTGCGCTGTATCGGGAACTGTGAAAATTTGACTGAATAAGTTCGGTCAAGCATTGCCGCTTCCGGTCAACGGCCGCATGACTGGTGATGGCTCGTCCGGTCGGCGATGACGGCAAGGGGATCAGGAGTATCGATGGCGGAGAAGACACACCGCACGATGGATGACTTCGCCCAGGCATGTGGCGTGTCGCGGCCGACGCTGTCCAAATATTTCGACGATCCGGCGAGCGTGAAGCCGGCGACGCGGGCACGCATCGAAGCCGCCCTGCGCTCCTCGGACTATCAGCCGAACCTTTTCGCCCGCAACCTCAACCGCAAGCGCACCCGTAACATCGGCATCGTCGTGCCGACGATCACCGATCCGTTCTATGCCGAGATGGTCAGCCGCATCGAATTTCGCTGCCGCGACGAAGGCTACTGGCCGATCGTCATCTCCTCGCATGGCTCGCCGAAGCTGGAGGCGGAGTCGGTCAGGACGCTGCTGTCACTGAAGGTCGCCGGCGCGATCATCGCTCCGCTCGGCCTGGCCTCCGACCGAAGCGTTTTCGACAAGCTCGGGCAGGACATTCCGATCGTCTATTTCGACACGTACATCGAGGGCGACACGCCGTTCGTCGGCAACGACAACCGGCAGAGCGTGTCGACCATCGTCGATTATCTGTGCCGGTCGGGTGAGCCCCCGGCCTATCTCGACATTCCGCATGTCAACCACAACTCCGGCGAACGCCAGGAAAGCTACATCATCGCGATGGAAACCGCCGGCTTCAAGCCGGTCGTGATCGAGGCCGCGCGCGATTACACCTGGGATTTCGAACGTGTCGGCTACGAGCAGATGGAAAGAATGCTGGAGGCCGGCAACTTGCCCGGCCGCACCATCCTGTGCGCCAACGATCGTCTCGCCTTTGGCGTGATGGCGGCCGCGTACTCGCGCGGCCTGAAGGTCGGCCGCAGGTCCGATTGCGATCTGCGCGTTGCCGCCCATGACGATCATCCGCTGAGCCGCTACACCTGTCCGGCGCTCACCACCATGGCGCAGGATTTCGCCGCCATGGCCGGCCGCAGTGTCGAGATCCTGCTGGCCTTGCTGGACGAGGCCGATCCGCCGAAGCAAAGCCTGGCACGCACGGTCAAGCTCGGTGCCACCCTGGTGATGCGTCAGTCGGCCTAAGCGTCAGCGACCCCTGGTCGAAGTGGCGCCAGGCAGCCACCGCCTCGGCGACCGCTTGCCGCGCGGCTGGGATATGGCGTCCCATCGAGACGAAACCATGGATCTGGCCCGGCCATTGCCGCAGGATCACTGGCACGCCTTCGGCCTGCAGGCGCGCGGCATAGGCCGTCCCTTCGTCGGCGAGGATGTCGCAGCCGGCAAGCGCCACGAAAGCCGGCGCGACGCCGACGAGGTGAGGCGCCAGCAGCGGCGAGACGCGCCAGTCCAGCATGTCGTCGGGCGTTCGCACATAGTGGTCGCGGAACCATGCCATGGTGGTCGCGGTGAGGCCGAAGCCGTCGCGGAAATGCCGGTAGCTGTCTGCCATCTGACGTGCGTCGGTGTTGGGATAGATCAGGATCTGCGCCGCAACGGGTGGCGCCAGCCCATCGCGGGCGAGCAGCGCCAGCACGGCGGCGAGATTGCCGCCGGCACTATCGCCGGCTACGCCGATGCGCGCCTTATCGATGCCAAGACCGGCGGCGTTCTGCGCCATGAAGCGCAGTGTCGCCAGCCCATCCTCCAGCCCGGCGGGAAATTTGTGCTCCGGCGCCAGGCGATAATCGGGACAGACAATGACGGCGTTGCCGAGATTGGCCAGCCAGCGACAGATCTCGTCATGCGAATCGAGATTGCCGATCACCCAGCCGCCGCCATGCAGATAGAGCAGCGCCGGCGCCCCGCTCGGTAGTGCGCCGATGCCGCGATGGATGCGGACGGTGATGGGGCCGTTCGGCCCGTCGATCTGCTGTTCCAAGGTCGTGGCGACCGGCTCATGCTCGCCCTGCAGCGTCGGAAACGAGGCGTTGTAGGCGGCGCGCGCCGCCGCCACGCCGCCGCTCTCGAACGGCTCGCCGCCGGCAACGCGGCCGATTTCGAGGACGCGCCGAGCATCCGGATCGAGTGTCATGGTCATGTCCTCAGGCTAGCAGGTCGCTTGCCTCTTCCTCGGTCAGCAGGGCCGGTTGGACGACATCGCCCGAGACGGCGACCGAGCCCTGTGTTTCACCGGAGCGCAGGATCGCCTCCATGATCTCCAGCACATGCAGCGCGAGGCTGCCGGAGGCGCGTGGCGTGTTGCCGGTTTGAAGCGAGCGCACCAGATCGGCGACGCCGAGCATGCGATAGTTGGCGCGATCGGGTGCCGCATAAGGCCAGTTGCGAGCGCCATAGAGCTCGCCTTCGCTGGCGAAATCCTTCCACTCGGTGCCGCGCTCGGACAGCGACACGGTGCCGCCGAACGTATCGGGGTCGGGCAGGCGCAGCGAGCCTTCCGTGCCGTGCAACTCGATCGGATGATTGGAGTGGCGAAAGACATCCCATGAGGCGCCGAAGGTGACAGTCGCGCCGGAGCGGAATTCGAGCAACGACAAAACGTTGGTCGGCGTGCCGACCTTGAATGTGGTGTTCTTGAATGGCCCTTCGGCGGATATCAGCCGCTCCTCCTGGCCGCGTGTCGCCATCGCCATGACGCGCTCGACCGGGCCGAGCAGATTGACCAGCATGGTCAGATAGTAGGGGCCCATGTCGAACACCGGACCGCCACCGGGTTGGTAGTAGAATTGCGGGTTGGGATGCCAGTGCTCCATGCCGCGGCCCATCATGAAGGCGGTGCCGGTGACCGGGCGACCGATGGCACCCTCGTCCATCAGGCGGCGCGCCCGGCGTCCGGCGGCACCGAGGAAGGTGTCGGGCGCCGAGCCGAGCAGCAGGCCGCGCGACCTCGCCTCGTTGACCAGGCGCTGTCCGTCGGCGGCCGAGGTGGCGAGCGGCTTTTCGGTGAAGACGTGCTTGCCGGCGGAAAGTGCTGAAAACGAAATGTCGAAATGCGCCGCCGGAATGGTCAGGTTGAGGACAAGATCGATCTCGGTGTCGGCCAGCAGCGCATCGACGCCGAGCGCCCGGATGCCATATTCTTTCGCCCGCACCGCCGCCATGTCGGCCGAGATATCGGCGCAGGCGCGCAATTCGATCCCGCCGAAGAGGGCGGCGTTGCGTAGGTAGGTCATCGAGATATTGCCGCATCCGACGACGCCGATCCCGAGTTTCGTCTTTGTTTTCCCGTGCATTTTCGATCGTACCTCCCAACGCGGTCATGGTCTGCCGGATCCGCCCATCCGGCAACGGATCGCCTTCGCAAAGGTCTATACAACATTTTAAATATTGACGCGCGTAAAATTTTTATACAACATGCGAAAATGCTGGCGCGATAACGGGAGGCTGCCAGCCCTAGGAGGAGAAAATGACAGACATGAAAAAACGGCCGACCGCCGGTACTAAGCCGTGGGTCATGTGCGCATTGGATTATTTCCGTCGCGGCCGGGGACCGTTACGGGGTCAGGCATAGATCACCTTGGCCCCGGTCCTATCAAGCTGGCTGCGTATCGGGCCGGACAGGCCATCGTCGGTGATCACAACATCGACGCTCGACAGCGAAAAGGCCTTGGAGGTCCCGCTGACGCCCCATTTGCTCGAATCCGCAAGAAGGACAACGCGCCGGGCCATGCGCACGAGGTTTCGCTTCGTTCGCGCCATGTCTTCGTTCACGTCGACCACATCCAGTGACGAGTCAATCGCATGCGCTCCAACAAAGACCTGATGCGCTACCAAGCCGCCGAGAGCCGTGTCAGCATCGGTGATCAGCGTGCTCACCGTGTCTGGATAGACCCGGCCACCGATCATGTGAACGTCGAGCCCGGGCCGATGCATCAGATGCTGCACGATATTCATCGCCGTGGCCGCGACCACGACATTGCTGAGCGGCGGTAACAGCATGGCAACCTGCATCAATGTCGAGCCGCCGTCGAAAATGACCGATTGGTTGTCCTCGAACAGTTCTATCGCTGCCCGGGCGATGCGTTTCTTTGCATCGAGGTTCGTTTGCATCCGCCGGGCGAACGCGGCCGTGGTCGAATCTGTGGTCCGGGTCACCGCGCCGCCACGGGTCTTGGTCAGCAGTCCCTTGCGGTCCAGTATCTCGAGGTCGGAGCGCACCGTGACTTCCGACACGCCAAAATCGTCTGACAGGTCCTTGATGCGAACCTGTCCGCTGCGTTGCACTTCACCCAGGATCGATTGGCGTCTCTGCTCTGACAACATTGCCCTGTCCTTGCCTCCATGCGCCAGGCGATCGCCCTGGCCTCGGTTCACTCTACCAAAAATGCGCGAATTCGAAAGCTTTCGAAAGATTGCATTTATCCTTTCTTTCGCAAACACTGGTCCAGGATTTTGAAATCAACCGATTGGAGAGTTTTGGACTCATGAGCCTCGGAACCAAGGTGCGCCTGGCGCGCCTCTTCTCACATCCATCGGGGAATCTTTTTGGCGGCGCGGTCGACCACTTTGTCGGCTATGGCGACGTGCGCAAAGGAGGTCTTGCCGACCTGCCGGGCGCGCTTGCACGCGTCATGGTAGGCAAACCCGACTACGTCAGCATCCAGCCTGGCACCGCGCGCCATCTGTGGCCGCAATACGCGGGCAAGGCTTCCCTGGTGATCCAGGCCGGCTGCTTCACCCCAGACGATCGCATCAGTGAACTGATTGCAACGCCCGAGGATGCGGTGCGCGCTGGCGCCGATGCGTTGGCCGTGGCGATTCCGGTGCGTGGCGCGACCGAGGGCAAGTACATACGCTGGCTGACCGATTCGGTGAATGCGGCGGCCCGTTACGGCATGCCGGTGGTGGCGCATATCTACCCTCGTGATTTCACCGACGGGGCAAAAATCGTCTTCACCCCCGACGAGATCGCCTATGCGGCACGCATCGGCTACGAGTCCGGCGTCGACGTGATCAAGATCGGTTACACGGGCGATTTCGAGTCGTTTCGAGAGACCGTTCGGACCTGCCCGGTGCCGGTTGTGATCGCCGGTGGTCCGAAGACCGACACGCTGCTCGGCGCCCTTCAGCAGACGGCGGACGCCATCCGTGCCGGCGCGCGCGGTGCCGTGGTGGGCCGCAATCTCTGGGGGCATGGCGATCCGGAAAAGGCAGCGATTGCCTTTCGGGGCGTCATCCACGACGGCCTTTCGGCGCAAGACGCCTTGGCGAAGGCGGGTGCCTGAACGATGCCCACCGTCCCTTCAATCCTCGGCTTCGGAGCTATTGCGATCGACGACATCGTCTATGTCGATCAGCCGTTGTCGGCGGGCAAGGGGAAGGTTCTGCAAAGTGCCCGAGCTTTCGGGGGAAATGTCGCGACGGCACTTGCCGCCGTCGCGCGGCTCGGCGGAACCGCCGGCTTCGTCGGATGGCTGGGCAGCGCCGCCGACGACGCTGTGTTGTGCGATCTCGTTGCGAGCGGCGTCGAAACCGCGTTCGCGCCGCGCCACCCGAACGCGCGCCCGGTGCGCTCGCGGATCACCGTCGGTTCGGATGGGGAGCGGTTCATCGCGTATGACGACGAAGCGATGCTGGGCACCGCGCCGGATTTTCCGGACGAGGTTCTCAGCCGCGCGACCGTCCTGATCGTCGACAGTTACGGGATCGGGTCGCTGGATGTCGTGGCTCGGGCTCGCGATCTCGGCCTTGCGATCCTCGGCGATGTCGAATGGAGCCGCGGCCCAGCCACCGAGAGACTGATCGGGCTCTGCGACCATCTCATTCTTCCGCTCGGCTTTGCGCGGACCGCCACGGGCCGCCGCTCGCCGGCCGAGATACTAGATGCATTGTGGTTGCCGTCGCGGTCCGCCGTGGTTCTGACGGATGGCGGCAGAGGTGTCTTCTATCGCGGACGCGGCGAGACAGGGCTCTGGCACCTGCCTCCGCACCGGGTTGCCGTCGTCGACTCGACCGGCGCCGGTGACTGCTTTCATGGCGCCTATGCCCTTGCATTGACGCGCGGGGCCGACACCGCAGGCCGGGTCGCATTCGCGGCCGCGGCGGCGGCCCTTTCGATAACGGGGCGGGGCGGGCGCGAGGCGCTTCCGAACAACGACCAGGTCACGGAACTCCTGGCATCGACGAACGCGCCGTCGGCAGTCGAACTGAAATATGCGCGGCTCCATACCGGAACAAAGCCCGAACTATCCGAGGAAATATTTCGCAGGTGAATATAGGCAGAGGACAATCATAAAAATCAGTGGCTTAGACTTGTGGAGGGAGGAATATGGCAGAGGTCGTTCTTGAGAATATCTGCAAGACCTACGGGAACAATTTTCACGCAATCGACCAATTGAACCTGTCGGTCGAGGATGGCGAGTTTTTGATTCTCGTCGGGCCGTCCGGCTGTGGCAAATCCACCGCGTTGCGGATGATCGCGGGATTGGAGGACGTCACCAGCGGCAGCCTTCGGATCGGCGGAGTCGACGTTGTCGACATGCCGCCCAAGGACCGCGACATCGCGATGGTCTTCCAGAGCTACGCCCTCTACCCGCATATGACGGTATTCGAAAACATCGGCTTTTCGATGCGGCTTGCAGGCAAGCCGAAGGCCGAGCGCAAAAAGCGCGTGGACGAGATCGCCAAAACCCTTCAACTGACGTCTCTGTTGGACAGCAAACCCGCGAACCTTTCAGGCGGACAGCGTCAAAGGGTTGCCATGGGCCGCGCCATGGTGCGCGAGCCGGCAGCCTTTCTCATGGACGAACCCCTTTCCAATCTGGACGCGAAACTGCGTGTTCAAATGCGCGCCGAAATCACCAGTCTGCAAAAGCAGCTCGGCGTAACGACCATATATGTGACGCACGACCAAACCGAAGCCATGACGATGGGCGACAGGGTCGCGGTGTTGAAAGGCGGCGTGCTGCAGCAGGTCGACACACCCAAGAGGCTCTATGAATCGCCGGTGAACGCCTTCGTTGCCGGCTTCATCGGGTCTCCTTCGATGAACCTTTTCGAGGCGACCCTGACGGGCGACGAACTGATGTCCGGCGCCTTAGCCATCCGGCTGCAGAATGCAGCCTTCGTCCGCAGGCCGGGCTTGAGATCGTATGCGGGGCGCAAGGTCGTGTTCGGGATACGGCCGGAGGATCTCTATGACAGCAGCCTCGAATCCGGCCGCAAGTATCAGACGATACCGGCAAAGGTGACCTCGATCGAAGAACTCGGATCCGAACATATCGTCCATCTCAACATCGACGCGGTCCGGGTGGACTCCGGCGACCCTGACGCGGTGCAGGATTTCGGCCTGGCGTCGAATGCGGTGGCGAAATTCGAACCGGTCAGCACAGTCCGCTCCGGCGAGGAAATCAGGTTGGCCCTGGATGACGCCAAGCTCCATTTCTTCGATCCCGAGACGCATCTGGCGATCTGAATATTCGCGACAAGACCCGCGGGCGAGGTGAGGCGCCTGCATAAGAAGACTTCTGAATAACAGACGATCGGCCGCATTGTGCGGTCGAATATAAAGAAGGAGGAGAAAATGACGTTTCGTATAAAGCCCACGATGCTGAAAATAGCCGCGGCCGCATGGTTGCTTGGCGCAACCGGCGCCATGGCGGATACGACGCTGGAATTCACCCAATGGTGGGAGCCCGAATTGCCGGCTGGCTCGCTCAGGGCAATCATGGATGACTTCGAGGCCGCAAACCCCGGTATCAAGGTGACGCTGGTCAGCGGTCCCTACGCGACCACGCGAGACCAGATCTCGGTTGGTGCTGCAACCGGAACGCTCAGCGACGTCTTCGGGCTCGACGGTGCCTGGGTGAACAATCTGAATGCGCAGAACGCACTCGCCGACATGAATCCGATGATGGATGCGAGCGGTTTCGACAAGAGCCAGGTCGCCGACATCATCAAGGTGGACGGCAAGGCGGTGATGTTTCCCGTGGCTTCCTTCGTCTATCCGGTCTTCGTGAATTTGGACCTCGCCGCCCAGGCAGCCGTGACCAAGCTGCCGTCGACCCGTGCGGAGTTTCTCGAAGCCGCCAAGAAGATGACGCACGCCGACAAGAACCAGTATGGCTGGGTGCTGCCCCTGTCGCTGCAAACGCCATCCGGCGTCCAGAACGACATGATGTCGTGGGTTTGGGCTTCGGGTCAGTCGATGATGGCGAGCGGCAAGCCGGACCTTGAGGGCAAACCGGTGGTGGATATGCTCGCCTTCGTCAAATCACTCAACGACGCCGGCACCATCTCGCCCGGCATTGCCACCAAGACCGAGCAGGAAAAGGTCGAGGAATTCGTCAACGACCGCGTCGGGATGATGATCGACTCGCTCGCGCATGTGAACCTCATCCGCAAGCGCAATCCCAAGCTGAACTTCGACCTCATCCCGGTCCCGGTCGTGGAGAACTATACCGGCAAGCGCGGCCTTCCCTATGCCTCCTGGGGCATCGGCATCTCTGCTGCCTCGAAACATCAGGAAGAGGCCTGGAAACTCGTCCAATATCTGATGAGTGAAAAGGTGAACGCCAAGCTCGTGTCGCTTGCAAACGCCTTCCCGGGCAACGTCAACGCCAAGCCCGATTTCGTGACCTCGGACAAGGCTTTCGGCAAGGCTTTTGAAATCTTCAAGACCGGCTATCTCGCCAATGAGTTCACGGGCCTGCCGGTGGCTGAAGACCTGATGACCCAGTTCGACGTGCAAGCCCAGAAGATGCTCGCCGGCGAGCAGTCTCCGGAACAGGCCGCAGCCACCGCTCAGAAGGGCTGGATGGCGAAATTCTGATCGGCCTGTTCCCGTTTGCTATCTTCGACCGGGTGGCCTGACTTCGGGCAGGCCACCCGGCAACAACGGATCGGCAATTTGAGATGGACCTGTTTCCGAAGCTTACCTTCTCTTGAAGGCGTATCCCAAGGTTGGCAAATGACCCGGCAAAAGCGCTCCCACCACAAGCTGAAACGAGCGGTCGCACCCTACCTCTATCTGTCGCCCTCGCTGCTCATAATCGGGCTTCTGATGCTGCTGCCGATGGTGACGGTGATTGCCTACTCGTTCCAGAACAGCGCGGTGCTGCGTCGTGACCCATCCTTTGCCGGACTGAAACACTACCAGGCGATCTTCGACGACCCCGTGTTCTGGGCTTCGCTGTGGCACACGCTCTACTTCACATGCATGAGTGTCATTTTCCACATGACCATCGGCATGGTCTTCGCGCTCATGCTGAACAGCGACCGCATCAATCCGACGCTGCGCAATATTCTGCGCGTGCTCTACATACTGCCCTGGCTGTTCACCGCGGTGATTATCGCCGTGATCTGGCGCCTCCTGCTTGAGCCGAACGGTGTCGTGAATAGCATTCTCATGCAAATCGGCGTCATCGGTTCCAAGGTCGAATGGTTTTCCTCGCCTGAGACCGCGCTGCACGCCGTCACCTTCGCCAATATCTGGGCGGGCTATCCGCTCTTCATGGTCAGCCTGCTCGCGGGTTTGCAGGGCATTCCCAAGGATTTCTACGAGGCCGCCGATATCGACGGGGCGAAAGCCTACCAGAAGCTGATCTTCATCACCATTCCGCAGCTGATGCCGATCATCATCAGCATCTCGCTGCTCGACTTCATCTGGACCATGCAGGTCTTCCCATTGATCTGGATAACGACGGGCGGTGGCCCGATCTACTCGACCGAGGTCCTCAGCACCTACACGTACAAGCTGGCGTTTTCGAGCTACAACCTGTCGCAGGCTTCGGCGAGCGCTGTGGTCATCTTGTTGATCTCTCTCGGCCTGACGCTGTTCTATATTCGCTATCAAAAGGCTCGGTAGTCACCATGAGGAAAAGGCATACGCCGAAAGACAGGCTGATCACCGTCGCGCTCCATCTAGCGCTTGCTGCGGGGCTCATTTTCGCGGCATTCCCGATCTACTGGATGCTGAGCAGTTCGTTCAAATCGAATACCGAAATCTTTGCCCTGCCACCAACCATCCTGCCAAAGGCCTTCACGCTGGAAGCGTATGCAGCCATCCTTGGCGACCCGGTAAAACTGCGCTTCTTCTTCAACAGCTATTTCGTGGCGGGAGCGGTGACCGTGCTGACGGTGCTGATCGCCTTGCTGGCGGCCTACGGGTTCAGCCGCTTCGACTTCCGCGGCAAGGGCAGCCTGAACACACTCATCATCAGCACGCAGACGATTCCGCCGATCACACTTCTGATCCCCTTCTTCGGGCTTGTCGTCTCATACGGCATCTTCGATACCTACGTCGCACTGGTTCTGACTTACCTGGTGTTTACACTGCCGTACGCGATCCTGCTGATGACGGGATATCTGAACACCTTGCCCCGCGATCTCGATGAAGCCGTGGCTGTCGATGGCGGCTCCAGTTGGACAGCGCTTTGGCGGGTGATCGTCCCGATTTCACTGCCTGGTATCGTGGCGACGTCGGTCTACACCTTCCTGTTGTGCTGGAACGAATTTCTCTTTGCGCTGACGCTGACGAAGTCAACGTCCATGCGCACCGTCCCGATCGGCATCCAGCTGTTGATGGGGCAGCACGCCTTCGAATGGAACCAGATGATGGCGATGAGCGTGCTCGGCTCGTTACCGCTCTTGCTCATCTACCTCGTTGCCCAAAGGTATTTCCTCGCCGGCATGACCGCAGGCTCGGTCAAGTAGGATGTCCATCCCAAGGAGAACCGAAGGAGCAGGCCCCCGCCTATCTCAATCGATGATTGGGCCCTGTCTGCTGGCAGGCGGCATCGCCGCGGCCGCGGCCGTCGTCACCGTTCCGCCGATCGTGCTCGTGCTGCTCTCGTCCCGCGCCACATCATCGAACGGCTGACGCAGGGCGCATCAAGGAATAGGCAAGGAATGAAAGGATGAACGTGAAAGACCTCAAAGTCGGCTGCCAGACCTTCACCTGGGAAATGCTGGGAGACCGGTTCACCGGCGGTCCCGACGATCTCTTGAAGGCGATCGCCGATGGCGGCTACGCCGGCATCGAGATCACCGACACCATGATCGGCCATTATGCCGGTAAGCCGTCGGAGTTCGCGACCGCGCTGAAGGCGTCCGGGCTGACGCTCGTCTCCTTCGCCTTCGGTTCGAAGAGCGGTTTTACGCTCAAGGAGAAGATTGGCGCCGACCTCGAGGCGGCGCAGCGCTGGATCGACTTCGCCGCCGCCTTTCCTGGCGCGCTGGTGTCGATGGGCTCGGCGACGGTCGTCTCCGACGGTCCGCGTGAAGACAAATTCGCGATTGCAGCCGAATTCTACAACCGCGCCGCCGAGATCGGCCGCAAGGCTGGTGTCGATGTCGCGGTGCACCCAAGCTCGCACCACAACACGCTGCTGTTCGACCGCGCCGATTACGACACGATCTTTGCCTTGCTCGACCGCGATCTGGTCGGCTGGGTGCCGGATACCGGTCATATCCTGCGTGGCCACAAGGACATGTCCGACACGCTGCGCACCTATCGCGACCGCATCCGCTACATCCACCTCAAGGACGTCGATGCCAACGGTACCTGGGCGATGCTCGGCAAGGGCGTCTGCGACACGGCAGATGTCATCGAGATTGCCGGCACCGCGCCACGCTTCAACGGCTGGCTGGTGCTGGAGGAGGAATCCGACACGGCCGCCGCCGATCCCGCCGGCGCGGTCAAGACCAACCGCCAGACAATGCGCTCCTACGGCGCCTGAAGAACGAGACGATGATCAAGAAACAGGACAGACGCCTCAGGGTCGGCGTGCTCGGCTGCGGCCCCATCGCGCAGTTCGCGCATCTGGAATCCTGCGTCAAGGCCGGCAATGCCGACCTTTACGCCATCTGCGACGCGGCACCCGATCTGCTTGCCCGCATGGGCGCCACCTACGAGCCCGAAAAAATGTATGGCGACTATGACGAGATGCTCGCCGATCCGGAACTGGAGGCGGTGATCGTCGCCACCTCGGACGCCTATCACGTGCCGATGTCGATCAAGGCGCTCGATGCCGGCAAGCATGTTCTGTGCGAAAAGCCGATCGGCACCTCGGTCGAGGAGGGCGAGGCGCTGGCGCAGGCGGTCAGGCGCTCGGGCAAGGTGCTGCAGGTCGGCCACATGAAGCGCTTCGACCCGGCGCTGGAGGCCGCGCGCGATTTTGTCCGCGACGAGATCGGCGAGGTGTTGGCGCTGAAGGCGTGGTACTGCGATTCCACCCATCGCTACACCAACACCGACGCCGTTCAGCCGCTGCCCGTCACCAGCAAGCTGGCGCGCAAACCGGGAGGCAATCCGAAGGCCGATTTGCGGCAGTATTTCATGCTGGCGCACGGCTCGCATCTCGTCGACACGGCGCGCTTCCTGTGCGGCGAGATCGTCGCCGTGCGCGCCCGCCTCAATGAGAGATTCGGTGCCTATTGCTGGTTCATTGAGACCGAGTTCGCCAGCGGCGCGCTCGGCCATCTCGACCTGACCGTCGCCGTACGGATGGATTGGCACGAAGGTTTTCAGCTTTATGGCGAGAACGGTTCGGTCATCGCCAAGACTTTCAACCCCTGGTACTTCCGCGCCAGCGAGGTCGAAATCTTTCACGAGAAGACCGCCACCGCCCACAAGCCGCTCGGCGCCGATGGTCATTTCTTCCGTCGCCAGCTGGAAGGTCTTGCTCAAACCGTGCTGGAAGGCACGCCGATGCGCGGCGCCAATGTCGAGGACGGCATCGCGTCGATCCGCGCCATGGTTGCCATCGCGCGCTCGGTGGAGACTGGCGAGCGGGTCGAACTCGCTTCGGTTTCGGGAGCGGTCTGATGCGTCTCGGCATCTTCGCCAAGACCTTTCCCGGTGCCGAGCCGGCCGCGGTGCTCGCGGCTGTTCGGCAAGCGGGCTATGAGACGACGCAATTCAATCTCGCCTGCGCCGGCCTGCCGTCGATGCCGGATGCGATGCCGGCAAATGCCGTCGCTTCCATCCGCGCTGCCGCGCAATCGAGCGGCGTCTCACTTGCAGCACTTTCCGGCACCTACAACATGGCGCATCCCGACAAGGCAGTGCGCGACGATGGCCTTCGGCGTCTCGCTGTCGTCATCGAGGTTGCTGCTGCCCTGGACATCCCGCTGGTCACGCTCTGCACCGGCTCGCGCAACGCCGTCGATCAATGGGCGTATCACCCCGACAATGCCACGCCGGCCGCGTGGTCCGACATGGCCGCCGAGATGGAGAAGGCGCTGGCGCTGGCCGAAGAGGCCGGCGTTGATCTCGGCATCGAGCCTGAGCAAGCCAACATCGTCACCTCGGCCAGGGACGCGACAAGGTTGATCGCCGAGATGGGATCGAAGCACCTGAAGATCGTGCTTGATCCGGCGAACCTGTTCGAACAGGCCACGCCCGACGAGGCGCGCGCTATCGTCGCCGCCGCGATCGACGAGGCCGCCGGCCACATCGCCATGGCGCATGCCAAGGACCGCCATGGTGACGGTCGCTTTGCCACGTCTGGGCAAGGCATCGTCGATTTTCCGGATTTCGTCGCGCGGCTGAAGGCAGCGGGCTTCGACGGGTCGCTTGTCACCCACGGCCTGTCCGCCGACGAAGCTCCAGGTGTCGCCGCCTTCCTGCGAGGGCTGCTCTGATGGGCGCGGCGCCGGCGATCCTGCTGCGCGACGATGCCGCACTTCGTGCCTTCGACACGGGGCAGGGCAGGCTTCCCATCGTCTTCGAGCATGGCCTTGGCGGTGATGCAGCGCAGGTCGCGCAGAATTTTCCCGACAGGCCGTCATACCGCCGGCTCACCGTCGAATGCCGCGCGCAGGGCGATTCCGGCGCCGGCACCAAACGGCCCTTTTCGATCGCGATGTTCGCCGATGACGTGCTGGCCGCCGCCGATGCGGCTGGCGTCGAGCACTGCGTCGCCGGCGGCATTTCGATGGGCGCGGCGATCGCCTTGCAGCTTGCCGCCCGGCATCCCGATAGGGTCACAGGTCTCGTGCTTGTGCGCCCGGCCTGGGCTTTCGATGCGGCGCCGCAAAACATGCGTCCTTACGCGGAAGTGGCGGAGCTCATTCGCAGTCGTCCACTGGATGAAGCGCGCGATGTCTTCGCGGCTTCCGCGACTGCCGCCCGCTTTCGCAAAGAAGCGCCGGATAATCTCGCCTCGCTGCTCGGCTTCTTCGCGCGTGAAAATGCGGCCGTCTTCGCCGAGGTGATGCAGGCGATCGCAGAGGATGGGCCTGGCGTGACGCGAGCAGCGGCCGCCGGCCTGGCAATCCCGACACTCGTCATCGGCAGCGGTGTCGATCTCGTCCATCCGCTGGCGACCGCCCGCAGCCTTGCCGACGCTATTCCCAACGCCGCCTTTGTCGAGGTGACGCCGAAGGCCACCGACAAGGATCGCCATTTCGCCGAAATCCGCGCTGCTATCGCGGGCTTTCTCGACACAAATTTCAACAACTAGGACCAGTCATGATCTCGAAACTCGTCTCAGGCCCGGCCGCTATCGCCGCATTGCCACGCGATCGCATGATCGCCGAATTCTCGCTGTGGTCCGCCGACCTCGCCAATTTCGAGAGCGATCTCAGGCGCATCGAGCCCTATGTCGATCTTCATCACATCGATGTGGCGGATGGGCATTTCGCCCCGTCCTTCCTGTTCTTTCCCGATCTCGTCGCCCGCATCGCCAGGCTGACGGCCAAGCCTATCCATGTCCATCTGATGGTCGATGAAGCAATCGTCGAGGCGCAGACGCGCCAGTTCATCGAAGCCGGCGCCGACATGATCAGCGTCCATGCCGAGAATGGCGAAGCGGGATTGCGCGCCGTTCGGCTGGCCCGCGAACTCGGCGCCGAGGCCGGCGTCGTGGTCAGGCTGGAGACGCCGGTCGAGACGGTGACGCCTTTCGTTTCCGAGGTCGCGTTCGTCACGCTTCTGGGTACGGCGATCGGCGTCAAGGGGCAGAGCCTGTCGGACAAGGCTTGCGACCGGTTGGGCACTGCCCGCGCCATCCTGAGGCAGGCCGACCGCGAGGCGGAAGTGGTTCTGGCGGCTGACGGCGGCATCCGCCATGAGACCGTGCCGCTGCTGCGTGCCGCCGGCGCCGAGACGGTGGTTCTCGGTTCGCTCGCCTTCGGCGACAAGGATCTCGCCGGCCGCATCGGCTGGCTGCACGGACTGAAGGTCGCGGCATGACGATACAAGCCGCCCTTGCGATCGATCTTGGCGGGACGGAGCTTCGCGCCGCCCTGGTCGACCGCGACGGCAAGATCCTGGCATTCGCGGCGGTGCCGACGCAGGCGCAGGCCGGCCCCGATGTGGTGATCGGCCAGATCGAGGCGTTGGCGGCGGCCGTCCATGCCGAGGCACCGGCACTTTCGACCGTCGGCGTCGGCGTCGGTGCGCCGGGACCACTCGATCCGCTGGCCGGCATCGCCGTCGGCCCGCCGACACTCGCCGGCTGGCTGGACGTACCGCTTGCCGACATCCTCGAACGGCGGCTCGGCCTGCCGGTGCGGCTGGAGAACGACGCCAATGCCGCCGCACTCGGCGAATGGCGCTTCGGCGCCGGCCATGGCGCGCGCTCGCTGGTCTTCGTCACGGTTTCCACCGGCATCGGCGGCGGTGTCGTCGTCGACGGGCGCATCCTGCATGGCCGCCGTGGCCTTGCCGCCGAGATCGGCCATATGACCATCACCAATGAAGGCGAACGCTGTATATGCGGCGTCGTCGGCTGCTTCGAGGCGATCGCTTCGGGAACAGCGCTCGGCCGCCGCGCCACCGCTGCGACAACCGCCGGCGACGGCTCGAGCTTGCGGCACCTCTCAGGCGACGCGGAGGTGACCGGCCGCCATGTCGTCGAGGCGGCACGGCTGCGGGACGGTCTTGCCTCGGCCTTGATGGACGAGGAAGCCCGCTGGCTGGGCATTGGCTTCACCAACCTCTTGCATCTCTATTCGCCCGATGTGCTGGTCGTCGGCGGCGGCATTGCCAATGGGCTCGACCTGATGCTGCCGACCATCGAGGCGACCATCAGGCAGCGGGCCATGCGCGCCTATCGCGACGTGCCGGTCGTTCAGGCCCAGCTCGGCCGCCATGCCGGGCTGGTCGGCGCCGCCAGCCTCATCCTGTTCGATGATGTGGGCACGATTGCCGCCCGCATGCCTGTCGGGCCAAGCACATTTCCGGACACGAGGAGGGACTTCAATGGCTGAGCTCAAGCTGCGCGGCGTGCGCAAGTCCTATGGCAATGCCGAGGTGATCAAGGGTGTCGACCTCGATGTCGGTGACCGCGAGTTCGTTGTCCTCGTCGGCCCGTCGGGCTGCCGAAAGTCGACGCTGCGACTTGAACGACAGCGGCCGGAGGCAGTATGCCTCCGGCCGCTATTGGTATCAAACCGCACGGATTACTCGGCGGGAACGACGTCCGCCGGCAGGCTGTCGTCCGCCGTGCCCGCCAGGGCTCTCGCCAGCTTGGCCTCGTCGAGTTCGCCTTCCCAGCGCGCCACCACCAGCGTGGCGACGGCGTTGCCGACGAAGTTGGTCAGCGCCCGGCATTCCGACATGAAGCGGTCGACGCCGAGGATCAGCGCCATGCCGGCGACCGGCACCGCCGGAACGACCGAAAGCGTGGCGGCAAGGGTGATGAAGCCTGCCCCGGTGATGCCGGCGGCGCCTTTGGACGAAAGCATCGCAACCAGCAGCAGCAGGATCTGGTCGCCCATCGACAGGTGAATGTTGGTTGCCTGCGCGATGAACAGCGCAGCCAGCGTCATATAGATGTTGGTGCCGTCGAGGTTGAAGGAATAGCCGGTCGGAATGACCAGACCGACCACCGAGCGCTTGGCGCCGGCCTTCTCCATCTTCTCCATCAGCGAGGGCAGGGCTGCCTCGGACGAGGAGGTGCCCAGCACCAGCAGCAGCTCTTCCTTGATGTAGCGGATCAGCGCCAGGATCGAGAACCCGTTGTAGCGGCAGACCGCTCCCAGCACGACGAAGACGAACAGAAACGACGTCACGTAGAAGGTGCCGACCAGCATGGCGAGGTTGATGACCGCGCCGATGCCGTATTTGCCGATGGTGAATGCCATGGCACCAAAGGCTCCGATAGGGGCTGCCTTCATCAGCACGCTGACCAGCTTGAAGATCGGCGTCGTCAGCGCCTGCAGGAAATTGAGGACGGGCGTTGCCTTGTCGCCGACCAGCGCCAGCGCAATGCCGAACAGCACCGAGAAGAACAATACCTGCAGGATGTCGCCGTCGGCGAAGGCACCGACGATCGTCGTCGGGATGATGTTCATCAGGAAGCCTGTGACCGACTGGTCGTGCGCCTTTGCGGCATAGGTGTTTACGGTCGAGGCATCGAGCGTCGCCGGGTCGATGTTGAAGCCGGCGCCCGGCTGCACGACATTGGCCACGACAAGGCCGATGACAAGCGCCAGGGTCGAGAAGGTGAGGAAGTAGAGCATCGCCTTGCCGGCGACACGCCCGACCTTCTGCAGGTCGCTCATGCCGGCAATTCCCGTCGTCACCGTCAGGAAGATGACCGGGGCGATGATCATCTTGACCAGCTTGATGAAGGCGTCGCCGAGCGGCTTCATGCTCTCGCCGACCGACGGATAGAAATGGCCGAGCAGGATGCCGACGGTGATCGCGACGAGCACCTGCACGTAGAGTTGGGCATAGAAAGGCTTGCGCCGCGCGGAAGCCGCGCCTGAATGATCTGCGATGTGCATCGAACTCTCCCTGGCCGGATGGGCGAAAATGGACCGCCCTGCGTGACTTCTCCCATCGCGGCGCTCCGGTCGCACGCCGCTGCAAGGACTTTTGCAAGCGTCGTGCCAGATCGGGAAAAGGCCGGAATCCCAGGGTTTCCGCCTTTGTCAGAGGCCATGCGGGCAATGCCTGTGCGGATTTCCGCACAAGCAGCGTTTGCCTGGGCGGATTTTCGCATTACACTGGCCGCGAAGCCGGAGGGCTGGGAGGAAGAGGAGAGGGCAGACGTCGCAAGCAGGTACCGACAGTGGCTCCCCTGGATTTGCCGGCCGTGAATTGCTGCGCGAGGCCGCGCGCGATGGCCGCTGGCTTGTCGTGGTCGTCGCCCTCGTATTTCTGGCCGGCGCGATCGCAATTGCCGGGCGCATTGCCTCCGGCCAAGCGGCAGGCAATCTGCGCGACACAGCGCTTGCGGCCCTGCCGCTGGCGGCGGGGACGCTGACCGGCGAAATCGAAAAGCAGCGCCTGGTTCCCTTGGTGCTGGCACGAGACGACGCTGTGCGGGGCGCTCTGCGCCGAGCCGGAAAAATGCAAGAAAAGGCCCTCGACGACAAGCTCAAGGCGATTGCCGGCGATGCCTCGGCGTCCGCCATCTATGTCATCGACACGGCAGGCATCGCCATATCAGCCAGCAATGCCGGCGAGCCGACCAGCTTTGTCGGCATCGACTATAATTTTCGGCACTATTTTCAGGAGGCCATGGCGAAGGGTGCCGCCAGCCAATATGGCCTCGGCACGATCAGCGGCAAGCCAGGCCTTTACCTGGCCAGCCGTGTCGACGATGGCGGCAAGCCGCTTGGCGTTGCGGTGTTGAAGGTCGAGCTAGACCGCGTCGAAGCCAATTGGCGCTCCAGCGGCTTTCTCGTCTTCGTCACCGATGAACGCGGTGTGGTGCTGGCCACCAGCCAGCCCGACTGGCGCTTTCATGCTCTGGCGCCACTGTCGGCGAAGGACGCGGCCGCTGCCCGCGAGCAGCTCCAGCTGGCCGATGCCGGCTTCGAACCCCTGCCGATCCGGCGCGGCGCTGGTGACGGTCTGGCGACGATCGACAGCGCCGGCAAGCAGCGTCAGTTCGTTGAGGTGGTGCAGGACCTGCCCGGTGCTGTCCCCGGTTGGCGTCTCTGGCTGCTGACGCCCGCCGATGCGGCACTCTCCGCCGCCGCCAACACGGCGCGCCTCACCACGCTGCTCGGCTTGCTGCTGATAGGCTTGCTAACCTTCGTGCTGACCCGGCGCCGGCGCGCCCGCCTGTTGAGACAGGAAGCGCTGGCGCGGATGAATGTCGAACTGGAGAGCCGGGTCAGCATGCGGACGGCCGAGCTGACGCGCTCCAACGCCGCACTTGCCGGCGAAATCGCCGAGCGCGAGAACGCCGAAGCCAAGGTCCGCCGGCTGCGTGACGACCTCGCCCAGGCCAACCGGCTGTCGATACTCGGACAGATCGCCGCCGGCGTGGCGCACGAAATCAACCAGCCGGTCGCCGCCATCCGCACCTATGCCGAGAATGCCGGCCGCTTTCTCGACAGTGGCAAGACCGAACCGGCCAGCGGCAATCTGATGTCGATCGTGTCGATGACCGAACGCATCGGCGCGATCACCAGCACATTGCGCACTTTTGCCCGCCGGCCGGGTGTCGCTGCCTCGCCCTTACCGGTGCGCGAGGCGATCGACGGCGCGCTGTCGCTGCTGTCCGGCCGCATCCGCGATTCCGGCGTGACCATCGTCAAGCCGCGCGGCAACGCATCGCCGGTCGTCATGGCGAGCCGCATCCGGCTGGAGCAGATCCTCGTCAATTTATTGCAAAATGCGCTGGACGCCATGAAGGACCAGCCTGATCCCCGCATCGAGATTGAACTCGCCGAGCGCGACGATCGGGTGCTGATTTCGGTGCGCGACAACGGCCCTGGCCTCGGGCCGGAGGCCGCCGGCAATCTGTTCATGCCGTTCCAGACCACGAAGGAGAAGGGGCTTGGCCTCGGGCTGGTGATTTCGCAGGAGATCGCCCAGGAACTGGGCGGCACGCTGCGGCTCGATCCCGGCAGCGCCAGCGGCGCATCCTTCACCATCGACCTGAGGCGGATAGAATGACGGACCGATCAGGGCTGGTGGCACTCGTCGACGACGATGCGGATCTGCTTCACGCCACCACGCAATTGCTGGAGCTTGCCGGCTTCACCGTGGTCGCGCTCGATGCCGCCGAGGCCGCGCTTGGTGTCGTCGACAGGAATTTCGAAGGCGTGGTCGTCAGCGACATCCGCATGCCGGGCATGAACGGTCTGCAGCTGTTCGACCGCATCAAGGCGATCGATCCGGACATACCCGTGATCCTTGTCACCGGGCATGGCGATGTCGATCTTGCGGTCGCCGCGCTCAAGGACGGCGTCTACGATTTCATTCCGAAACCCTATGCCGGAGATCGCCTTGTCGAGGCGCTGAAACGGGCATCGGAGAAGCGGCGGCTGGTGATGGAGAACCGGCGCCTGCGCGAGGCCGCCGCACAAGCCGCCGACGGTCTGCCGCTGATCGGTGAAGCGCCTGCCATCCGCCGCCTGCGCGAGGCTTTGCGCCAGATCGCCGACATGGATGTCGACGTGCTGGTCGAAGGAGAGACCGGAACCGGCAAGGAAGTGGTGGCGGACCTCCTGCACAGATGGGGGCGGCGGCGCGCAAAACCCTTCGTGGCGCTGAATTGCGGCGCGCTGCCGGAGACAGTCATCGAAAGCGAACTGTTCGGCCATGAGGCCGGCGCGTTCACCGGCGCACAGCGGCGGCGGATGGGCCGCATCGAGCATTCCAGCGGCGGCACGCTGTTCCTCGACGAGATCGAATCCATGCCGCCGGCCCTACAGGTCAAGCTGCTGCGGGTGCTCGAAACGCGCAGCGTGACACCGCTTGGCTCGAACGAGACCCGCCGCGTCGACCTCAGGGTTGTCGCGGCGACCAAGGTCGATCTCGGCCGGCCAGACCAGCGCGGCGATTTTCGCGAGGATTTGTATTTTCGCCTCAACGTGGTGACGCTGCGCATCCCGCCCCTGCGCGAGCGGCGCGGCGACATCCCGATGCTGTTCGGGCATTTCCTCGGCAAGGCCTCGGAACGGTTCGGCCGGCCAATCGCCAAGGTGAACGCCGCGGTCAGCGATCATCTCCAGTCGCACGCCTGGCCGGGCAATGTGCGCGAGCTTGCCCATTTTGCCGATCGCGTCGCACTCGGCTTTGGTCCAGAGGATGAGACGAAAGCGGCCTCCGCACACTTGCCGGAGCTCGCGGCAACACTACCCGAAAGGGTCGGTCACTATGAGGCGCAACTCATCCGCGATGCGCTGCGCGACCATGGCGGCGATGTGCGCGGCGCCATCGACGCACTCGGCGTACCGCGCAAGACCTTCTACGACAAGCTCAAGCGCTACGGCATCGCCGCGTCTGAATTCCGCAATGGCGGCGACGCGGATGCGCAACCTCGCGGACAGATGTAGAAATTGCGCAAGTGCGCTGCCCTTCGTAACGCTAGTTTTTATCCCGTCGCGCATTTCGGAAAGAGCCATGAACACGACACTTGAAACGACGGCAAACCCCTTGCCGGAAGAACTCGCCTTTCTCGGCGAGCGTCTGACGGCGTTCAACGACAGCGATATCGGTGCTTCCGAAAGGAAGGCGCTGGCGGTGTTCGTGCGCGACGAGGCCGGTGCGGTCGTTGCCGGCATTTCGGGCTACACCGCCTGGGGCTGGCTTTACGTGCAGTGGCTGTGGGTCGATGAGAAGCTGCGCGGCCAGCACATGGCCGGCACGATGTTGGACGCGGCCGAACAGGAGGCCGTTGCGCGCGGCTGCAACAATGCCTGGATCGACACCTTCAATCCGAACGCCGCCAAGGTCTACCAGCGCCAGGGCTATCGGCCCTTCGGCACGCTGACCGATTTCCCCGTCGGCCGCAGCCGCGTTTTCTTGCAGAAGAAACTGGCTTAACCGGCAAGCTTTCCGCCGCGCATCGGCTGCGGCGCGCCGGTGGTGCTTGGAAAACTGATCGGCAGGCCGCGCAGCACGCGAACCGCGAGGAAGGCGAAGCACTCCGCCTCGACCGCGTCGCCGCTCCAGCCCAGGCTTTCCGCCTGCACCACCTCGACGCCGGCGCGGCTGGCCAGCATCGCCATCATCGTCGGGTTGTGGCGGCCGCCACCGCTGACCACGAGCTTTTTCGGCCGGTGCGGCAAAAGGTCGAGCGCCTTGCCGACAGCGGCAGCGGTGAAGGCGGTGAGGAGCGCCGCACCATCCTCGGCGCCCAGGCTGTCCGCCATCGCGGAGCCGAAGTCGAAACGGTCCAGCGATTTGGGATAGGCTTTGCTCAGATAGGGGTGCTGCAACAGCTTGGCGAGCCGGGCCTCGTCGACCTTGCCCTCACGGCCAAGCGCGCCGTCACGGTCCATTTCGCCCAGTCCCTTCGATTTGATGAAATCGTTGAGCGGCGCGTTGGCCGGCCCGGTGTCGAAGGCAACGACATTGTCGGCGCCGTCCCACCAGGTGATGTTGGCGACGCCACCGAGATTGAGCACCGCCACCTCGCCATTGGCGCCGGCGCTGCGCATCAGCGCGGTGTGATAGGCCGCGGCCAAGGGCGCGCCTTGCCCGCCGGCGCGCATGTCGGCCGAGCGGAAGTCATAGGCGACCTTGGTGCCCAACAGGGCGTGCATCAGCTCGCCATCGCCGAGCTGCCGGGTCTGGCCGAGACGTCCAAATTGCGGCGCACGATGCAGCACGGTCTGGCCGTGAAAGCCGACGACGCCGATATCGGCCATCGTCATGCCATAGCCTTCGACCAGCTCCTTGACCGCCGCCGACTGGGCACGCGTCAGGGCTTCCTCCGCCTGGCGAAAAATCGCCGGCTCCGGCCCGACAAAATTCCAGGCCCGTGCCTGCTTCAGCGTCTCTTCCAGCAGGGTGCGGATCGACGAGGGATAAGGCATCAGCCGATAGGTGCCGAAATCGTCGATCCGTTCGCCATCGGTCTTGATCAGCGCGACGTCGATGTTTCCGTCCAGCACGGTGCCGGTCATCAGGCCGACGGCCCAGATTGGTTCCATTATTGAGCTCCATTGACGAGATCGCCGACCGCCTGCCGAAGCGAAACGATGCCGCTATCGAAATGACGTGTCGGATGGATCCGGTTGGTGAGCAAGGTCCAGGCCTTGCCACTGTCGAAGTCGATCCACAGCCCGGTGCCCGTAAAGCCGGTGTGGCCGATGGTTCCCGGGCTGCACAAGGCCCCGCCGGACCAGCCCGCATAGGGGCGCTCCCAGCCATGGGTGCGGGTGGCGGACAAGGGCGTGCGCATCAGCGCGATCGAACGCTCGGACGCGCCGTTGCCATCCAATAGTCCTTGCGCGAAATCCAGCACCGAAGCGGCCGTTCCGAACAGGCCGGCGTGACCCGCGCCCTGCAGCGCCGAGCAATTGTCGTCGTGGACCTCGCCGGACAGCACGCGGTGGCGCCAGGTGCAGTCCTCGGTCGCCGCTGACGCATCGGCGTCGGCGGAGAACGCAAAGCCGGGGCCGGGATCCATTTCCCGGATCGTCTTTCCCGACAGCCGCTCCAGCGCAAAACCGAGCAGGATGAAGTTGATGTCGGAATAGACGGGGTCGCGGGCCCGCCACTCGCGCTGCAGGATGAAGGCGCGTAGCAGGTCGGGATCGCGCCCGTAAGTGTAGATCGGCTCGACAGCCGGAAAGGGCGTCTGGTGGCCGAGGCACTGGCGAAACGTCACGTTCCGCTCCCAGGCCTTTGCATCATACTGGCGAAGGTCGGGCAGGGCGGAAGTAAGCGGCGCATCGAGATCGATGACGCCCTGTTGCGCGAGCGTCAGGATGCGCGGTGTGGTGAAGATGACCTTGGTCAGCGATGCCAGGTCGAACCAGGTGTTGTCCTGCATGGGGCGGGGCTTCGGCACGAGTTGCGCCGAGCCGATCGATCGGATGATGCGTTCGCCATGTTTGTCGACAATGCCGAGCACGCCGCCGGGGATGCGCTTGGCGGAAACCGCTGCTGCGAGGGGCTGGAAGGCGCGATTGAAGAGCTCGGGGAGGTCGCTCAATGTCGGCCTCCGTCCGAGAGGCCGCGATCCGTCACACCCCCCTCTGTCCTGCCGGACATCTCCCCCGCAAGGGGGGAGATTGGCAGCGTTGATGTTCCGCCAACCTTCCAATGTTGGAGATTGGCGAAAGCCGTGGCGACATCCGATCTCCCCCCTTGCGGGGGAGATGCCCGGCAGGGCAGAGGGGGGTGCTGTCCCTCCGAGTTTAGAAGTGCCTGCGCACCACTCATCACACCTCCACCCTCGCCATATGATCCAGCCCAAACTGCTCCCACCTCGCCGGTGCCGGCTCATACCCCTGCGGGCGCACGAGCGAGGGAACCTGGCGCGTGTCGAGCTCGAAATGTTCGTGGCGCCGGTCGATGGTCGGAACGGCGGCGATCAGTTTCTTCGTATAGGAATGCTTCGGCTTCGACAGCACCGAGGTCGCGTCGCCGATCTCGACGATCTGGCCGGCATAGATGACGGCAATGCGATGGGCGATCCGCTCGACGACCGCCATGTCGTGCGAGATGAACAGGTAGGCCAGCCCAAACTCGCGCTGCAGGTCGACCAGAAGCTCCAGCACTTTCGCCTGTACCGAGACATCCAGGGCGGACACGGCTTCGTCGAGAACGACGACGGAAGGGTTGAGCATCAGCGCGCGGGCGATGCACAGCCTTTGCCGCTGGCCACCGGAGAATTCATGGGGATAGCGTTCGAGACTGTTTTTTGGCAGGCCGACGCGTTCCAGCAGGCTCGCCATCCTGGCCCGCGTTCCGGCATCCACCCGGCCGCCGGTCGCGATCACCGGTTCGGCCAGAATGCTCTCGATGCTGAGCCTCGGATTGAGCGAGGCGTAGGGATTCTGGAACACCATCTGCACGGGCAGGGCGCTTTGTTGCGCAGAAGCTTCTCTTGCGCCAACCGAGAAGCTGCCGCGCGTCGACCGCACCAGCCCCAGCACCGCACGTGCGGTGGTCGATTTGCCCGAGCCGCTTTCGCCGACGATGGCCAGCGTCTCGCCTGGCATCAGGTCGAAATCGACGCCGTCAACGGCATGCACCGCGCCCGTGGCGCGGCTGAAGAAATTGCTCCTGAGCGGAAACCGCACCACGAGGCCGTCGACCTTCAAGGCCGGCTCGTGGCTCGCGCCCTTGTCGCGCCGTCCGTCCGAACGCGTCGTGCTGCCATTGGTGAAATGCGGCACGTCCTGCAGCAGATGCTGCGTATACGGATGCCGCGCATTGTCGAGGATCTGGTTCAACTCGCCTTGCTCGACGGCCTGGCCGTTCTGCATCACCATCACCTTGTCGGCGATGCCGGCCACCAGGCCGATGTCGTGCGTGATGAAGATCATCGACATGCCGGTTTCGCGCTTCAGTTCGGCAAGCAGCGCCATGATCTGCGCCTGCACCGTCACGTCGAGTGCCGTCGTCGGCTCGTCGGCGATCAGCAGGCGCGGATTGCAGGCCAGCGCAATGGCGATCATCACCCGCTGCAGCATGCCGCCCGACAGCTGGTTGGGCGTGTATTTCAGCCGCCGCGCGGCATCGGGAATGCGCACGCGGTCGAGCGCATCCTTGGCCGCCGCCGTGGCTTGTCTTCCGGTCAGGCCGCGGTGCAGCCGAAAGGATTCCTCGATCTGCCAGCCGATGGTCAGCACCGGGTTGAGCGAGGTCATCGGTTCCTGGAAGATCATGCCGATCTCGGCGCCGCGAATGCCGGTCAGTTGCGGCTCGGTCGCGGTCATCAGGTCGAAAAGGCTGCCGTCGGCGCGTTTCAGTTTCATGGCGCCGCCAGTGATGCGGCCGCCGCCGAAATCGATGAGCCGATTGATCGAGAGCGCGGTGACGGACTTGCCCGAGCCGCTTTCGCCGACAATCGCCAGCGTCTCGCCATCGGCGAGATCGAAGCTGACGCCGCGCACCACCTCATTGGCTTGCGGATTGCGGCCAAAGCCGACGCGTAGGTCGCGAACGGAGAGCAGCGGGGTCATGCCGGCGCCCTCCGCATCCTAGGGTCGAGGATGTCGCGCAAGGCGTCGCCCAGCAGGTTGAAGCCGAGAATGCTGATCATGATCGTCAGCCCCGGGAAGATCATCAGCCAGGGCGCGGTCTCCATCAGATTGCGGCTGTCGCTCAGCATCAGGCCGAGCGAGGCCGCCGGCGGCTGCGTGCCAAGGCCAAGGAAGCTCAAGCCTGCTTCGGTCAGAAGCGACCACGCCAGCGCCAGCGTCACCTGCACGGTCAACGGCGCCACCAGATTGAGCAGCAGATGGCGCGTCACGATGTAGCTCGAACTGCTGCCGAAGGTGCGTGCGGCATCGACGAATTCACGTGCCTTGAGCGAAAGCGCAGGGCCGCGCACCACGCGGGTGAAGATCGGCGTGTAAACGATGCCGATGGCAACGACGCTGGTCCAGGTGCCGGGTCCGGCGACGGTGACGATGAGCAGCGCCAGGAGGATCGCCGGGAAGGCCAGCAGCACGTCCATGATCCGCATGACGATGCCGTCCCATCGGCGTCCGAGCCAGGCGGCGGCCAGCCCGAGCACGGTGCCGGCAAGGGTGGCGAAGGCCACGGAGAAGAAGGCGACCGTGAAGGACTGGCCGACGCCGGCCATCAGCCGGCTGGCCACATCACGGCCGAACAGGTCGGTGCCCATCCAATAGGCGCCGCTGGGCGAATGCAGCCGGTCGACCCGGAATTGCGTGATCGGGTTGTGCGGCGTCAGCCCCAGCATGCCGAGGATGGCGACCGTGAGATAGACGCCGACGATGACGCCGCCGATGCGGCCGCTGCCGTGGCCGAAGATGGCGCGCAGGATGCGCATCAGGACTCTCCCAGCCGGATGCGCGGGTCGAGCGCGACATAGGCGAGATCGACCAGGAGATTGACGATCATGAAGTTCAAGGCGATGAACAGCACGCTGCCCTGCACCAGCGCGTAGTCGCGCTGCTGGATCGCATCCAGAACCATGCGACCGAGGCCGGGCAGGGCGTAGATCTGCTCGACGATGACGGCGCCGCCCAGGAGGTAGCCGAACTCGATGCCGCTCAGCGTCACGACAGGGATCAGCGCGTTGGGCAGAGCGTGCCGCCAGATGACGCTGCGCGCCGAGGCGCCCTTGCTGCGCGCGGTCCGCACATAGTCGTCGCTCAACACGTCGAGCATGGCCGAACGCGATATACGGGTGACCGACGCGGCGAAGGCGAAGCCGAGCGTGATGGCGGGCAGGATCAATTGGCTGAGATTGCGTAAGGGATCCTGCCAGAGCGGCGCGAATTCGCCCATCGCCGGCAGCACGCCGAAGCCGGCCGACAGCGTGTAGATGATCAGCAGGCCTAGCACGAAGCTCGGCGTCGACTGGCCGATCATGGCGAAGATGCGCACACCCAAATCGGATAGCTTCTCATTGTGCGTGGCGGCATAGATCCCGGCCGGCATGCCGGCCGCGAGCGCGATGACCATCGACAGAACGGCCAGTTCAAGCGTCAGTGGGAAGCGCTCGATGATGACGTCGAGCACCTGCCTGCCATAGGTGACCGAGATGCCGAGATTGCCATGCAGGATGCCGCCTATCCAGCGCCAGTACTGGACGAACCAGGGCTGGTCGATGCCGAAATAGGCGGCGAGCGAGTCGCGCTGTGCCGGCGTCAGCAGGCCGGCTTCGGTCCCCAGCATCGCCGTGATCGAATCGCCCGGCACCGTCCGGATCGCCACGAAGACCAGGATGGACACGCCAAGCAGGACGAGAGGAAACGTCGCCAGTCGTCGCATCAGATAGTTCACGCGAAGAAGTCCTCTCGTCCAATGCCTGCGGCGGCTACTGCTGGATGGTAACCTTGCTCAGGCTGAACAGCGTGCCGGTCGGCGTCGGCACGAACCCGGCGATGTTCTTCTGCTGGGCCGTATAGCTGTAGGACGTGTAGAGCCAGATCCACGGCGACATTTCCGCGAGGTGCTTCTCGAACGCGGCGAAGATCGCCTTGCGTTTTGCCGGATCGGTCTCGGCGCGGCCCTGTTGCATCTGGCTGTCGAGCGTGTCGTCGATGTAGTTCGCCACCTTCTGCAGATTGCCCGCCTTGGTCCAGTAGCGGTTGTACATGGTGTAGGGGTCGGCGCGGCCGCCGTTCAAGGCGATCGCCATGTCGAAATCGCCCTTCAGCCAGGCGTCGACATAGACGTTGAGTTCCATCATCTTGATGTCGAGCTTGACGCCGATTTCAGCGAGTTGCGACTGGATGACCTGCGCCTCTGCCGCTGCCGTCGGCGGCTCGCCGGTGGCGCCGATCACCGTCGCGGAAAAGCCGTCGGCAAAGCCGGCCTCTTGCATCAGTTTCTTGGCCTTTTCGACGTCGCGCTTGTAGCAGAACAACTGGCTTGGGTCGGTCGCCAGAGCAGGGATGGTCAGCGGTCCGGTCACCTTGCCTTCGCCGAGCGAAGCGGTATCCAGCACCTCCTGTCGGTCGATGGCGCAGGAGATCGCCTGGCGCACCTTAAGCTCGGTCATCGGCTTGCGCGACGGATTGAGCTGCAGCACGTGATAGGCCAGCACCGGCACCCGGTTCAGTTGCAGGCTGGGTTCCCTGGGCACCAGCGTGGCGACGAGCGGGTCGTTGAGCAGCGCGAAATCGATCTGCTTGGTGCGCATGGCGGCCAGGATCGCCGCTTCATCGGGAAGCACGCTGATCTCGATGCCGTCGACACCTGTCGCACCCCCGGCCCAATCCTTGTTGGCGCTCAAGACTTCCTTGGCGTTGGGGTCCCATTTGTCGAGCTTGAAGGGTCCGGAGCCCAAAGCCTTGGTGCCGATCGAGCCGGCCTTGATTTCGCTGGCCGGGGCGATGGCAGCGTTGACGTCGCTCATCGCCGTCAGGATAGGCGCATCGGGCTGCGACAGATGAAACACCACGGTTTCAGCATCCGGCGTATCGATGCTGGCGATCGACAGGAAGTTGGCACGTGCCGCAGCCCCCGTCTTCTCGTCGAGGATACGCTCGAACGATGCCTTGACGTCGGCCGAGGTGACGGCGGTGCCGTCCTGGAATTTTGCCTTGGGGTCGAGCTTGAAGGTCAGCTCCTTGCCGTCCTTGGAGAACTCCCAGGAGGTGGCGATTGCAGGGATGATCCGCAGGCTGGCATCGACACGCACCAGCGGCTCATAGATCAGCTCCAGCAGCCGCAGCGACGAAAACGCCGTCTGCTTGTGCGGGTCAAGCCCGGTTGCGTCCTGCGACCAGGCCATATGCAGCGTTGCAGCACTCGCCTGCGTTGAGACCGCGGCCACGCCGAGCATCGCGGCCAGCGTAATGCCCGACAGCAGCTTTCTTGTGAGATGAACCATTCTCGTCTCCCATTTTGTTTGAACTCGATGCCTTGCGGTTTCCGCCGACCGCTTCCAAGACACACATGCTTTGGACTATCGGCCCAGTCTATGCGGCTTCACGCTGTCTTGTCGCTGATTGCCTTTCGCAGGAAGCCTCCGGCCTTGCCGAGAGCCGCTCGCGCCTCCTCGACACCCATGCCGGTGATCGTCACCAGGATCGCCAGCTTCACATCGTTGCCGGTCTGGCCGAGCGCCTGCTTGGCCTGCTGCGCCCCACAGCCAGTCGTCTGCATGACGATCCTGATCGCCCTGGCGACAAGCTTCTTGTTCGACGGATTCAGGTCGACCATCAGGTTCTGATAGCTCTTGCCGATGCGGATCATCGAGGCGGTGGTCAGCATGTTGAGCACCAGCTTCTGCGCGGTTCCCGACTTCAGCCGGGTCGAGCCGGTGAGCACCTCCGGGCCGACGACCGGCGAGATGGCGATGTCGGCGATGCCGGCAATCGTCGAGGCCGGATTGCAGGACAGGGCAACCGTCGTTGCGCCCACCTGCCGGGCATAGTTCAGCCCGCCGATGACATAGGGCGTGCGTCCGCTGACCGCGATGCCGACCACGACGTCGTCTGATGTGAGGTCAATGTCCTGCAATGCCCTGGCGCCCATCTTCGGATCGTCTTCGGCGCCTTCCGTCGACCGCACCAGAGCGTCGCGACCGCCGGCGATCAGACCGACGACCATGCCTTCGGGCACACCAAAGGTGGGCGGGCATTCCGAGGCGTCGAGAACGCCCAGCCGGCCGCTGGTGCCGGCGCCGATATAGATCAGACGCGCGCCTTTCTGGAAGGCAAGCACGATGCGGTCCACCGCGGCAGCGATTTCAGGCACGACCTTTTCGACAGCCGCCGGGACGGCCCTGTCCTCGTCGTTGATCTTGCGCAGCACGTCGATGGTCGGCAGCAGATCGATGTCCATCGTCCTCGGGTTCCGGCCCTCGGAAACCAGCCGGTCCAGCTCGGACATCAACCCTTGCTCGGTCATCCCAATGCTTTCAAAAACCATGCGGCGCAGCCGGATGAGCATGGCTCGCCGATCGGCGCAAACGCACACGGACCAAGGTCCGTGGTCGCTACCCTGTTTTCTCTGTTAACTTTTTAGAATTGGATATTCATATCGTCAACAGAAATTGGGAATATTTTATTCCTTCGCTGACAAGACACTACCGTCCGTCGAGGGGTCTTTTGGCAAGGATGATCGCGCCCGACACCGCGTCGCCGTCGGCGGGCTTCAGGCGACGCCGGACATCGGGGGAGAGCCAGGGCTCGAGCGGGCTGGCGAGGCCGCCCAGCAAGGCCACACGCGGCGCGCCTTTCTCGAACAGCACCCGCACCAGCGTATCGATCTGCTCGGCCGCACTTTGCACGATGCGCCGTCCGACCGGATCGCCCTGGTCGGCGTGGCGCATCACCATCGGCGCCAAGGCGGCATAGTCCGTAGGACTGGCGCGGTCCATCCAGGCGACGGCTTCCATCGGATCGTCCTCGAAACGCTGCATCACTTCCGCCAGAAGTGCCGTCCGCTCATGCCGGCCGTCATGGGCGCGCAACGCCAGCTGCACGGCTTTCAGGCCGAGATCGGCACCGCTGCCTTCGTCGGAGATCGGAAAGCCGTAGCCGCCGACGCGCAGGTCGCGGCCCTCCACAAAGCCAAGGCCGATCGAGCCGGTACCGGCAATGACGATGGCGCCGTCCTGGCCCGAATGCGCGCCAAGGCAGGCGCCGACTCCGTCGCTGACGAAATCGATGCTGGCGAAGGGATGCGCGATCGCTCGCAACGCCTCCAGCGCACCCTTGCGGCCGATGCCGGCAAGGCCGATGCCGGCATGGATTCGAGCGATCTCGGTCGGTCCGAAGCCAGCCTCCTCGATCGCCGTGCCAAAGGCTTCCGCGACGGAGGCCCAGGCGGCGTCGATGCCGAGCCGCATCGTCGCCGGGCCTGACAGTCCTTGTCCCAGCACGTTTCCCTGGGTATCCTCGATGCGGGCGCGGCAACCGGTGCCGCCGCCGTCGACGCCGAGGAAATAATCCGCGCCGCTGCTCATGTGCTCAGCCGCTCGATGTTGGCGCCGCACAGGCGGAGTTTTCGGTCCAGTTGCTCATAGCCGCGGTCGAGATGATAGACGCGGTTGATGATGGTTTCGCCTTCGCAGACAAGCGCCGCCAGCACCAGCGACACCGATGCGCGCAGATCGGTGGCCATCACCTGCGCGCCATGCAGTTTCTCGCCGCCACGCACCAGCGCCGTGGTGCCTTGCAGCTTGATGTTGGCGCCGAGCCGCATCAATTCGGGAACATGCATGAAGCGGTTCTCGAAGATTGTTTCACGCACCAGCGAAGCACCGTCGGCGCAGCACATCAGCGCCATGAACTGCGCCTGGAGGTCGGTCGGAAAACCGGGGTAGGGTTCCGTCGTGACGTCGACAGCCCTGAGTGGCCGGTCGCGCGAGACGATAAGTCCGCGGTCGCCCGGCCAGACGCTGACGCCGGTGGCCTCGAGCAATTGCACCACCGAGGCCATATGCTCAAGCCGGGCGTGGGTCAGTTCGAGCTGGCCACCGGTGATCGCCGCGGCGATGGCATAGGTGCCGGCCTCGATCCGGTCGGGGATGATGTCGTGCGTGGCCGCATGCCAGTTGGTGTCGCCGGCAATCAGGATGCGGTGCGTGCCGGCGCCTTCGATGCTGGCACCCATGGCGTTGAGGCAAGCGGCGAGATCAGCCACTTCGGGTTCCCGCGCCGCGTTGAGGATCTCGGTTTCTCCCTTGGCCGTGGTCGCGGCCATCATGGCGGTTTCCGTCGCGCCGACCGACGGTGAGCTCAGGACAATGCGCGTGCCGGTCAGCCCGTTCGGCGCTGATGCGACGATCGAACCGTTCTCGATGGCGATCTTGGCGCCCAGCGCGGCGAGTGCCGCGACATGCATGTCGACCGGCCGCGCGCCGATCGCGCAGCCGCCCGGCAGCGAAACCCGGGCATGGCCGAACCGGCCCAGCAGCGGCGCCAGGACGAGCACCGTCGCCCGCATCTTCCTGACCGTATCGTAGGACGTCTCCTTGGAAACGGCGGCACTGGTGTCGATCGTCGCGGCATGCGCCGATCGTGTCACTTCGGCGCCATGAAGCCGCACCACGCCGAGCATGTTTTCGACATCGGTCACATCAGGCAGATTGGTCAGTTCGAGCGGGTAGGGGCTGAGCAGCGCCGCCGCTATCTGCGGCAAGGCGGCGTTCTTGGCGCCGGATATGGTGACCGCGCCTTCCAATCTTTGTCCGCCGACGATCCGCAATCTGTCCATGGGCTGAAACCTTGTGCGACGAAAGCCGGCCATACTCGGGCGGCTTTCTCCGGAGATACTGCTCCGAATCCCGGATGTTGGCTCGGCCCAGTTCGAGAATTAATTCTACGTTCTTGGCTGTCAATCGGAATTGGAATATTTTATTCCTTGAGCCGGCACCTGAAAGCGCGAGGAAATCCCGTGTCCGTCCTGAACAGGATCAATGTGAAGCTCGACGGCATGGCGCCCGGCGATCGTGAGATCGGCCGGTACATCGTCGACAATCCCGACCAGATGCTGCGCCTGTCGACGGCCGCCCTCGCGGCCGAGATCGGACGCAGCCAGTCGAGCGTCGTCAAGTTCAGCCAGAAGCTCGGCTATGCTAGCTATCAGGAGCTCAAGCTCGCCGTCAGCGAGGCCAAGGCGCGGGAGTGGCAGGTGCCGGCCGGCATGATCCACGGCTCGATCGAGGTCGGCGACAACCATCAGGTCATTTTGAAGAAGCTGATCGGCAGCAAGCTCCTGTCGATGCAGCGGACGATCGTCGCCAACAGCGAGCGCATCATCTCCAGGACGTTGGAATTGCTGGATGGCGCGCGCCGCATCCATCTGGTCGGCGTCGGCGCTTCCTCGCTGGTGGCGCGCGATTTCTCCTACAAGCTGATGAAGCTCGGCCGCAATGTCATGCATGACAGCGACAGCCACATCCAGATGGCCAATGTCTCGACGCTCGGGCCTGATGACGTGCTGTTCGCACTCTCCTATTCCGGCGCCAGCATCGAAACCTTGCGCATCGCCGAGCTTGCCCGCAAGCGCGGCACGATGGTGATCGCCGTCACCGGCCTGCACGACAATCCGCTGAGCCGGGTCGCCGACATCCGCCTCTATACCATCGCCGACGAGGAGCGTGCGCGCTCCTCCTCCATCACCGCGCGCGACGCACAGCTGACGCTGACGGACCTGTTGTTCATCCTGCTGGTACAGAAGCAGCCGGATGCCAATGAGTACGTTCACAACAGCGAAGTGGCGGTTTCGGTGCTGAAGGCCGAGCGGTCTTCGTAGCGCCACAGGCGATATTGGACCGCGCAACGCCGGTCCCGCGGCCGTCTGGCGCAACAGCTGCAGCAATGCCATCTCTTGCCTGTCACCCGCAAAGGCGCGACCCTGTCTAATCGGGCGAGACGCTTCCGCCGAAATCCGCAGGGAGAGAAAAATCATGACATCCGATGTGGCCGTCATTGCAGGCGCCGGCGCTGGTCTGAGCGCTTCGCTTGCGCGCCTTCTCACCCGGGAAGGCTTTCGCGTGGTTCTGGCCGCCCGCAACGTGGAGAAGCTGAGCGCTCTGGTCGACGGGACCGGTGCGCTGGCCGTCGAGACGGATGTCGCCGACGCCGCGTCCGTCGCCAAGTTGTTCGACGCCGCCGACAAGGCCGGCCCGCTGGCGCTCGTGGTTTTCAATGCCAGCGCGCGCACGCGCGGCCCGATTGCCGAACTGGATACCGAAGCGGTCAAACAGGCATTGCTGGTCGGCGCCTATGGCGGCTTCCTGGTCGGCCAGCAGGCGGCGCGTCGGCTGCTTGTCCGGGGTTCCGGGTCGATCCTGTTCACCGGCGCCACCGCCAGTGTGAAGGGATTTCCCGGCTCGGCCGGCTTTGCCATGCCTAAGTTCGGCCTGCGCGGCCTGGCGCAGTCCATGGCCCGCGAACTCGCCCCGAAGAACATCCACGTCGCCCACTTCATCATCGACGGGGTGATCGAGCCGCCCGGACAGGCAGCCGATCCCGACCGGCCGGACCGCCGCCTGTCGCCGGACGCCATCGCCGAGGCTTATCTCGCGACCCATCGCCAGCATCGCAGCGCCTGGAGCTCGGAGCTCGAGCTGCGGCCCTGGGTCGAGACGTTTTGACAATCCAGCGGATCGCCCAGGGGAAGCAACGCAATCCTTCCGCACTTCTATACATCAGGAGATGCTCATATTTCGCGATGCTATGCTGTCTATCCAATACACAAAAAAGGCACTATGTAATATATACGTTTGTTTAACTTCGGTTGTGCATGTTGCAAACTTCCCTTCGAGGCGGCGTTCGCCCTGTTCGTCGCGATGGATGCGGCCGTGGACACGTTCATGATGCTGGCCAGCGTCTGCACCGTCGCGGCGAGTACGGCAATGATCGCTCCCAGCCACAGGGAGGCGACGCAACCTGAAACCGTCTCGGGACAGCTCGAACCCGAGCCCGTCGGATGATCGACGACAGCATCCGTCCCCAGCTCGGCATTATCGGCGGCCTCGGGCCGCTTGCATCGGCTGACTTCTACTTCAAGCTGACCCGAATGACCCAGGCGTTCCGGGACAACGAACATGTGCCTACCGCAGCTGCCCGACAGGACCGAGGCCATCCTTGCCGGTCATGACGGCCCGCTGGCGCCTTTGAAAGCCGCGGTCTCGACGCTCAATACGCTCGGCGTCGCCTGCATCGCGGTGCCGTGCAACACCGCCCATCATTGGTACGACCAACTGGCGACGAATTCGCACGCGGAGATCATCCATATCGGCGATGCAGTGGTGGCGGAAACGCGTCGTAGCTTGGACCGAGGCCGGGTTGCGATTCTCGCCACCCAGGGCACGTTGGTCTCCGGCTTCTATCGGGACAGGATGTCGGCGGCGGGATTTGAGCTCTCCCTTCCCGCGAACACCGAGTTCCAGGAGGGCGTCGACTGCGCGATCAGCCTCGTCAAGGCTGGTTCGATCGCGGATGCGGCGGTCGAAACCGAGCGTGCGCTCGACATCGCGCAAGCGGCTGGCGCTGATGCCGCCCTCCTCGGCTGCACCGAACTGTCGGTGGTGGCCGCCAGCCTCGCCGATGTGAATGGATTGGTCGTCATCGACAGCAATGCGGCCTTGGCGCGAGCCTGTCTGACCCGATTGGGTTTCGGTGCGCAAGAAGCCCGAGGCCTGCCGACAGTATCGCGGCCGCGGGGACATGACCGATCGATACGCGCCAGCTCGGTCGCACTGGCCCAGCCGTATGAAGCGGCGGTCTTGCTGCTGAAGGCCGAGCGGTGCTGATAGTTCGAGACTGTCAGCCTTGGCGCGGCACGCCCCTGGCAAGCAGGTAGACGAGATACGGTCCGCCGAGCAGCGAGGCGAACAGGCCGGCCGGCAGTTCGTAGGGAAAGGCCGCCATGCGCGACAGCCAGTCCGATACGATCATCAGCAAGGCGCCCAAAAGCATTGCGCCAGCAAGGTGGACGCGTGCGCGGGAAAATCCCACCAGCCGCGCAAGGTGCGGCGCGATCAGGCCGACGAAGCTCAATGGGCCAACGACCATGGCGGCGAGCGCTGTCAGCATCGCGGCGACAATGATCAACGTCAGCCGTCCGCCGGCGACCGGAATGCCCAGCCCGCGCGCGCTGTCGGGTCCGAGCGGCAGGATGTCGAGCCAGCGGGCGGCGAGAAAAAGCGGCAGCGTCAGCGGCAACAGACAGGCGAGTGCTAGTCCTGCATCCAGGGCGGTTGCCTGGCCGGTCGAGCCGCTCAGCCAGCGCAGCAGGAGATAGGACTGCGCGTTGCCCATGGCGATCGTCGCGGTGATCGCCGCACTGCACAGCGCACTCATGGCGATGCCGGCAAGCAGCAACCGCTCGGCGCCGAATTTTGCTCGTGCGGCAAGGGCGAGCATGGCAATCAACGCCGCCAGTGAGCCCAAGGCGGAGCCGGCGAGTTGCCAGCCGAGATCGGCCGTGGCGCTGACCATCAGCACGGCGGTCAGCCCGGCACCGGCACCGGTGCCGACGCCAAGCACTTCGGGGCTCGCCAACGGGTTGCCGGTGACCCGCTGGATGACGACGCCGGCTGCCGCCAGCATGGCGCCGGCGGCTGCCGCCACGCCGATCCGTGGCGCGCGCCAGGCGGCGAGGTCGCTCAGCACGTCGCCGCTGGCGACCGACCAGCCCATCGGGCCACGCCCAACGATGAGCGCCACGGCGGCGGCGACAAGTGTCACCGCAAGCAGCAGCAGAATAATGAGCCAGGGTCGGCTGGCCTTGCGCGGTGCAGTGCCATTGGCCACGAGTTGCGGCCATTCGAACAGGCGCAGCCTGGGCAACAGCCACAGCAGCAGCGGGCCGCCTAGAAGTGCGGTGCCGGCACCCGTCGGAATGCGCTCTCCGCCGGAACCGACGGCGAGCTGCACCAGCCCGTCCGTCAGCCACAGCAGCACGGCGCCGATCAGCGGCGCGGCGATCAGCTTTTGCCGCAAGGTGCGTGCGCCGGAAAGTGAGGCCAGCGCGGGCGCGGCAAGGCCAATGAAACCGATGACGCCAACCTTGGCCGCGACAGTCGTCGCCATCCACACGGCAAGCGCGATGATGAGAAAGCGGCTTGAATGACGGGCGACGCCCAAGCCGCGCGCCGAGGCGTCGTCGAGGCCAAGGACGGTCAGCGGCCGCAGCAGCATCAGCGCCGCAACGGCGCCGGCCGCCAGCCGAACCGTCAGCGCGATGGTCGGCCCCCAATCCTGCTGGACCAGCGAACCACCGCCCCAGATGAACAGCGAGAACAGATACTCGCCATTGGCGAGGATCAGGGCGGCACTGACGGAACTCGCGGTCAGCGCCACCATCATGCCGGCGAGCACGACGGACACCGGCTCCAACCCGCGCCGCCAGGTCAGCGCCAGCACCAGCAGCACTGCCGTGGTGCCACCGGCAAAGGCGACCAGTCCCTGCGCTCGCTCCATCAGAAATGGCGCGTATAGCGAGGCGATCGTCATGGCCAGTTGCGCGCCGGCCGAAATGCCGAGCGTCGATGGCTCGGCCAGCGGATTGCGCAGCACATGCTGCAAGAGCAGGCCAGACAAGCCGAGCACAGCACCCGCCAGCACGGCCACCGCGGCGCGCGGCAGTGTGCTGTAGAGCTGGATGACACGATCGAGGTCAATGCCGTCGCCGGGCAGTGCGACCGGCCACTGCATGCCGACCCGCCATGCAAACAGAAGTGTTGCCATCGCCGCCAGGAAGCTCCACAGGGCGATTGGCGACAGTGTGACCCCAGATATGGCGCGACGATCGATTGGACGCTCAGCCATGGGTCCGTCCAGCAAGTGCCGCCATGGCCAGCCGTGCGAAGCGGCGTGCGGATGGGAGGCAGCCGAAATGGTTGACCGGCTCCAGCACCGCGGCGCGGTTCGCGCGCACGGCCGGCAGGGCGTTCCACAAGGCGTTTGTCGGAAGCGAGCGCCCAACATCCGCCGGCAGCGGCGAGACGATCAGGATCGATGCCTCGGGCACGCGCGCCAGCGCCTCCAGCCCGACTGGCGCTGCCGCACTGTAGCTTGTCTCGTCGGTCCATGCATTGACCAGGCCGAGACGCGTGAGCACATCGCCGAACATGGAATCGCGGCCGAAAGCGCGGAAATGCCTGCTATCACCAAGGCTGATGACGAAGACCGGTCGCCCGGAGGACGCCGGCAAGGTGACGCGAAGCCGCGCGATTTCCTCAGCCGTATCATCCACGTAGCGCTTCGCCTCGGCCTGCGGTCCAAGCTTTTCGCCCAGGGCCAGCGTCGCTGCCTCGGCGAGCGCATAAGGCGGCATACCGGCCTCATAGATCGTCCGCGCAAACACCGGCGCGATGCGCTCGAGCATCGGGCGCTGGTATTCGTAGAAATTGGAGATGACGATGAGATCCGGTGCGACGATGCGCAGCAGCTCGTAATTGGGCGCGCCGCGCAGTCCGAGATCGGTCACCGGTTGGGGGATGGCCGGCTCGACCGCGACCTTGCGGAACTGGATCAGTTCGGTCGCCGCCACCGGCTCGATGCCAAGCGCCGGCAAGGTCTCCAGCATACCCCAGTCGATCGCGGCAACACGTATTGCCGCAGCTCTGGCGGCGACGGGTGGCAGCAAAGCTGTGGCCGCCAGCGCAAGCACCTGCCGTCTGTTGGGCAGGTGGATCATCGCTGGCGGATTTGGCCCATGGCTACCAAGTCGTATGCGCCTTAAGCTTGAACGAACGGCCTTCACCATAGGAACAGGTCAGCGTCGTCTGGCAGCTCGACACATAGATCTTGTCGAAGAGGTTGGTGATGTTGAGATCGATACCCCAGTTCTCCTTTTCGTAGCCGAGCTTCAGATCGGCCAGCGTAACCGCGGGCACCTTCGCAGTGTTGGCATCGTCTGCCCATGAGGAGCCGAGATACCGCAAACCTCCGCCGATCGAGATGCCGTCGTACCAGCCGCCGCGGAACGTGTAGTCGACCGAGGCGGAGGCCATAACCTCGGGTACGATGAAGGGCGTCTTGCCGATGAGTGCCGGGTTGGCGTCCTTGGTGATGTCTATGTCGTAGGCTGTGAATGCACCCGTGACCCGGAAATCGTCGGTCACGTTCACCTTGCCTTCGAGTTCAACACCGCGCGAGCGCACTTCGCCGGTCTGCATCTGCGTGAAGAGAGTAACATTTGAAGGGACGTTCTGACGCGTCAGGTCAAACAGCGACAGGGTGAACAGGCCATCGACAAAGGTCGGTGCGTATTTCACGCCGACTTCATATTGCGTGCCTTCCTCGGGCTTGAACAGATTGCCGTTGGCGTCGGTGCCGATGATCGGATTGAAGAAAGTGGCGATGCTGGCATAGGGGGTTACGCCGTTGGCGAATTCATAGGCCAGGCCGGCGCGCCCGGAGAAGTCTCCGACGGTGCTGCTCTGCGAGCTGGAACTCGCTGAGTAGTATGTCGGGCCGTTGTCGGCGTCGAGCCAGCCACGATCGTAGCGGCCGTTCAACGTCACCAGCCAGCCATCGCCGAAGCGCAGCTGGTCCTGCGCATAGAAGCCAAGCTGCTTCTGCGTCAGGTTCTGGTTGAGGTAGCTGACGCGTGGGGTCAGCGGTGAGCCGTACACCGGATGGAAGGCGTCAATGGGGTTGTCATAGTTGGGATCGTAGAGGCCAGAGGACTGTACCTGGTCGATGTTGTAATATTTGAAATCGACGCCAGCCAGGATCGTATGTTCGATCGGGCCGGTCACCACCTTGCCTTCGACCTGGTTGTCTACAAGGAAGGTCTTGGCCGTGGTGTCATGGTCGAAATTTATCCGGGCTAGATCGGTAGGCCCTCCGACGAGTGACCAGCCGTTCGGATAGACGCTGACCTCATTGATATCGGCAGCGGTGAAGCGGGCGTTGGAGCGAACGGTCCAGTCATTGTCGAACTCGTGCTCGAACTCATAGCCAATGGAGCCCTGTTCGCGCTTGTAGAGGTCAATGCTGGGCTCCGTGAAATTCGCATCCGGGTCGATGCGGCCGTAGTTCACACCGCCAACAACGTGATCGATCACGGTGCCATCATAGGGCAGGAAGCTGCCGCCATTGTGGTTCTCGTCGATGTGGCTGTAGTTGGCCAGAATGGTCAGCGTGGTTGCTTCGTCCGGCTTCCAGGTGATGCTTGGCGAGATGAAGCCGCGCCAGCCGTTCTGCAGGTCGCTGTAGGTGTCGCCGCCGGCGACCTTGCCCGTCATGCGATAGCTGACCGTGCCATTGTTGGCGACGTCGCCGATGTCGAAGCCGAGATAGACATTGCCGGCGTCATTGATGCCGGTTTCGACATAGCGCTTGCGTTCGAACTCCGGCCGCTTGCTGACATAGTTCACCAGACCGCCGGGATTGCTGCCGCCATAGAGCACCGAGGCAGGGCCCTTCATCACTTCGATACGCTCAAGCCCGAAGCTGTCGACATAGAAGCCGCCGAAGCCGTAGCTGAAGAGCTGCAGCCCATCCATATAGGTGCCGGTGGCTGTCGCCTGGAAACCGCGGATGAACAGCCAGTTGGTGTCGCTGTCAGGGCCGAAGGGCTGCGCGAAGACGCCGGCGGTGTAGCGTAGTGCTTCGTCGGCTTTCTGCGCGCCCTGGTCGTCGATCTCCTGCCGGCCGGCCACCGAGATGGATTGCGGGATGTCCTTGATCTCGATCGCCGTCTTGGAGCCGGTCTTGGTCTTCTTGGCGACGACACCCTTGACCGGTCCGGTCGCGCTGTCGCCGGCTTCGCCCTCGACCACAACCGGTTCAAGCTGGGTGCTGGTTTGCACAGCCTGCGCGAACGCGGCCATCGTCGGGAACATCGCGGCTGCGGCGACACTGGCCGCCAGAAGCGCTTTCACCCGGTAAATTTTGCTCATTAGGAAGGTTCCGCCTGTCGATATTGAGATACATGATCATTTATCTCAACTTATCTGCGGGTCATTGGATGGAATTGGGCGGTTTGTCCGTTCTTGTCCAAACGAGGGACATCGCGACGCCATGTTGCGGAAATGTCACTGGGCGTTCTTCGCCCATGCGCCGGGCGTCACTCCAACGACCGACTTGAACACGCGTGTCAGATGCGCCTGGTCAAAAAAGCCGGTCGCCTCGGCGATGTCGCCGAGGGATGCGGCGTCACGCGCCATCATCGCCTTCGCCCTGTCGACTCGAGCCTGCATCTGCCAGCGATGCGGCGGCACGCCGGTCGCAGCCTTGAAGGCGTGGCTCATCGCGGTTTCGGACAGGCCGGTCAATGCTGCGAGGTCGGAGAGGCGGATCCTGTCCAGGCAATGCGCATCGATGTAATCCGTGACCAGCCGTAGCTTGCGGCGCGACAGCGGCGACCGACGCCTGGCGGCGCTCGGCTTGTCGATCTGGAACAGGCTTGCAAACAGGGCGTTGAGCAGGCCCTCGCCATAGAGATCATGCAGAGGCTGGTCGCTGCCGCACTCGGCGGCGATCAGGCCGGCAAGCATGGCGACGCGGTCGTCGCGAAACTGGAAACGCGACATCTGCAAGGCTTCAAGGTCGAGACTGCGGCCGAAGCGGCGCATCAGCGTCGCCGCCTCGAAATGCAGGTCGAGATGCCGGATCCGCCGCAGTCCCTCGACCCGGCCGCGGATTGGCACGCCGGCCGGTATGTAGGCCATGGAGAAGGCCTTGTCGTGGCGGCGCAATTCGCCCTTGGCGCCTTCGACGAAGAAGGCGCCGTCGCCGTCCACATCGAGCGCAACGAACAGCCGGGGGTCGGGAGAGACATAATAGCCTTCGGCCCTGTTGCCGCATGAAACATCCCAGAGGTCAGCGACCACGCCATCCCAGACATGCCATTTCAGGTCGCCGATGACGGCAAAACCCTGAATGCGGCTCTCCATGCGCGGGACGAAGAAACCCTGTTTCCTCGTGGTGTCGATCGTCCCGCAACATATATTCATGATGAAAATTATCAAGTTTTATATCATGTCAAACCGGCCCGCTTTGCCACGGCAGGCGGCCGGAAGAAACGATGGGGTGCCGTGGCTCCAGTGCGTGATGTGGTCGGAACTGTTTTGCGGCCCGACCATCGCCCTGTTGGCGATGATCAGGCGCCGGTTGGCCTAAACGCTTTCGAGATAGGTCTCGATCTCGAAATCGCTGACATTGAGCGCGAACGTGTTCAACTCCTGGCGTTTGCAGGCAACGAAGGAGTCGCGCAGGATCGCCGGAAAGATCTCCGCCACATGCGTCCCGCTTTCAAAGGCGGCGATCGCCGACGCCCAGTCCGGCGGCAGCTTTGCCGGCGGAAGTCCCTGGCCGTCACTGCGGATCGGATCGCCTGGCGATATTTGTCTTTCAATGCCTGTCAGTGCGGCGCCCAGTATGGCGGCAAGCACCAAATAGGGATTGGCGTCCGCTCCCGAAACGCGATGCTCGATACGGCGCGCACCGGTCGGTCCGCCGGGAATGCGGATCGCCACCATGCGGTTCTCATAACCCCAGGCGACGGCGGTCGGCGCATAGGATCGTGGGCGTAGCCTGCGGTATGAATTGAAGTGTGGTGCGAACACCAGCGTGCTCTCGGCCATCGCCGCAAGCAGGCCACCGACCGCATGACGCATGATCTCCGAGCCCTGGTCGGTGCCGTCGTCGAAGACATTGCGTCCTTCGCCGTCGATCAGGCTGAAATGGACGTGAAAGCCGTTGCCGGCCCGGTCGCCATACGGCTTGGCCATGAAGCAGGCGGCAAAGCCGTGCTTGCGGGCAATGCCCTTCACCGTGCGCTTGAACAGCACCGCATCGTCGGCAGCCCGCAAGGCGTCCGCGACATGGTTCAGATTGATCTCGAACTGACCGACGCCGTTTTCGGCGATGGCCGTGTCGACGGGAATGCCTTGCGTCCGGCAAGCCTCGTAGACGTCATGGATGAAGGATTCGAAGTCGTCGATCTCGTCGATCGACAGCGCCGCGTCGGAATCGAGACGGCGCCCGGTCACCGGCGAGACAGGTCCGACCGGCCGCTGCGATTGCGGATCGACGAGGTAGAATTCGAGTTCCGTTGCCGCGACCGGGGTCAGGCCCAAAGCCTTGTAGCGATCGAGGATTCGGGCCAGCGCCCGTCGCGGGTCGCCGAGATAGGGCGCGCCGGTTTCGTCGGCAAGCCAGAGCGGGATGAGCGCCGTCGGATGCGCCGTCCAAGCGACCGGCAGAATGCCGCGCCCCGTCCATTGGCACAGTCCATCGGCATCGCCGGTCGAGAACACCAGGGTGTTGCCTTCGATATCCTCGCCCCAGATGTCGAGCCCGATCAGCGAATAAGGCATGCGCAGCTTGCCTTCCAGCGCCTTCCTTGCCTGCTCGACCGGAATGCGCTTGCCACGCATGATGCCGTTGAGGTCGCATACCGCCGCCCTCAGACTCTGGATGTCGGTCCTGCTTTCAAGCCAGTTCAAAACGTCCGCAATTGCATCGCTCAATTTATAACCTCTGGTTTTTGAAGGTGCCGCAGCCTCATCGGCTGCACTGTCCCTGGTAAAGATTGCTTGTGAGTTTTGGAAAACAGACCTGGCTGCCGCCAAGGGCTTTTTCCTTATTTTTTCAATTCACTAGCTGGGATGTCGGGAGGCATTTCAAAACCAATTGCGCGATCTGCGATCGCAACATAGAGCTAAGAGGGCGGAAAGCCAAGGGGCGACTTCAGGTTCTGATTTCCGGAAATCTGGCCTGCTGCAGGATGTGCGCGGCGCCTTCATCGATGTCACGCACGATGGCCGCACGCGCTCGCTCGCCATCCTGGGCCTCGATCGCCGCGACGACTTCCTCGTGATGGTCGATGTCGAGAATGGAGGCGAGGTCATCCTCGAAGCCCATGGCAAGGTTCCTGAGAAACGGGCCGACCTGCATCCAGACGGTCTCGATCAGGAAGATCATCTGCTCGTTGCCGCAATGGCGATAGATCGAGAATTTGAAGTCGTGGTTCTTGCGCAGGTAATCGTCGATATCACCCTTGCGGGCCGCCAGGGTCAGGTCGGTGCAGTGGCGTCGGATCGTCCGCAGATTGTTGCCGTTGATGCGTTTCGTCGCAAGCTCGGTCGCCGAGCCTTCGAGGATCGTGCGCACGGCGGTCAACTGCGCAAACCGTTCGGCCGAAATGACCGGCACTTCGACGCTGCCGTTCGGCATGGGGCTGAGCGCCCGCAACGCCTGAAGTCGCATGAAGGCGCTGCGCACCGGCATGTCGCTGGTGCCGAGTTCCTTGGCGAGCTTGCGTGAAGTCAGCTTCTGGCCCGGCGTGAACTGGCCCGACATCAGCGCCCGCACGAGTTCCAGATAGACTTTCTCATGCAAGGGAACGGTGTCGACGGCGGTCAACCCGAATTGTGTTTTGTCGGCCATTGGCGGGGGGCGCTGCTTCACTCGTTCTGAAATCTACCCTGACGACAACAGCCGCGGACAATCCTGCCTGGCCGATCGCGGCGAGAACGCCAAGTCAGCGATTTATCGACGCATGATAGACGCTTCGATCGTTGCGGCAAGCCGGCTCGTCACCCTGCCGGCGATTGCAGCCAGCAAACTTTTCCAGACACGGTCGCGGTTCTTCCGGCGCTATCGCAACCGCATCGGGATTCGGTCTGGCGTATCGCGCCGGCTCTCGAGCACCTCCACGATTCCGCTGTGCAAAACCGTCATCACAAATCTTGACCTTGCGCGCACTTGCACCTCTGGCCGCTCTCTGGCTTTTTGGGGTACCCATGCGAACGGACTGATTCGCGTCATGCCGCTCGATTGCAATGTTCCCAAGGCAGTCCGACCGAGGGTGGGTCGTGAAGCGCGCGCAATTGGCGAAGGAGAAACAGGCATGGCCGAGTTCAAGAAGCCCGAAATCTCCGAGATGAGACCCAAGATCACCGTCATCGGCATTGGCGGCGGCGGCGGCAATGCCGTCAACAACATGATCGCGGAGCAGCTTCAGGGCACGGAATTCATCGCCGCCAACACCGACGCCCAGGCATTGACCATGTCGAAGGCAACGCGGCTGATCCAGCTTGGCTCTCATGTCACCGAGGGATTGGGCGCCGGATCGCTTCCCGAGATCGGCCGGGCCGCGGCCGAGGAATCGCTCGACGAGATCATGGATCATCTGGCCGGCACGCATATGTGTTTCGTAACCGCCGGAATGGGCGGCGGCACCGGAACCGGTGCTGCTCCCATCATCGCCCAGGCGGCGCGCAAGGCCGGCATCCTGACGGTGGGCGTCGTCACCAAGCCGTTCACCTTCGAAGGCCGGCGCCGCATGCAGATGGCCGAAGAGGGCATCGAGCGGCTGCGCGAGAGCGCCGACACGGTGATCGTCATCCCGAACCAGAACCTGTTCAGGATCGCCGATGCCAAGACCACCTTCGCCGATGCGTTCGTCATCGCCGACCGGGTGCTCTATGCCGGCGTCAGCTGCATCACGGATCTCATCGTCAAGGAAGGCCTGATCAATCTCGACTTCGCCGATGTCAAATCGGTGATGCGCGACATGGGCCGCGCCATGATGGGCACCGGCGAGGCCTCCGGTGAGGGCCGGGCGATGAAGGCGGCGGAAGCCGCGATCGCCAACCCCCTGCTCGACGAAGTGTCGATGAAGGGCGCCAAGGGCGTCCTGGTCTCGATATCAGGCGGCAGGGACATGACCCTGTTCGAGGTCGACGAGGCCGCCACTCGTATCCGCGAAGAGGTCTACGAGGACGCCGACATCATCGTCGGCGCGATCTTCGACAAGAGCATGGAAGGCCGCTTCAGGGTCTCGGTGGTGGCGACAGGCCTCGACCGTGCGTCTGGAGCAGAGGATGGCGCTGCCGGCATCGCCCGGGACCATGCCGGCCAGCCGCCGGCGCGAACGCTTCAGTAGGATCTGCCGCTTCGAGTTGGTCGGACTGCTTGCGGAGCCCTTGTAGCGCTGCGTAGAGGATTTGACGGGCGGGAGGCCTGTTGGCGGTCAAGTTTCATCGTTCGTTTCGATGAACCACCATCAGCACTCGGATTGGCCAAAGCCTCCCCAATGACGAAGCGACTGGTGTTTTCGTCAATCGCAGAGCACGCCCGAACTCCACCGCACCTGATTGGATCGCTTGTCAGCCTGCTTTCGCCAGAAATTTAAAACGTTTGCAATTTTGCGAAAGACAATTACAAACGTTTCAAACTTGTTCGAGGGAGGAGCGATGACGACCCGCGTCATCACGCTCAAGGAGCTTGCGGCTAGCCTCGACCTGTCGATCACGACGGTGTCGCGGGCGCTTGCCGGCCATGAACAGATCGCGCTGAAGACACGCGAGCGTGTCGCGCAAGCGGCGCGTCAGGCGGGCTACGTGCCCAACACCGCGGCGCGCACGCTTGTCTCCGGCCGCAGTGGTTTCGTCGGCCTCGTACTACCGATCCGCGGGCCGAACCTTGTCGATTCTTTCCTTGGCGAATTCGTCACCGGGCTCGGCGAAGGGCTGGTGTCGCACGGCGCCGACCTGATCCTGGCCACCGCGGCCTTCGGCCATTCGGAACTGTCGGTGCTGCGCCATGTCGTCGAATCCGGGCGGGCCGATGGCGTTGTCGTCACGCGTATCGCCGAGGTTGACGAGCGGCTCGCCTATCTGCGCGAGCGTGGCTTTCCATTCGTTGCCCATGGCCGGCTTCTCGACAGCGAGTTCGGCTACAACTGGCTCGATACCGACGGCGCGCACGCCTTCGGCGAGGCTTTCGACATGCTCTACGATCTCGGCCACCGCCATTTCGGCCTGGTGACGATTTCCGAGCTGATGACCTTCCGGCATCTGCGGCAAGACGGCCTTGCCGCAGCCATTGCCCGTCGGGGCGATCCGTCGGTGCGGCTCGACGTGGTGACGGCGCCGCGCTTCGACCATGAGGCCCGCATCCAGGCCGTCAACCGCATGCTGCAGCGGCCTGACAGGCCGACCGCCATCGTCGCTCTGTTCGACGAACTGGCTCTGACCGTGATGGAGGAGGCCGCCCGCGCGGGCCTCGGCGTGCCGCGCGACCTCTCCGTCATCGGTTTCGACAACATTGCCGCTTCGGGCTACGCGCCACCGGGCCTGACCACGTTCGATGCCTCGATCCGCCAATGCGCGCGCGAGATCGCCGACATGCTGCTCACCGTGATCGCCGAGAAGCCCGCCGAGCCGCTGACGCGGCTGATCCGGCCGACGCTGGTTGCGCGCGCAAGCCATGGACCCGCACCGCGGACAACAAGCTGACGCCGAAATGATGGCGCCTATCCAGGGAGGAAGACCGTGATGAAAGCATTGAAGACACTGATCGGCGCCGCGCTGGCGTTAACGATCGCCTCGGGCGGCGCGCAGGCCCAGCAGGTTTTGTTCTGGTCGACGCAGGCGCGTCCGGTCGAGGAAACCCAGAAGATGCGCGACGAGGTGCTGAAAGGTTTTGACGGCCCGGTCGACTATCAGGTCGCCGAGGACGGTCCCTGGCTCACCCGCCTTCAGGCTGAACTGCAGGCCGGCACCGGCACCATCGGCCTGCTGGGTGGGCTGCACGGCGATTTCTCGACGGTCGGAGCGAACCTTGCCGATCTGTCCGGCGTCGATATCGGCGGCGTCAAGGTCAACGAGGCCTACAAGAAGCTCGGCATGCTCGGCACCGGCGAGCAGAAATACCTGCCTTGGATGCAGGCCACCTATTTGATGGCGGCCAACAAGCAGGCCTTGCAATATCTGCCGGCAGGCGTCGATCTCAACACCATCACCTACGATCAGCTTATCGAATGGTCGAAGAACATCGCCGAGAAGACCGGCTCGCCGAAATTCGGCTTTCCCGCCGGTCCCAAGGGGCTCAAGCACCGCTTCTTCGAGGGGTTCCTCTATCCGTCCTACACCGGCTCGATGGTGACCAAGTTCCGTTCACCGGAAGCCGAGGTCGCCTGGAACAAGTTCAGGGAACTCTGGCAGTACACCAACCCGAATTCGACCAACTACGCCTTCATGCAGGAGCCGTTGCTTTCAGGTGAGGTCTGGGTGGCGTTCGACCATGTCGCGCGCCTTGCCGACGCCTTCAACAAGAAGCCGGACGAATTCGTTGCCTTCCCGGCGCCGGCCGGCCCCGCCGGTCGCGGCTTCATGCCTGTCGTGGCTGGCGTCGCCATTCCGAAGACCTCGCCCGACATCGACAAGGCCAAGGCGCTGATCGCCTATATGCTGAAGCCGGAAACCCAGATCGCGACGCTCAAGGCAACCAATTTCTTCCCGGTCGTCGACGTCAAACTGCCAGACGACATGCCGGCCTCGGTGAAGGCCTTCGGCCCGGCGATCGCCACCATGACCGGTGCGCCCGATGCGCTGCCGGCGTTGCTGCCGATGGGGCTCGGCGACCTCGGCGGCAAATTCAACCAGGTCTATACCGACAGTTTCGAGCGCATCGTGCTCGGCGGCGAGGACGTGCATGGCGTGCTCGGCGAAGAAGCAACAGTGCTCAAGGCCCTCATCGACCAGGCCAAGGCGCCATGCTGGGCGCCCGACAAGCCATCCGAGGGGGCTTGCCCAGTAGAATAGGAACCAGAATCCTCCCGAGGGGGCGCCCGGAGTTTGTTGCACTCCGGGCGCCCAGACCCTCACCCACATGGCCGCACCACTTGGCCGCAGCACGCAAAGGACACTGCCATGCACGGCAAGGCTCTGCCATACCTGCTGCTGATGCCGGCGACTGTGTTCCTCTGCATCTTCTTCCTCTATCCGTTCGCGCTGGTCGCCTTCGGGGCGATCACCCGCGACGGCGCCTTCACCCTCGACAATTTCCGCACCATGGCCGGCAGCTGGAAATTCCCGGTCACGGTCCGCAACACGCTGCTGCTGGCAGCCATCGTCGTGCCGATCCAACTGGTCATGGCGCTGCTGATGGCGAGCGTGGTGTCGCGATTGGAAACAGGCCGAAGTGCGGCGCTCTATGTCTTTGCCATCCCGCTCGGCATTTCCGACCTCGCCGCCGGCCTGATCTGGCTCGCCATCTTCGACCAGTCCGGTTTCCTCAACACGCTGCTTTCCAGCCTTGGCGTCGTCGACAAGCCGATCATGTTCCTCGGCTACCAGAGCAAGCTGACCATCTTCATCGCCGTGGCGTTGGCCGAGATCTGGCGGGCCACCGCGATCATGATGGTCATCCTCGTCGCCGGCATGGGCCTGATCCCCAAGGAATATTACGAGGCGGCGGAAGTGTTCGGGGCAAGCCCGTGGCAGCGCTTCCTGCGCATCACGCTGCCATTGCTGCGCCCCAGCCTGCAGACGGCGATCATCCTGCGCGTCATCCTCGCCTTCGAGGTCTTCGCCGTGGTCGCAGCCCTTGGCGGCACCAACCTGCCGGTGCTGATGGGCGAGACCTACAACTGGCAATTCACGCTGCAGGATCGCAATGTCGCCGCCGCCTCGGCGCTGCTCATCCTCGCCATCTCGATCGGCTTCACGCTGTTTTTCCTTAGGGTGCTGCGGGTGCCCAAGGAAGCCCGGATATGAGCGCCCTTGCCGAAGCACCGACTGCCGCGACCGCCGATGCGCGCAAGGCCGGCGACTGGCTGCTGATCGCCACCGCCATCCTGCTTTGCGTCTGGGTGCTGCTGCCGATCTACCTCTTGATCGTCAACGCGCTGTCGTCACCGGATGAGGTCACCGCCTTTCCCAAGCGTTTCTTGCCGTCCTTTGATCTCGGCAGCCTATCCTTCTTCATCGAATTCGCCGGCGTCGCCAGGGCACTGTGGAACTCGGTCCTCGTCGCCACCCTGACGATGATCCTGTCCATCGGCTTCGGCGCTCCGGCCGGCTACGCGCTGTCGCGTTTCGACTTTCCGGGCAAGGAGGCCTTCCGCTTCCTGGTGCTGATGACCCGCGCATTCCCGTTGCCACTGCTGGCATTGCCGCTGGCGGTGATGTTCATCCGCACGGGCCTCGACGACACCGCCATCGGGCTGGCGCTGGTCCATACCACGCTGGCGCTGCCGTTCGCCGTCCTGATCACTTTCTCGCTGTTCTCGGGCATTCCGGTCGAGCTGGAGGAGGCCGCCTGGACGCTCGGCTGCACACGATGGCAGGCCTTTCGCAAGGTCATCCTGCCGTTGGCCCTGCCGGGCATCGCCGCCTCGGCGGTGTTTGCCTTCACCATCTCCTGGAACGAGGTGTTCGCAGCCGCCGTGCTCACCATCGAGAACCGCACGCTGACCGCCTTCCTGCTGCAAAGCCTCGGTGAATCGCCGCTCTATCTCAAATTCGCCGGTGGCGCCGCACTGGTCGTGCCGGCGCTGATCTTCATCTTCGCCGTTCGAAAATACCTGTTCGCCATGTGGGGGATTGCCAACCGATGACGCAGGGCACGGAGAACGCTCATGGCTGAAATCGCGATCAAGGGTGTGGCCAAGCGCTTCGGCGGCTTCACCGCCCTGCATCAGGTCGATCTCGCCATATCAGACCAGGAATTCATGGTGCTGCTCGGCGCCTCGGGCTGCGGCAAGACCACGCTGCTGCGCATCGTCGCCGGGCTGGAGACACCGAGCCAGGGCGAGGTCTGGATCGGCGGCCGCCGCGTCGACCATCTGCCGCCGCGCGACCGCGGCATTGCCATGGTGTTCCAGAACTACGCCGTCTTTCCGCACCTGACCGTGTTCGAGAACATCGCCTTCGGTCTGCGCATGAAGAAATTGCCGCAGGCCGATGTCGAGCGTCGTGTCACCCGCACCGCCGAACTCATGCACATCGAGCAATTGCTGAAACGCTATTCGGGCCAGCTGTCGGGCGGCCAGCGCCAGCGCGTTGCCGTCGCCCGTGCGCTCGCCATGGAGCCCGACGTCATCCTGATGGACGAGCCGCTGTCGAACCTCGACGCGCTGCTGCGGTTGGAGATGCGTGCCGAGCTCAAGGGCGTGCTTGCCGCCTCCAAGACGACCACCATCTATGTCACCCACGATCAGGTCGAGGCGATGAGTCTCGCCGACCGCATCGCCGTCATGCATCAGGGCCGCATCGTCCAGGCCGCGTCGCCGGTCGAGGTCTACCGCAATCCGGCCGCACGTTTCGTCGGCTCCTTCATCGGCAATCCTCCGATGAATTTCATCCCGGCGACCAAGGCCGCGAATGGCGACTGGACCGTTGCCGGACTGACGCTGCCCGGGCCGAAGTTCGACAAGCAGACAATAGAATTCGCCATCCGCCCCGAGGACGTCGATGCCGGCGGCGAGGGTCTGCACGCCACCGTGCGCGTCATCGAGCCGCTCGGCCCGCACACGCTGGTCACCTGCGATGTCGAGGGCGGCCTGTTCCGCGCCATCCTGGACTCGAATGCCGGCGTCCAGGTCGGCGATCACCTGCGGCTCGCGCCCAAACCCGACCGCATCCGCTGGTTCGATCCCGAAACGACCAATGCCCTTTGATACCGAAAGCCCTGAACTGCCATGACCGCTTCCGCCACTAGTGACATCATTGCCCGTGCCATCGAGGTGCTGAAAGAAAACGACCAGGGCGCCTACACCATCCCGACGAAAGGTCTTTATCCGTTCCAGTGGAACTGGGATTCCTGCCTGACCGCGCTCGGCCTCGCTCATTACGACGAGGCCCGCGCCTGGACCGAGATCGAGACCTTGTTCGCGCATCAGTGGCCGGACGGCATGGTGCCGCACATCGTCTTCCACGTCTGGAGCGACGGCTATTTTCCCGGGCCGGAGGTCTGGCGGACCGGCCGCCCGACGGCCACCTCCGGCATCACCCAGCCGGCTGTTGCAGGCTTTGCCATACGCCGCCTGTTCGACCGGGCAAAGGACAAGAAATTGGCTGCGGAGCGGGCCCGCGCGCTGCTGCCGAAGATCGATGCCTGGCACCGCTGGTTTTACGAAAACCGCGACCCAAAAGGTGAGGGGCTGGTCGCCATCATCCATCCCTGGGAGTCCGGGCGCGACAATTCCATCGACTGGGACGATGCCTTCGAGCGTGTGCCGACCGAAGGTGTCGAGCCCTACACGCGCCGCGACATCCTGCATGCCGACCCTGCGCACCGTCCGACACAAGGGCAGTACGACCGCTACATCTGGCTGCTGCAGCTTTTTCGCGGGCTTGGCTGGGACAATGCCAGGCTGCATGACGCCTCGCCATTCCAGGTCGTCGATCCCGGCTTCAACGCCATTTTGATCCGCGCCTCGACCGATCTTGCCGATCTTGCGGAGGCGCTGGGCGAAACCGGGATTGCTCGCGCCAATCGTGCCCGTGCTGAAAAGGGCCTGGCGGCGATGGAGCGGCTGTGGAGCGATGCGCGAGGCCAGTATCTCTGCCTCGACCGCGTCACCGGCAGACTGGTCGACAGCGCCTCCGTCGGCGGCATCCTGCCGGCCTTCGCGGCCATTCCCGGGGCTCGCACCGTAGCGCTGGCCGCAACCGTCGAACGCCTAGCCGCCAAGGCGCGTTACGTCGTGCCGTCGCATGATCCAGACGATCCACGCTTCGACGCCAAGCGCTACTGGCGCGGCCCGGTCTGGCTGGTCGTCAATTACATGATCGCGGACGGCCTTGCCGTCGCTGGTCACGATGACGCGGCGCGGCGCATCACGCAATCCAGCCTGGATCTGATCCAGGAAAGTGGCTTTGCCGAATATTACGATCCGCTCACCGGCGAGCCCCTCGGCGGCGGCCGCTTCACCTGGACGGCGGCGATGGTGATCGAGTTTTTGAGGGGGGCACCTCTCTTGCCTTCTCCCCTTGTGGGAGAAGGTGGATCGGCGCGATAGCGCCGAGACGGATGAGGAGTCTTCCAGCGGAGTGAGGCGTTAATGTTCCCTGGAACACCCCTCATCCGTCGCCTGCGGCGACACCTTCTCCCACAAGGGGAGAAGGGAAGGCCGCGTCAGCCACTCACCCGAACTTCGGATCGAGACTGCCCGACTTGTAGCGCTTGGCCATTTCGGCGACGGGCAGCGGCTTGATCTTCTGCGCGTTGCCGGCGGTGCCGAACTGTTCGAAGCGCTCCTTGCACAGCTTGCGCATGGCGGCCATGGCGGGTGTCAGATATTTGCGCGGATCGAACTCGCTCGGGTTCTCGGTCAGCACCTTGCGGATCGCGCCGGTCAGCGCCATGCGGTTGTCGGTGTCGATGTTGATCTTGCGCACGCCGTGCTTGATGCCGCGCTGGATCTCCTCGACCGGAACGCCCCAGGTCGGCTTCATCTGGCCGCCATATTTGTTGATGATCTCCTGCAGATCCTCCGGCACCGAGGACGAGCCGTGCATGACCAGATGCATGTTCGGCAGGCGGCGGTGGATTTCCTCGATGACGTTCATGGCCAGCACCGCGCCGTCGGGCTTGCGCGAGAATTTGTAGGCGCCATGGCTGGTGCCCATGGCCACCGCCAGCGCATCGACATGGGTATCCCTGGCGAATTCCACCGCCTGTTCGGGATCGGTCAGCAACTGGTCGTGGCTGATGGCGCCTTCGACGCCGTGGCCGTCTTCCTGCTCTCCGCCGCCGCTCTCCAGCGAGCCGAGCACGCCGATCTCGCCTTCGACGGACACGCCGCCCCAATGCGCCATGTCGACGACGCGCTTGGTGATGCCCGAATTGTAGGCGTAGTCGGCCGGCGTCTTGCCGTCTTCCTTCAACGACCCGTCCATCATGACCGAGGTGAAGCCGTACTGGATGGCGGTGACGCAGGTGGCTTCGTTGTTGCCATGGTCGAGGTGCATGCAGACCGGAATGTCGGGGTGGATTTCGACCAGCGCGTCGATCAGCTTGGCCAGCACCACGTCATTGGCATAGGCGCGGGCGCCGCGGCTTGCCTGCAGGATGACCGGCGACTTGGTCTCCTCGGCGGCCTCCATGATGGCGAGGCCCTGTTCCATATTGTTCATGTTGAAAGCGGGCACGCCGTAGCCGTATTCGGCGGCGTGGTCGAGCAATTGTCTCAGTGTTATGCGAGCCACCCAATAGTCTCCCGTATCTGGTTTCAAGCGCAACGTCGCGGGCCAGCCGGTCGCCGGCCGGCCCCTGATGCTTCTGGCCGGATTTCGGGCCAACCGCAACCTTCAGAAGTCTTGTCGATCGCAATTCTTGTTGCAGGGCTGAAATCCGGCCTGTTTGGCGATCCTAGGCCGTGATCAACTCCCGCGCCGCCAGGAGCTGCACGCAGGCATTGGCCGCTTCCTTGCCCTTGACGGTGAAGTGCTCGAAGAAGAAGCGGTGATGCTCGGCGCTGTCGTGGTAGTTGTGCGGGGTGAGCACCGCCGACAGCACCGGCACGCCGGTCGACAGCTGCACGTTCATCATGCCGTCGATCACCGCGCTGGCGACAAACTCATGCCGGTAGATGCCGCCATTGACGACAAAGGCGGTGCCGAGGATCGCGGCATAGCGGCCGGTCCCGGCCAGGGTCTTGGCATGCAGGGGAATTTCATAAGCGCCCGGCACGTCGAAGACATCGACGGCGAAGCGGTCGCCTCCGATGTCAGCCAGTTCCGCCTCGAAGGCCTGTACGCACTGGTCGACGATGTCGGCATGCCAGCGCGCGCGAATGACGGCGATGCGAACAGTTCCGTAGTCTTTATGGGAATGCTGATTCATGGGTCCATCCTTCCGTTTCGAACCAGAATCAGGACGCACGATACGCAATCCGGCCCGCCGAGGCGGTCCATCTTCCGTTCGTTCTCTTCCATCCGGACTCTAACCGTCGGCTCCGGAATCACACCGGATCTGCTGACCTTTCCGAAACCGGAAAGCGCTCGCGGGCTTGGGTCCCGCGCATGACCCCGAAAACCGGAACGGCTTTCGGAAAGGAATCATGCGCAACTAAGAGTCCTTACCGCCGGTGGGGACTTTCACCCCGCCCTGAGAACATTAACGGCTTTGTATGAAAGGGCGGGGCGCTGCTGTCAACCGTGAGAAGGTTGGGCCAAGCCCGTTCGACTACCTCGTGCGCCACGCCGCCGCCGATGCAGCGATCAGCATGAGCAGTGCCGCGACCATCGCGCAGATAGCAAAGCCGAAGTTGGAATAAAGGGGCCCGAAGCTGGTGGTGCCGACGAAGACCGCTAGGTAGGTCACCGCGCTGTTCAAACCCATGATCGTGCCGCGCCGCGACGGATCGAGCGCCGACAGGCGCGTCACCAGGACATTCAATCCGAAATGATTGGCCAGTCCCCAGACCGCCACCATGGTCAAGGTTAGCCCGAAACTGTCGCTCGTCGCGGCCATGGCGACATAGACGACGGCGACCAGAAGATAGGCGAATGGCATGACGCGCCGCGCGCCCAGCCGGTCGATGACACCATCGAGGAGAGCAGCCGTGCCGAAGCCTATGCCATAGGCAAGTGCCGCCAGGCCATTGGCGCTGACCGGCTCTCCCAGCCCGACATGAAGATGGTCGCCGAGATAGCCATAGACACCGTAGAAGGCGGTCATGAAGGCGGCGCAAGCGATCAGAAGCGGCACGATGCCGGGAATGCCGAGCGCTTCCAGCGGGGCGGGCGCCGGCCCGGCCTTCCTGATGTCGCTGAGCGACGTCATTGTAAGCCCCGCCCATGCAAGCATTGCCAGCAACGCGACTGCGGCGAAAACGGCACGCCAATGCACCAGATCGGCAAGCACGGCCGACAGCGAGACGCCGGCCACCATGCTGAGCGTCCATCCGGTCAACACGACGCCGATCGTGCCGCTCTCTCTGCCCGGCGGTGCGATGGCGGCGGCGCTGGCATAGATCGCCGGCATGGCGATACCGGCAGCGATGCCGGCAAGCAACTGTGCCGCGACCAGCATCATCACTGTTGGCGCCACGGCACTTGCGACAAGCGCCAGTGCCAACAGCAACAGTGCGCCCTGCAGCATCCGGCGTGCGCCGAGCCGGTCGATGTAGCGGGCAAGGAACAGGGCGCTTGCGGAGGTGCCGAGGCCGAACGCGGCCGCCGCGATCATCACGGCCGGCACGCTGGTACCGAACGACGCGGCCACGGCTGGGGCTATCGGGCCCAGCACAAGCGAGTTCGAGCCGATGACGGCGATGCATCCGGTCAGCAGGTAAGCAAGCGCCGGGATAGGCGCTCGGACGCTTGGCGCCAGTGATGCAACTTGATCCGCGTTCGACATATTGTCATAATCGCCGTATTTTATTCAGCTGCAATTGGGAAATTCGCTATGGATGAAGAAACAGATGGTATTCCGCGGAACAAGGCAGCGGTCCGCGACCTCGACGCGATCGACCGAAGAATATTAGGCGTCCTGGTCGATGACGCCACGATCAGCTACGCCGAACTGGGCGACCGCGTGGGCTTGTCGCCACCGGCAGCGCATGAGCGGGTCAAACGCCTTCGGCGCAGCGGCGCCATCCGCAACACCGCGGCAATCATCGATCCCAGGGCGGTGAAAAAGCCTTTGCTTGCCTTTGTCCATATCGACACCAAGGGCTGGGGAAAGACCCCGGAACTGATGGCGGTTTCACAGTATCCGGAAGTCGAGGAGATCCATTCGGTTGCCGGCGACAGCTGCATGCTGCTCAAGGTTCGCACCGAGGACACCAGGGCGCTCGAAGGATTGCTGTCGCGCCTTTACGAAACGCCTGGCGTCACCTCGACACGCAGTTATGTGGTGCTGTCGACCTATCTCGAGCGGCCGGTGCAGCCCGGCACCACCACTGAGTGGCCAACGCCAAGGCATATGGCCAAGCCGCTCTACTAGGGGTTCGACGGTCGGCTCTTACCCGCGCTCAGGAAACATCGCCTTCAGGCCCTCGCGCGACGCCTTGGCGACGCCGCGTTCGGTAATCAGCCCGGTCACCAGCCGCGCCGGCGTCACGTCGAAAGCCGGGTTCGCCGCCGGCGTCGTCTCCGGCGAAATGCGGACCTGAGCGATCTCGCCGGCAGCGGTCTTGCCCCAGACCAGCGACACTTCGTCGGCCGAGCGCTGCTCGATCGGGATTTCGGCCAGACCGTCATGCACCGTCCAGTCGATGGTCGGCGACGGCAGCGCGACATAGAACGGCACATCATTGTCGGCGGCGGCGAGTGCCTTGAGATAGGTGCCGATCTTGTTGCAGACATCGCCGTCGGCGGTGGTGCGGTCGGTGCCGACGATGACCATGTCGATCTCGCCGCGCTGCATCAGATGGCCGCCGGCATTGTCGACGATCAGCGTGTGCGGCACGCCGTGGCCGGCCATCTCCCAGGCGGTCAGCTGGGCGCCCTGGTTGCGTGGCCGTGTTTCATCGACATAGACGTGGACCGGAATGCCGGCCTCCGTGGCCAGGTAGATCGGCGCGGTGGCGGTGCCGTAGTCGACGGTGGCCAGCCAGCCGGCATTGCAATGGGTCAGGATGTTGACCGGCTCGCCCTGCTGCTTGCGCGCCGCGATCGCTTTGATGATGGCGAGACCGTTCTCGCCGATCGCGCGGTTGAGCCCGACATCTTCGTCGGCGATTTCTTTGGCGCGGCGATAGGCGGCTTCGGCGCGTTGTTCCGTTGGCAGCGGCTTGAGGAAGCGCCGCATCTCGTCCAGCGCCCAGCGCAGATTGATCGCTGTCGGACGCGTCTCGTGCAACGTCTCCCACGCGGCATCCAGCGCAGCATCGGATGGGTCCGCCGCCATCTGCATGGCGACACCATAGGCTGCGGTTACGCCGATCAACGGCGCGCCGCGCACCCACATGTCGCGGATGGCGGTGGCGATGCCGGCAACCGTGCCGATCGTCTCGATGCGGAAATCATGCGGCAGCCAGCGCTGGTCGATGATCTCCACCGAACGCCCGTCGTCGCTCAACCAGATGGTGCGATAGTGGCGGTCGCCGACGTTCAAATGCTGCTCTCCTGTTCGATCAGCGCGGCCAGTTGGTTGACCTCGTCGATGCTGTGAATCTGGCGTCGGTTGACGGCGATGTGGCGGCCGAATTTCAGCGCCTTTGCTTCACAAATGGCGCGCAGATCCTCATCGGCAATGGTCTCGAAATCGGCATTGTGGGCGAGGCCGAGGATACGCCGGTGCACCTCGATGCCGGCAAAGCCGAGCAGGTCGGTCCAGATCTGGTGCAGTACATGGTCGAGCGCCTGCTCGGCACCGAGCCTGTCGCCCCGATCCTCGAACAGGCTCTTCTGGTAGAGCATACCGGTGCGCTCGGTGCGCCACAGATGCGAGAACTCGGCGCGGAACACCGACCAGGTCTCGACTGTCACCTCGAGCAGATAGGCGCGCATGGCATCGCGCTTGCCCTCCTGCTCGTGGCCGCGCTGCGAGAAGAATGACATCCAGAAATTGGCGAGCAGCATGCCGACATCGAAGGCCATCGGACCGTAGAAGGCGAATTCCGGATCGATCATCCGGGTTTCTGTATCGGTGACCATGATCGAGCCGGAATGCAGGTCGCCATGCAGCAGCGTTTCGGCATTGGCGGCGAAGATGTGCTTCAGCCGCTGCGCCTCGACCTTGAGGTCGCGGTCAGCGCGCAGTTCTGCGACGAGGCCGTCGAGCTGCGGCGAGGTATGCCGGTTCATCTTGGCGTCGAAATAGGGGTCGGAAAACACCAGGTTCTCGGTGATATCGCAGAGTTCGACATTGTCGGCGAACAGCGCCAGGTCCGCCTTGCGGTCCTTGGCCGCCATGTGCAGGTCGGAGCCGCGAAACAGCGTGCGAGCCATGAACAGGCCGATATCTCGGGCAATGTTCGGCAGCTGCCGGCCTTCGATCAGCGCCCGCCGCAGGATGACGTGCGGCGGCGCAAGATATTCCATGATGATCAGCGCCTGGCCTTCATCGAAATGATGGATGGCCGGCACCGATCCGGGCGCGCGTGCTTCTTGCCTTGTCAGCGCATGATATTCGAAGAAGGAGCGCTTCAGCGGCAGCGGCCAGCTGTCGCCGACCAGGCGGACATAGGGCAGGGCCTGCTTGACCACCGCGGCACCGCTGGCGCCTTCGACGATGAACACCAGGTTGAGATTGCCGTCACCGACTTCGCGGACCTTCCAGCGTGTCGTGTCCTTGCCGATCTTCGCGCACAGCGCATCGTTTGTGCGAAGGCGGGCCGCCAAGGTCTCCACCGACAGCGCTTCGAACGGCAATTCTTCAGTCATCGTGATCCTCCCGCATATGCCCTCCGAATATAATTGAGGCATGGCGGCCGGGCCAAGCTAGGAAGCGATCTGGCAATTGTCAATCGTGTTGACAATTGCCGATGTAGCCCATAGCGTCATGTCAGGGAGGAACGCATGGTCGGCAATGCCGTGTTCCGCGTAGAGGGACTGAGGAAATCCTTTGGCCATAACGAGGTGCTTGGCGGCGTCTCGCTCGAATTGCATGCGGGCGAAGCGACCGTCCTGATGGGCGCCAACGGCGCCGGCAAGTCCACCCTCGTCAAGATCATCAGCGGCGTCTACGAGCGCGGCGGCGGCACGATGGCGCTCGCCGACCAGGATTTTGCACCGAAAACCCCGGCTGAGGCGATCCGCGCCGGCGTCGTCACCGTTCACCAGAACATCAACGACGGTGTCGTCGCCGATCTCGACGTCGCCACCAATTTGACCCTCGACAGGCTGAGCGGCAAAGGCGCGCCGACCCTGTTCAATCCGGTCCGCGTGCGTCGGGAAGCCAAGGCGGTCGCCGACCGCATGGGGCTGGCCATCGATTTAAAGGCGCGGGTGAGCGATCTTTCGCTGGCCGATCGCCAGATGGTCGCGATTGCCCGCGCGCTGGCGCACCAGCCGAAAGTGCTGATCCTCGACGAGCCGACCTCATCGCTCTCGAGCACCGAGGCCGATCGGCTATTTGCGCTGATCGACAGGCTGCGCGAGCAAGGCGTGGCGATCCTCTACATCTCGCATCGCATGTCGGATATCAGGCGGCTTGCCGACCGCATCATATCCATGCGCGACGGGATCATCTCAGGCATCTTCGACAAGAAGCCGCTCGATTATGAAGGCGCGGTCAACGCCATGCTCGGCCGTAAGATCCATCTCGACCAGATCGTTGTCAGGAATTCGGCCAAGGCAATCCTGAACATCGAGGGCCTGCGCATCGCGCAGGGTGCCAAGCCGATCTCGCTGACGCTCGGCGACGGCGAGGTCGTTGCGATCACCGGCCTCGTCGGCGTTGGCAAGACGGCGCTCGCCGAGACACTGTTTGGCGTGCGCGAGCCGCTCGCCGGCACCATGATGATGAACGGCAAGCCTTATGCGCCGCGATCGGCCGGCGAGGCGATCGCCGCAGGCGTGTTCCTCGTCGCCAAGGACCGCGGCGAGAACGGCATCGTCGGCGGCTTCAACATCCAGGAAAATATCAGCCTGCCGTTTCACAAGCGCATGTCACGTTTCGCTGTTTTCAGGCGCCGTCTGGAACGCGCTACCGCGCGCCGGCAAATCCAGGAACTGGGCATCGTCTGCCGCTCCGAGAAGGACGAAATGTCGGAGCTGTCCGGCGGCAACCAGCAGAAGGTGATGGTCGCCCGCTGGATGGCCCAGGATGCCAGACTGTTCATTCTGGACGAGCCGTTTCAGGGCGTCGACATTTCCGCCCGGCGCGACATTGCCGCCAAGCTCAGGGCCAGTGCAAACGGCCGCGCCACGCTGCTGTTCGTCACCGAACTCGACGAGGCGCTGGAGACCGCCGACCGCATCCTGGTGATGTCGGAGCACACCATCGTCGGCGAGCACCGCAATGCCGACGTTGATCTCGATCGCCTGCTGGCCGAGGTCGCCGGCGGACCGCTGCACAGCGCCGCCTGAAGAGCGCGTAATATGAATTGGAACGGAGAGACCATGGGTTCGAGTTGGGTAAAGACGGCAGCAGCGCGCGGGAGCGCTGAATGACGTTGCGCGACCACGCCATCCGCTACGGCTTCATCGTGCTCTTGTTCGGGCTCGTCGCCTATTTCGCGATCGCCGCCGACGGTTTCGTCTCGCCGCAAAGTGCCGTCTTCATCTTCCAGTCGGTTGCCATCACCGGCGTGTTGGCGCTCGGCGTCACCGCGACGCTCGTCGTCGGCGGCTTCGACCTGTCGATCGGCTCGGTCGCCACATCAGCCATGATGGCGGCGGCCTATGTGATGGTGGTGCTGGAGCAGAACGCTTTTGTCGCGGTCGTCGTCTGCCTGCTGATCGGCGCCATTGTCGGCCTGATCAACGGCTGGTTGATCGTCTACATGCGCGTGCCCGATCTCCTGGCGACGCTCGGCATGATGTTCCTGCTCGTCGGCCTGCAGCGCATCCCGACCGAAGGCCGCTCGATCGCAACCGGCATGACCATGCCGGACGGTTCGGTCGCCAACGGCAAATTCTCTGACGCCTTCCTGGCGCTTGGCCGCCACCGCTTCGATTTCTTCATCCCCAATCTCATTCCGGTGTCGGTCGTGGTGCTGCTCGTGCTCGCCGTGCTGATCTGGTTCTTCCTCGAATACACCCGCTTCGGCCGCATGATGTACGCCGTCGGCAGCAACGAGCGCGCCGCTGAACTCGCCGGTGCGCCTGTCAAGGCATACAAGATCTGGGCCTACGTTATTTCAGGAGTTTTTGCCTCGATCGGCGGCATTTTGCTCGCCGCCCGGCTTGGACGCGGCGACATCGCCTCGGGTAATAATCTGCTGCTCGATGCGGTTGCCGCGGCGCTGATCGGCTACGCGGTGCTTGGCGCCGCCAAGCCGAACGCCTTCGGCACTGCCATCGGCGCGCTGTTCGTCGGCATCTTGCTGCAAGGCCTGACCATGATGAACGCGCCTTACTACACGCAGGATTTCGTCAAGGGCGTGGTTCTGGTCGTCGCCCTTGTCTTCACCTTTGCGCTTTCGGGCAAGGGCAGGAGGTAGCTTTCGACCGGAACAGGATTTTGGGTTCAACAAGAGTGGAGGAAAACAAAGTGAGCATTACAAGAAGACTTCTGGGGAAGGTGGCGCTCGGATTGGCCGGCGCGACCATGCTGATGCAATTCCCGGCGCTGGCCGCGGACAAGCCGGCGCCTTTCGACAAGCCCGGCGTCAAGATCGCGCTGGTCCGCTACCTCTCGACCGGCGACTTCTTCCAGGCCTATCTCTCGGGCGTCGAAGCACAGTCGAAGGCGCTCGGCATCGACCTGCGCGTGCTCGACAGCCGCCAGGATGCTGCCCTTCAATCCGATATGGTCGATCAGGCCATCGCGCTCGGCGTGCAGGGCATCATCATCCAGCACGGTCTGACGGAATCGATGAAGGACGCCGCGCAGCGTGCGGTCGACGCAGGCATCAAGGTGGTGGCTTTCGACGTCAACGTCGAAAACCCCAAGATCCCGCAGGTCGAACAGTCCGACCGCGACTTGGCGCGCCTCGCCCTCGAACAGGCCGTCAAGGACAATGGCGAGAGCTGGAAGGCCGGCTATGTCTATGTCGCCGGCATCGCGCCGCTCGACCGTCGCAACGAGACCTGGGTCGACGTCAAGAAGAAGTATGCCGGCATCGACGAAGTCGCGATGTTCGGCACGCTCGACAACCCGATCGCCAATTCGGTCGCCAACCAGGCGCGCTCGGTGCTGTCGGCTCACTCCGACATCAAGGTGATGTTCGCGCCCTATGACGAATTCGCCAAGGGCGTGAAGATCGCTGTCGACGAAGCGGGCTTGAACAAGGGCATCAAGATCTATTCGGCGGACATTTCGACGTCGGATATATCAGCGATGCGCGAGCCCGACAGCGCCTGGGCTGCCACGGCCGCCACCAACCCGGCCGTCGTTGGCCAGGTCTCGGTGCGTGCGCTGGCACAGTTGCTGGCCGGTGAAGACCCCGGCCACAACGTCGTCGTGCCGCCGACGCTGATCACGCAGAAGGACCTCATCGACAAGGACATCAAGAACATGGAAGACCTGTCGGCCAAGCTGCCGCAGTTCGCCCATGCCGATGTCGCGATGCCGGCCTGGATGCCGAACCCGAACGCGAAGTAATTTGGACCTTTGACAAAGAAAGGGCGGCGGTTGCGCCGCTCTTTCCATGTGAATGCTCAGCCGCTCCGGGTTACAGCCAGTGTTCCGGATCGCGCATCCCGTGGACAATCGCCACGACCAGGACGCCATCCGATTGCGGTTCGTAAATGACGACATAACGGCCTTCTATGAGCACACGGGCAGTTGCGCTCAATTCGGGCCGGGCGGTGCCCATCTTGGAATGTTGAGCCGCCAGTTCCAGCTTGTCGAAAATGCGCATAAGCAGCTTGTCCGCCGCTTTTTCATTGTCGATTGCTATGGTGTGCCAGATATCTCGCAAATCCTGCGAGGCGCGTGGTGTGAGCCGATATCTAGCCACGAGCGCGGCGTTCTGCCTTCAGGCCGCGTATAAACTCAGCGGGTTCGACTTCCACCGGCCTGCCGCTGGCCATGCCGTCGGCATAGGCCCGTTTCAAATGTTCAAGTTCCAAGGCTCGCAATTCTTCGCGCTGCTCCCACAGACGAAGGGCGTCACGAACAATCTCGCTGTTGGAGGCATAACCTCCGCCTTCGACGGCGCTTTGCAGGCGAGCAACCTGCTGAGGGGTGAGGGATATGGTAAGGGTACGCATCGGTTCGGTTTTCATGCCCAACCTGTACCACACCTAACAAGAACTAACAATTGTTGTTAGGGTTTTACGCTCGCGCCTTGCCCCGCTGCCTCGAGGCAGCAGGGTGATCAAGGCAAGGCTTCCCTACCGCAGTGCCGCCGCGATATTACCGCCGTCGACCGTCGTCACATCGGCGGTGGTGCGATCGGCCAGCGCGTGATGCAGGAACGCCTGCGCCACGTCCTGCGCCGTCACTTCCTGGCCGAGCAGATTGCCGGACATGTAGTCCTTCTCCGACACGCCGCGCGCGCCCGAACGGCTGGCGATCATGGCGTCGGTCAAAAGCCCTGAGCGGATGCGGTCGGCATTGACGGCGTTGGAGCGGATGCCGTGCGCGCCATAGTCTAGCGCGTATTGCCTGGACAGGAACAGCGTCGCCGCTTTCGGCACGCCATAGGCGCCGAACTTCGGCCCCGGATTGACCGCCTGCTTGGAGGTGTTGAACAGAAGCACGCCGCCTGTGCCCTGTTCGAGCATGATGCGCACGGCATTCTGCGCCACCGACTGATGGGCGAAGAAGTTGAGTTCGAAACTTTTGCGCAAAAGCGCGTCGTCGAGCTCGCCGATGCGGCCTTCCCAAGCGGCACCGGCATTTGACACCAGGATGTCGACACCGCCGAACACGGCGACCGCTCTGTCGAAGGCGGCGCGCACCTGTGCCGGATCGGTGATGTCGGCGGCGACGCCGATCGAATTGTTGCCGGCTTTCTTGGCGGCCTCGGTGGCCTTTTCGGCGTCGAGATCGACGACGACGGCATGGGCGCCATTGTCGGCGAACAGTTTTGCTGTCGCCGCACCGATCGCGCCGGCGCCGCCGGTAATCAGCACCACCTGGCCGGTCAGCGGCTTCGGCTTGTTGGAGGCGAGCTTGGCCTGTTCCAGCGACCAGTATTCCAGCGGGAACAGATCGGCCTTGGAGAGCGGATGGAACCGGCCGACCGCCTCGGCGCCGCGCACCGCCTCGATCCACATTTCGCCGACATCGGATGCGATCTTCGCGTCCTTCAGCGTGCGGCCATGGCCGAACATGCCGAGGCCCGGCACCAGCGTCAGCCGTGGCATCTGGTCGAGCATGGTGCGCTTGACGTCGTCGAGCGCGTCATTGGTTTCGAAATAGGCGCGGTAATCCTTGGCGAAGGCTTCGACGTGGTCCTTGATCACGGCCTTGTAGTCGTCGGCCTTGTCGGCATCGGGCGCCGGCAGCGCCATCGGTCCGGTCTTGATGCGGATCGACAGATCGGGCGTCGACACGCCGCGTCCGGCATAGTCGGCAATCTCGGCCGAATTGATGAAATCGACGATTGCGTCCGAAGTGCGGAAGTCGCTGATCATGCGGTCGAAGCGGCCTTCGCCGCGTGCCACGGCGACGGCGCCGCGAAGCGTCGGCGCGATGGACGCCGGTGTCGCGAGCCTTGCCGGCAAGGCTGCCTTTGCTGCCTTGGGCTTGCCGCTTGCGGCAATGAAGTCCTCGGCGACGTTCACATAATGGATCATCCGGTCGTAGGCTTGTTTGGCATCGTCGCCGAAGGTGAAGATGCCGTGCTTGTCGAGGATCAGGCCCTCGACCGTGGGGTCGGCGTCGAAGATGTCGGCCGCCGCCTTGGCGAGGTCGAAGCCGGGCATGATGTAGGGCACATAGCCCATCTTGCTGCCGAACACCGTCTTCACCAGCGGCTTCGAGTCTTCCTGGTCGACGATGGCCAAGATGGCGGTCGAGTGCGTGTGGTCGACGAATTTGTGCGGAAGGAAGGCATGCAGCAGCGTCTCGACCGAAGGGTTGGGCGATGACGGATCGATCAGGTTCACGCGTTGCAGGGCAACCATGTCCTCGTCGGCCAATCTGTTCAGCGCGCGCGCCTTGAGCAGCGGCTTGAGCTTGACCGCCGGCAGGCCCTGCGGTTCGATGACCCCCATGTCCCAGCCGCTGCCCTTGACGCACAGCACGTCCCACTTGTCGCCGACAAGATCGGTGGCCGTCGTCTTGCAGGAGGTGTTGCCGCCGCCATGCAGGACCAGCCTTGGTTCGCCGCCCAGCAGCCGGGTCGTGTAGACGCGCAAGGCCAGGTCGCGGCCGACACCCTTCTTTGCATAGTCGGCAACGAGCTTTTCGGCGGCTTCGTCATTCCACAGGTTCTTCATGTTCGCTTCGTCCGGTTGCTGTCTTTGATGGTGAAACAGGAATGCCGCGACGCTTTGATGACAATGCGCCGGCGGCGGAGATGGTGTTTCCTAGGAGGCCTTTTCTGTCGCGGCGGCCGCGTGATCCAAGAGCCGCTGCGCCATGCGCGCGCCGACCACCAGATGCGTGCAAAGGCCGCCCGTGATCGCCGCGAGCAGCGGTTCGAACTTGCTGTCCTCCTGCACCACCATTAGCCGCCTGGCGATGGCGCGTAGCGAGGCAAGCTCGGCTGATATCACACGTCGGTTGTAGCTGCAGTCGAGCACCTTGCCGTCGGCGTCGATGATCTGCCCGGCAATGACGCCGGCGGCGCCTCGGCCGCGCAGCTCCGCCATTTCACTTGGTGTCAGCGCGCCGCATTTGACCAGGTGGCTGTCGGCGTCGACCGCGCCGACCGAGTACAGCGCCAGATCGCATTCACCGACGCCCGACAATTGTTCGCGGATCACCGGTTCGGCCCGCAGCGCGCGTGCCAGCTCTTCCGTCGACAGCACCAGCGGCGCGTAGAAATTGAGGCCCTTGGCGTTGAGCCGCCGCGCGATCTCCATCGTGCATTGGTCGGGCCGATAGGAATAGGGCGCACCGAGATTGCCGCAGAGTTGCACCACCGTGACAGCCTGCAGGTCGGCATAGGACATGATGTCGGCGATCATGTAGACGGTGCGGCCCCAGGCGACGCCGATGCGGTCGCCCTTCTTGACCAGTTCGAGAAAGACGCTTGCCGCCAGCACGGCGATTTCCGTCGACGGGTCGGCGATATGGGCGTTTTCCGGCGCGATCCAGACGGCGTCGAGGCCCAGCGCATCCTCGAGCTTGCGCGCCAGCACATCGTCGGTGAAAAGTTGGGTCGAGGTCGAGATGTTGACGATGCCGGTCTCGCGCGCCTTGCGCAGATACATGGCGACCGAAGCGCGGGAAATGTTAAGCTGGCTCGCCACCTGGTCCTGCCGCAGGCCATGGGCGTAGTAGAGCCAGGCGGCCTTATGGATGAGCTGTTCTGCCGGTCGGATCGCCATGCCGTCTCCTCGGCTGACATTATTCATGGCTCTCGACAAAAGTCAAACTCGGCAAGGGTATGCAATGCCCTTCCGCCCTGCGAATCTGGATCATCATTGCGCCAAATGCGCTCCAACGGGGCATCGTTGATGGTGACGCGGCCCGAGCCTGAGATTAGAAGGTCCTAGAGAAAAGCGCGGGGAGCATGTGATGGGCAATCCTTACGAACAGGATCTCGACAAGAACGCGGCCAACCATCAGCCGCTGACGCCGCTCACCTATCTGGAGCGCGCGGCCAGGACCTATCCCGACCATATCGCCATCATCCATGGCCGCCAGCGCATCGACTATCGCAATTTCTGGCGGCGGTCGCTGAAGCTCGCCTCGGCGCTTCAGAAGCGCGGCATCGGCAAGAGCGACACGGTCACGGTCATGCTGTCCAACACGCCGCCGATGCTGGAGGCGCATTTCGGCGTGCCGATGACCAAGGCGGTGCTGCATTCGCTCAACACACGCCTCGATGCCGCGGTCATCGCCTTCCAGCTCGATCATGCCGAGACCAAGTTGCTGATCGTCGACCGCGAGTTCTCCAGCGTCGTCAAGCAGGCCCTGGAACTGGCCAAGGTCAAGCCGCTGGTCATCGATTATGACGATCCCGACTACGCCGCCGACGCGCCCTATCCGAAAGGCGACCTGATCGGCTCGCTCGACTATGAGGCCTTTGTCGCCGGCGGCGACGCGGATTTCGCCTGGTCGATGCCCGACGACGAATGGGACGCCATCTCGCTCAACTACACCTCCGGAACGACAGGCAATCCGAAGGGCGTGGTGTACCACCATCGCGGCGCTGCCCTCATGGCCTACACCAACACCATCCATGCAGGCATGGCCAAGCATGCGGTCTATTTATGGACGCTGCCGATGTTCCACTGCAATGGCTGGTGCTTTCCCTGGACGCTCGCCGTCCAGGCCGGCACCCATGTCTGCCTGCGCTGGGTGCGGCCGAAGCCGATCTACGATGCGATTGCCGATCACGGCGTCACCCATCTATGCGGCGCGCCCGTGGTCATGTCGGTGCTGATCAATGCGAAGGACGAGGACAAGCGGGAATTCCCGCAGACGGTCACCTTCAACACGGCCGCCGCACCACCGCCGGAAGCCGTGCTGTCGGGGATGGCCGATGCCGGCTTTGCCGTCACCCACCTCTACGGCCTGACCGAGACCTATGGCCCGGCGGTCGTCAACGAATGGCACGGCGCCTGGGACGATCTCGAAAAGGGCGAGCGCAGTGCCAAAAAGGCACGGCAGGGCGTACGCTACGCGGCACTCGAAGGCCTGACCATCATGGATCCCGAGACGATGCGGACGACCCCGGCGGACGGCGAGACCATCGGCGAGGTTATGTTCCGCGGCAACATCGTCATGAAGGGCTACCTGAAGAACCGCAAGGCCAGCGACGAAGCCTTTGCCGGCGGCTGGTTCCATTCCGGCGATCTCGGCGTCATGCATCCCGATGGCTACATCCAGCTCAAGGATCGCTCCAAGGACATCATCATCTCGGGCGGCGAGAATATCTCCTCGATCGAGGTCGAGGATGCGCTCTACAAACACCCTGCCGTTGCCTCTTGCGGTGTTGTCGCCAGGCCCGATGACAAATGGGGCGAGGTGCCGGTCGCCTATGTCGAGCTGAAACCCGGCAGGGCCGCGACCGAAGCCGAAATCATCGAGCATTGCCGCGCGCTGCTTGCCCGCTTCAAGGTGCCGAAGGCGGTGATCTTCGCCGAAATCCCGAAGACCTCGACCGGCAAGATCCAGAAGTTCCGGCTGCGCGAAATGGCAAAGGTCGCCTGAAACGCCGACGGCCTCTCGCGGAAAATATTTTCAGCAGTCCGCATCCTCGGGTGCCTTCGTGACGTCTATCGAATGTCACCATCTGTCACCAATCGTACAAGTACGTTGAAATCGCATTGACAGGCCGCCCATTTCGATTTACGAGTGATGAAAATTGAAATTCGTCACTCGTAAATCGATAGAGGATCATGTCCGAAGCCGCCACCATCGTCGCCGACGCCGCCCGACAGGAAAATGTGACGCGCATTCTCGATTGCGCCGAGCGCCTGTTCCGCCACTATGGCTACGGCAAGACCAATGTCGCCGACATCGCCCGCGAACTCGGCATGTCGCCGGCCAACATCTACCGCTTCTTCGCCTCCAAGGTGGAAATCCACCAGGCAGTCTGCGGCCGGATGCTCGGCGCGAGCTACAAGATGGCCTACGAGAGTGCCCACCTGCCGATCAGCGCCGAGGAGCGCCTTCGGCGCTACGTGCACGCCCAATACAAGATGACCATGGAGGTCATGCTCGACGAGCAGAAGGTCCACGAGATGGTCGTCGTCGCACTCGAACGGGACTGGGCCGTCATCGACAAGCATGTCGACAGCATTCACGACCTGTTTGCGGAAGTGATCCGCGACGGCATCGAGGCCGGTGAGTTCAGGGAGCAGGATCCGGTGATCGCGTCGCGGTGTTTCGGCGCCACGACCGTCATCCTGTGCCATCCGCAGATGGTGGCGCAATGCCTTGCCAAGACCAACCGGGCGATGCCCGACGACCTGATCGACTATGCGATCAGGGCTCTGAAATAATAACCACCGAAGGCCGGTGTCGACCGTTCATCTCCAGTCGGGAGTAACAAGATGTCTTTGTCCAGTTCCATCCTCCGCAAACTACCAGTTGCCGGCCTGATGGTCGCGGCCCTCGGGCTCGCCGGCTGCAGCCAAGAAAAAGCCGAAGTCAAGGACATCATCCGGCCGGTCAAGGTCGTCGAGATCGCCCAGGCGCATGATACCCGCACGCTCTCCTATTCCGGCTCGGTGCGGGCTCGCACCGAAAGTGCGCTGGCTTTCCGGGTCAACGGCAAGATCACAGAGCGCCTCGTCGACATCGGCCAGCACGTGGCCTCGGGCGATGTCCTCGCCCGCATCGATCCCATCGATTACGACCTATCGGTCAAGAGCGCGCAGGCAGCCCTTGATGCCGCCGATCGGCAGGTCGAGACATCAGAGCTTGCCCGCAAGCGCGCCGAACAGCTGTTCGACAAGAAATTCGCGCCGAAATCGCAGCTGGAGCAGGCGACCCTGGCCTACGACCAAGCCGTCGCCACTCGCGATTCCGCTCGCTCGACGCTTGCCCAGGCCAGGAACCAGGTTGGCTATACCGACCTCAAGGCCGACAGGGATGGCATCGTTACCGCGGTCAGCGCCGATGTCGGCCAGGTGGTCGGCTCCGGATCGCCGGTGGTCACCGTCGCCGTTGACGGCGAAAAGGAAGTGCTGATCGCTGTCCCTGAGATGGAGATCGCCGAATTCAAGCCAGGCAAGATCGTCAAGGCGGGCTTCTGGTCCGACGACGCGCTGGCGCTGGACGGCAAGGTCCGTGAAGTCGCCGGCAGCGCCGATCCGCAGTCGCGCACCTTTGCCGTCCGCGTCAGCCTGCCCAAGGATCCGCGTGTGCTTCTCGGCATGACCGCCAGCATCGAAGCGTCGGCGGCCAATGAGCGGCAACTCGTTTCGATCCCGCTGAGCGCACTGGCTGAGAAAGACAGCCAGTCGATCGTCTGGACCGTCGATCGGGACGCCGACACCGTTCATGCCCGTCCGGTCAAGATAGCCAAGTTCGCCGCCGATGGTGTGCGTGTCGCGGAGGGTTTGAAGCCTGGCGACATCGTGGTCGCCGCCGGCACACAGTTCATGACCGAGAACCTCAAGGTGAAACTCGCCGGCGATACGGTGCTGCAATCGGCCTCCGCGGCGGGTGACGACGGCGACGCCAAGCAGGTGCGCTGAACGACAGACAACCGGCTGCGCGTTCCCGCAGCCGCTGGTTTCCGGGCGGCAAGCGCCCGACCTGAGACGCTCGATTGATGTAACCCCCACATCGATGCTCGCGTCCCACCGCGATGAGTGTTTCTCCGCTCGGAGAGCCTTGCCGCCCGGAAGCCGATCCGAACTCGATTGTTGAACAGATGGATCTGCATCCATGACCAATTCCACGGAAGAAAAGCGGCCTTTCAACCTGTCGCGCTGGGCAATCGGCCATCCGTCCATTGCGCGGTTCCTGTTCGGCTTGATCATCATTTCCGGCGCGCTCGGCCTGATGCGCATGGGCCAGAAGGAAGATCCCGATTTCACCTTCCGGGTCATGGTGGTCCAGGCGATCTGGCCGGGCTCCTCGATCAAGGAGATGGAAGACCAGGTCGTCAACAAGATCGAGCGCAAGCTGCAGGAGACGCCGCATCTCGACTTCGTGCGCTCCTTCACCCGCGCGGGAAGTGCCATCATCACGGTGCAGATCAAGGGCGACACCAACACGGCGGAAGTGACCGACGCCTTTTATCAGGTGCGCAAGAAGGTCGGCGATATATCAGGCGACCTGCCGCAGGGTCTGCTCGGCCCCTATTTCAACGACGAGTTCGGCGACACCTTCATCACGCTGCATTCGATCAGCGGCGATGGCTTCAGCTACCCCGAGTTGAAGAAGTTTGCCATCCAGGCACGCGACATGCTTTTGACGACGCCCGGCGTCGAGAAAGCCGTCATCATCGGCGACCAGCCGGAAAAACTCTACATCGACGTCTCGTCCAAGGCGCTCGCCGAACGTGGTCTGACCCTGACCGATCTGCAGAACGCGATCAAGGGACAGAACAATGTCGACCCGGCCGGCTCCGTCGAAACCGGCACCAATTCGGTCCGCATCTCCGTCGAAGGCGATGTCGGCAAGGTCGAGGACATCAGGAACCTGCGCCTGCGCGCCGGCGGTCAGGTCACAAGGCTGGGCGACATCGCCACGGTGACCTCGGGGCTGGAAGATCCGTTCCAGCGCAAATACCGCTTCAACGGTCATGACAGCGTGCAGCTTGGCGTCGTCATGGCCAAGGGCTTTAAGGTCACCGATGTCGGCAAGGACGTCGAGGCCACCTACAAGCGCTTCGAGGAGGCGCTGCCCTATGGTGTTTCGGTCGACCAGATTTCCGATCAGCCGGGCGTCGTCACGGACGCGGTGGCCGAGTTCATGCATGCGCTCGGCGAAGCGCTGCTGATCGTGCTCGTCGTCTCGTTCCTGTCGATCGGCTGGCGCTCGGGCCTCATCATCGCCATCACCATCCCGCTGGTGCTCGCCGCCACCTTCGCCATCATGTACGAACTCGGCATCGACCTGCAGCGCATCTCGCTCGGCGCGCTGATCATCGCGCTCGGCCTGCTCGTCGACGACGCCATGATCGTCGTCGAAATGATGGAGCGCAAGCTGGAAGAGGGGCTGGTCAAGATCGAGGCGGCAAGTTTCGCCTATTCCTCGACCGCCTTCCCGATGCTGACCGGCACGCTGATCACCACGGCCGGCTTCATCCCGGTCGGCTTCGCCGCGTCGACGGCCGGCGAATATGTCCGCACCCTGTTCTATGTCGTCGGCATCGCGCTGGTCGTCTCCTGGTTCGTCGCGGTGTATTTCACGCCGTGGCTAGGCAACATGATCCTGAAGCAGCGCAAGCATGCCGGCAGCCACCACGATGCCTTCGACACGCGCTTCTATCGCCGGCTGCGCGGAACCGTCGGCTGGGCGGTGCGCCATCGCATCATCGTCCTGACGATGACGCTGGTGACCTTCGGCACCAGCCTGTGGGCGTTCCAGTTCATCCCGCAGAACTTCTTTCCGCAGTCTTCGCGGCCGGAAATCCTCGTCGATCTCTGGCTGCCGGAAGGCACCAGCATCAAGGAGGTCGAGGCACAGGCCAAGGCGCTCGAAGCCAAGATGATGGACGACAAGGACAAGCGCTTCATCGCAACCTATATCGGCGAGGGTGCGCCGCGCTTCTTCCTGCCGCTCGACCAGCAATTGCGCAATCCGAACTTCGCCCAGCTGCTCGTCATGGCCAATGACGAACCGGCCCGCGAACGGTTGATCGTCAAATTGCGCACCGTCCTGGCGCAAGATTTCCCGTCGATCCGCGCCAAGGTAGACCGCCTGTTCCTTGGGCCGCCGACCGGCTGGCCGGTGCAGATGCGCGTCATGGGACCGGATCGCCAGGAGGTGCGCCGCATCGCCGACCAGGTGAAGGCGAAGTTCCGCGAGGATCCGCTGCTTGGCGCAGTCCATGACGACTGGCTCGAACCGGTGCCGGCAATGAAGCTGGTCATCGACCAGGATCGCGCCCGTGCGCTCGGCGTCACCTCGCAGCGCATCCGCCAGATGCTGCAGGCGGCCATGTCCGGCGTGCCGCTCGACGACTTCCGCGACGGCGAGGAGACGGTGTCGATCGTCGCCCGCGAGCCGGATGCCAGCCGCAGCCTGCTGTCCTCGGTCGACTCCGTCTATATTCCGACCGATTTCGGCGGCTTCGTGCCGCTATCGCAGGTAGCCAAGGTTGTGCCGGTGCTGGAGCAAGGCATCGAATGGCGCCGCGACCGCTTGCCGACCATCAGCGTGCGGGCGACGCTGCCGGATGGCGTGCAGTCCAACGACGTCATCACCAAGATGTACAAGGACATGCAGGGCCTGCGTGACGGGCTGGCGCCCGGCTACAAGATCGAGATTCAGGGCGGTGCGGAGGATTCGGCGGAAAGCCAGGCTTCGATCGCCGCCAAGGCGCCGATCATGCTGGCCGTCATCGTCGTGCTGTTGATGATCCAGCTGCAGCATTTCGGCAAGGCGATGCTGGTTCTGGCGACCGGTCCTCTCGGCATCATCGGTGCTGCGGCGGCCCTTTTGATCAGCGGCGCGCCGTTCGGCTTCGTCGCCATCCTCGGCGTCATCGCTCTGCTTGGCATCATCATGCGCAACTCGATCATCCTGGTCGACCAGATCGACCAGGACATTGCGAGAGGCATGGATCGCTCCGAAGCGATCATCGGCTCGGCCGTGCGCCGCTTCAGGCCGATCGTGCTGACGGCGATGACGGCGGTGCTGGCACTGATCCCGATCTCGCGCGGCGTGTTCTGGGGGCCGCTCGCCTACGCCATGATGGGCGGCATCCTCGTTGCCACCGTGCTGACCATCCTGGTCCTGCCGGCGGGCTATGCCCTGTTCTTCGGCCGCGAGCCCAAGAGGGTTGCCGAGAAGGAAGACGATTTGGCACCCAGCGAAGAAGCCGAAAGGCCTCAACTGGCCCTGGCGGCTGAATAAACGATATCGGCCGGTCGAGTTTCGACCGGCCGATTGTCCATCCTGTTACGGCTTTCCGCTGCCGACTTTTCCGGAAGTCGTCAGATGACGAAGAACCAGTTGGCGAGCAGCATCACCACCACGCCGGCGACCAGCGTCAGATAGGGTAGCATGCCTGCCTTTTTGACCGAGAGGTCGGCTCCCGTCATGCCGAGGTCGGCCAGCATGTGGTCGGGGAACTTGCCCTTGTCCTGGACGTAGTGGCGGAAGCAGAACACCGGGATGATCAGCGCCGCTGTGATCAGTCCGGCCCACAGTGCCATCGGGTTCCACACCTTGGCGCCGGCGCCCATGAAGATGGCGTTGACATAGGCGAAGATCGCCCCGATCCCGAGCAGCCAGCTCGGCGCCTTCCAAGGCCGCGCGATATGGCCGTTGTCGATGCGGTGGATCCAGCCGGCGTTGAGGTTGAGGAAGTTGAAGATGATGTAGCCGCAGTTCGACACGGCGAGGATGAAGAAGAAGCTCGTCGCGTCGGCCGAGGCGATGGCCAGCACGATCAGGTTGAAGACGAGATCGGTCCACATGGCGCGGGTCGGTGCGCCGTGCTCGTTGACGTGGCTCAGATAGCGCGGCAGCCAGCCGTCGACCGAGCCTTGGTAGAGCGTGCGCGAAGAGCCGGCCATGGCGGTCATGATGCACAGCACCAGCGCCAGGATCATCAGCATCACCAAGAGGCTGTGGATGAGCGCGCCGCCGCCGACCATGCCGGCCAGAGCGTCGGCAACGCCCGAGCCATCGACGATCGGGGTGGCCAGCATACCGTTCAAGCCAAGCACGCCCTGGAAGGTGAACGGCACCAGGATGAACAGCAGCATGCAGAGCAGACCGGAATAGAAGATGGCCTTGAACGTGTCGGTGCCCGGGTTCTTGAACTCCGAAGTGTAGCAGACGGCGGTCTCGAATCCGTAGGTCGACCACGCGGCGATGAACATGCCGCCGAGCACCAGCGTCCAGCCGGCAATGTTCCACGAGCCGGGCTCGGGCGCGTAGGCAGCAGCCAGCGGCACAAATGGCGAAAAATTCGCCCAGTTGATCTGGCCGGTGATGATCGGCACGATGCCGACGATCAGCATCGGGATGATCACCAGCAGGCCGATATATTTCTGCACGTTGGCCGTGCCGAGGATGCCGCGATGCTGGATGGCGAAGATGATCAGCATCAGCACCGCGCCGATGAAGAAGGTCGCGTTGAACGTGAACGAGACCGGTCCCAGCGTGTGGCTGTAAAGCGTCCAGCTGCGGATCGCCGGCGTCGCGGCGGCGGTCGCCGCCGTGATGGCGTCGGCGGCGCTCGTTCCGGCATGCGCGGCGATATAGGCGACGACATCGGGCGAGGTTTCGGTGAACAGCGGCACCGGCGCCAGCGCGTTGAGGATATAGGCGGCGGCGATCGAGCAGCCGAGCGACAGCACCGGCGACCAGGCGAACCAGTTGCACCAGACCGACAGCGGCGCGATGAATTTGGAATAGCGCAGCCAGGCCGTGGCTCCGTAGATCGAGGCGCCGCCGGATTTGTTCGGGAACAGGCCGGCGATCTCGGCATAGGTGAAGGATTGCAGGAAGCCCATGATCATGGAGGCGATCCAGATCGCGAAGGCCAGCGTGCCGGTCGTGCCGGCGATGCCGCCGATCGAGAACAGGACGAGGGCAGGGACGCCACTCGCCACCCAGAAGGCGCCGCGCCAATCTATGTTCCGATGCAGCTTGCCTTCCGCAAGCGGCTCCAGGGCAGTCGTAATCGTGCTCATGTGTCTTTGTTCCCCTTTTTGATGTTCCCCGTTCGTGACGGCCGCGACTTTGCGAGGCTTCATCATCGACGCGTGCATTGAGCGACTGCCGGTGTTTCCACTCAGTCGCATTTTTTTCTTAACAGTGAAGATTGATCCGGCGCGCTTTCAGGTCAAGCGTTTTGTGAAGTCGTGCACATCACGCTTGTGAGCGCACGGACTCACACGGCCGGCGACATCGCCGGTCAGCCGGCCAAACCATCGCGAAGGCGGCGGTCAGGAACGCGGCTTGGTCTTTTGCGGATCGTAATGCGCGAAGGCGACGACGCGCGCCGGCAGCCGCTTGGCATGGCCGTCGAGCTTGCCGATCTCGACCTCGGTACCGACGGCGGCATGGGTGACATCGAGCCTGGCCAGCGCGATGTTCTTGTTCAGCACCGGCGAGCGCATGGCTGACGTGACCACGCCGATCTGGGCGCGGCCGACATGCACGCAGTCGCCATGGCCGACGGCGACATTGGCATCGATATCGAGGCCGACCAGCTTCGTCCGCGGGTGCTCCTTGCGGCGGATCAGCGCCTCGCGGCCGATGAAATCGTCGGTCTTGGTCTTCAGCGGGACGGTGAAGCCGATGCCGGCCTCGAACGGGTCGGTCTGGTCGGAGAATTCGTAACCGGCGAAGATCAGCCCGGCCTCGATCCGCACCATGTCGAGTGCCTGCAGCCCCATCGGCTTCAGTCCGTGCGGCCGGCCGGCCTCCCAGATGGCGTCGAACACTTTTTCGGCGTCGCGCGGATGGCACCAGATCTCGTAGCCGAGTTCGCCGGTATAGCCGGTGCGGGAGACGACGACCGGAATGCCGTTGCCGCCACCGATTCGCGCCACCGCAAAGCGGAACCATTCGAGCTCGTCGATCGACGGCTGCAGCGGCGAGGTCCAGATGACTTCTCGGAGGATGTCGCGGCTCTTCGGCCCTTGCACGGCGACATTGTGCATCTGGTCGGTCGACGAGCGCACCAGCACCTTGAGGCCGAGTTTCGCCGCTGTTTCGCGCAGCCATTCGCCGGACAGATCGTCGCCGCCGACCCAGCGGAAATTATCCTTGCCGAGGCGCAGCAGCGTGCCGTCGTCGATCATGCCGCCATGCTCGTAGCACATGGCCGAATAGACCACTTGGCCGACACCGAGCTTTTTCACGTCGCGGGTCAGCGTGTACTGCAGCAGCGCTTCCGAATCCGGGCCGGTGACCTCGAACTTGCGCAGCGGCGACAGGTCCATGATCACCGCGTCCTGCCGGCAGGCCCAGTATTCGGCGATCGGTCCGTCCTTGGCGAAGGAATTGGCCAGCCAGTAGCCCCTGTACTCGATGAAGTTGCGGGTGTGCTTGGCAAAGCTCGAATGAAAGGATGTCTCGCGGGTCATTTTCGGTTCCGAATCAGGCGTCATGCGTCTGGCGATCGCTCGCGAGAATTTGTGCTGGCCGGAATAGGTGCGCACATGGATGTCGGTCGGGTTCCAGCCATTGGCCGGCGTCGTGTCGTCGGGGCAGGCGGAGGAAACGCAGACAATGTCGGTGAGCGCGCGCAGCAGCACATAGTCGCCGGGCCGCGACCACGGCTCGTCGGACACCATGACACCATGCGCGTCGATCGCGGTGTTGAAGAAGAAGTTGATCGCCATCCAGCCGGCACGAGGATTGACGCCTTTGTCGGCCAGCGCGCGGTTGAAATTCTCCGAGCAGTTGATGTGGCCGGGATAGCCGATGTCGTCGTAATATTTCGCCGCGCAAGCGAGCGCGAACGCATCGTGCCGGCCGCATGTATCCTGCACCACTTCGACCAGCGGCTCCATGTCCTGGTCGTAATATTTCGAATACAGGCCGGGCATCGGATAACTTGCACCCATCAGCGTGCGGGTCGTCGTCACATCGAGTGGATGGTCGAAGCCCTTGTCCAGCTTGCGGGCCGAGAAGCACTGGAAGTCGGTGCACTGGCGCCCGTCGACATCGATGATCTGCAGATAGTCGCCGGCCTTGACGAAGTAGGATTCCGCCGTCGCCGAGTGGACACGCAGGTCGAGCACCGGGTCGGTGAGCGGGTCGGCCAATTGCGATTTCGCCACTGGGCGGATGGTGGCGCGCCGGACGATGATGGTAAGTGGCGTTGCCGTGTCGTGGCCGTCGACCAGCATCGGCCCGCCGGGAGCGGCGATGACCATCGCGCCGTCGCGTATGACCGTGAAACCCTGCTCGGTGCCGGCTGGCGTGGTGCCGCCGAATACGCGCACGGCCTTCGCCTGATCAAGCTGCACCTGCCGGCGCGCGAGCCCGCCCCGTAGCGATGCGAGACTATAGTCGCCCTCGGCCAGCTGCGCCTTGATGCCGGCTGCATTGCTGTTCGATGTTTCCCCAAAAATGCCGGCATCGGTCGCGCCGGTCCTGTCCCAGGCCAGCAACTCGCAGGCCTGTCCGCCTTCGACATTGCGCACGCTGATTGTGTCGCCGGCCTCGATGTCGATCAGCACCGCGCCGTTGCCCTGTATCGTATAACGCTCCATGCCCGGCGGCAGGACGATCTGGCCGGGCCTCAGGATGAGGCTCGGCCGAGGCGGTCCGGCTGCAATTGCGGGGTAGGGCGACTGGCTCATCTCAGCCTTGCGGTTCGAGAAACAAGTTTGCCTGTGTGTAAAATTATTTTAGCAGCAAGAATAGCAGTGCGGTTGCGTTTGGCAAGGCGGAGGTGGCATTTCGGGCGCAGTCGGCTCAGGTTGAATTTCGCCGATCAGGCTTGTCTCCGAACGTCGGCGCCGCCCCTCATCTGGCTGCCGCCATCTTCTCCCCGTAAACGGGGCGAAGGACGCTCGTCGCCGATTTCGCCAAGTGCCGACGCTAAAGAGATGGCGCGGCATTGCGGCCAGTGTCTTTCGCCCCGTTTACGGGGAGAAATGCCCGGCAGGGGGGCAGCGCCGAGATCTACAATTATCGAATTAAAGTCCCTCGGAATGGCTGACAGCAACTCCATATTCCGCAGCCGAGTCGAGCATCGTATGCCAAAGGCTTTCGGCAAACGTCGCAAACACCAGTAACCTGAACACCGCCACCCCATCCGCCCTGTCATTCCCGCGCCAGAGCGTCACGCTGGTATGGTCCATCGAGGTTGCGGCGGCAGCGCCAATCGGAAATGCTCCCGCATGCAGATCGATCGACGACAGCTTCGCCAGCATCATCCGCGCCTTGGCTCCGGAAATGCTGACCACCATTCGCGCATGCGATTGGTCGGACAGCGAGGCAGGTCCGGACAATGCCGGCCCCAGCGTTTGCATTGTGTGCTTGCCGCCCTTCGACAGGACGAAGAACTGATCCGGTCCGGACCAGATCAGCGTGGCGTCCTGAGCCTGTATCGCCTTGGGCGCATCGGGAGCCGCCACGCCAAAACGGGCTATGGCCGCCTTTGCCAGCTCGGCCGCTTGGCCGCGCCGCGCCATTACCTGGATCAGGTCGAAATTGCGGATCTCGGTCAACGAAACGCCGGCCTCGATGCTGCCTGCACCATGCCCACCGGCGACCAGCGCATGCTCGAGGGGACTGCGGAGAGCCCAGGAAAAATCAGCCACGCTGGCGCCCTCCATCCGGATCGTAGAAGACGGGATTGCACAGTTCGACGTCATAGTCCTCGCCGCGCAATGGGTCATGCGCGTGTACGATCTCGCCGATGCGCTCGCGGCCGCGCTCGACCAAGGCCAGCCCGATCCATTGATCTGACGTCGGCGAGAAACACACCGAGGTGACGTAGCCCTGGTCGTTATCAGGGCCAGGTGTCTGACCTTTCGGAATGATATGCGCGCCGGAGCGCAAGCGCCGGGCCTTGTCGGTCGGCTTGATGCCGACAACGACCTGCCGGTCCGGTGCGACCAGCGCCTCGCGCCCGGCCATGACGCGGCCGATAAAATCCTTCTTGGTCGACATCATCTGGCCCAGGCCAAGATCCGCCGCCGTCGTCGTTCCGCTCAGTTCCGGTCCGGCGATGTGGCCCTTTTCGATACGCATGACGCCGAGTGCCTCGGTGCCGTAGGGTGTGACGCCGAATGGCGCGCCGGCCAGCATCAGATTGCGCGCCATGGCGTCGCCAAAGCGTGCCGGCACTGAAATCTCGAAGGCCATTTCGCCGGAGAATGAGATGCGGAACAGCCGTGCCTTGAGGCCGCCGCGTAAGCTGACCTCGCGCGCGCCCATGAACGGAAAGCCTTCGTTCGACAGGTCTTCCGACGGATCGACTATCTCCTGGAGCAGGTCACGAGTCTTGGGTCCGGCGATCGAGAATTGTGCCCACTGATCCGAAACCGAGGTCAACTGCACGTCGAGTTCCGGGAACAGCACCTGGCGGCAGAATTCGAGATGCTGCATCACCAGTCCGGCCTTGGCCGTGGTGGTGGTCAGGAAATAGTGGTCCTCGGCCAGCCGCGACGTCGTGCCGTCGTCGTAGACGATGCCGTCTTCGCGCAGCATCAGCCCGTAGCGCGCTTTTCCCACCGCAAGACTGGAGAAGGTGTTGATGTAGACGCGGTCGAGGAAGGCGCCGGCATCCGGCCCGTGCACATCGATCTTGCCGAGCGTCGAGACATCGCAGAAGCCGACGCCGCCGCGCACCGCCTTGACCTCGCGGGTGACCGATTCCAGCCAGTCCTTCTCGCCGGCGCGCGGATACCATTGTGCACGCTTCCACAAGCCGGTGTCGACGAAGACGGCGCCTTGTTCGGCCGCCCAGTGATGCGACGGCGTCAGCCGCGTCGCATGGAAAGTCTCATCGCGGTGATGACCGGCGAAGGCGCCGATGGCGACCGGCACATAGGGCGGCCGGTAGATCGTCGTGCCGGTCTCTGGAATGGAACGGCCGCTGACCGCCGCCATGATGGCGAGACCGGCAACATTCGAGGTCTTGCCCTGGTCGGTGGCCATGCCGAGCGTCGTGTAGCGCTTCAGGTGCTCGACGGATTCAAAGCCCTCGCGCTGCGCCAGTTCGATGTCGGAAGCGGTCACATCGTGCTGGTAATCGACAAAGGCCTTGCCCTTTCCGGCGACATGCCAGAGCGGCGTCAGTGAAAACGCCTCGTCGTCGGCGACAGGACCAGCGCCCGCCGTACCATTGTGCCCCGCGTCACGCGCCGCTGCCGCGCCGGCGGCAAATCCTCGGCTCAGGCAGGCGCCGAGGCCGAAGTCGCCGTTCGCGGCACCGGCGGCAACCATGCCCGGAGGGGCGCCATCTGGCACGAAGGCTGATATGTCGTCACGCCATGTCGGCCGGCCGCGATGGTAGGATGTCAGTCCGACCGCCGGGTTCCAGCCGCCGGAGACAGCGAGCCCGTCGGCTTCGACCTCGGCGCGCGCACCGCCGGTGAGCGACACCGCGATTTTCCTGACGCCGTCCTTGCCGCCCTCGACACCACTGACGGAGCCGTGCAGCACCGCGAAGCCACCCTTGGAGGCGAGCGATCGGTGGGCTGGAGATACATCAGGCCGCGCATCGATGACCGCGGCAATCCGCAGTCCGGCACCGAGGGCCGTCTCGACCGTGCGCCAGCCATCCTCATTGTTGGTGAACAGCGCGATGCGTTTGGCCGGCGTTGCCGCGTAGCGCGCGACATAGGTCCGCATGGCGGAGGCCATCATCACGCCGGACGTGTCGTTGCCGGCAAAGACGATCGGCCGTTCGATGGCGCCGGCCGCGACGACACAGCGCTTGGCCACGATCCGCCACAAGCGCTGGCGCACCTGATGCTCGGGCGGCTGGGGCAAATGGTCGTTGACCCGCTCGATCGCGCCATAGGTGCCGCCATCGTAGACACCGAACAAAGTCGTGCGGGTCGTGATGCGGACGTCGGGCATATCAGCCAGTTCTGCCAGTGACCGCGACAGCCACTCGGCTGCCGGCAGGCCATCGATTGTGCCGCCGTCCGACAGCAAGCGGCCGCCGAGCGTGAAATCCTCTTCGCACAGGATGACGCGGGCGCCGGCGCGGCCGGCTGCCAATGCCGCGGCCAAACCGGCCGGGCCGGAGCCTGCGATCAGCACATCGCAATGCGCCCATGCCTTGTCGTAGTGGTCGGGATCGGCAACGCCGGCAGCGCGGCCGAGACCGGCGGCGCGGCGGATCGCCGGCTCGTAGATGGCTTCCCAGAATTTCGCCGGCCACATGAAGGTCTTGTAGTAGAAGCCGGCGACGAAGATCGGCGCGAATAGCTGGTTCACCGACATCACATCATGGCGCAGCGACGGCCAGCGGTTCTGGCTGGCGGCTTCCAGCCCGTCATAGAGCTCCGCCGTCGTCGCCTTGGTGTTCGGCTCGCGCCGGGCGCCCGTGCGCAATTCGACCAGCGCGTTGGGTTCTTCCGAACCGGCGGTGAGGATGCCGCGCGGGCGATGGTATTTGAACGAGCGGCCGACCAGCTTGACGCCGTTGGCGATAAGCGCCGAGGCGAGCGTGTCGCCCTGAAAGCCGGAGAAAGCCTTGCCGTCGAAGCGGAAGTTCAGCGGCGCCGAGCGGTCGATCAGACCGCCGGAAGGGAGACGATGGGATTGGCTGGACGTCACGATTGCCGGCCTCTCATCGATTCGATGTCATGCGGGAGCGTCGCGCTGCCCCTCACCTGCCTGCCGGCATCCTCTCCCCATATAGTGACGGGGAGAGGGGCGCTCTCGTTGCGGCCAGCTCCCTTCTCCCCGTCACTATACGGGGAGAAGTACCCGGCAGGGCGATGAGGGGCAGCGCTGACTTGGACAGGAAAACTCATTTCGCGACCTGCCTCGCCCCAGCACCCGCAGCCGGCTCCACGGCCGAAATCTCATGCGTCAGCGTGTTGCGTGCAACCTTCAGCCAGGCCCTGCAGCCGCCGCCATGGTACCAGTATTCGCTGGTCTGCCCGGCGACATTGTCGCGCAGATAGACATAGTCGAAGACTTCGTCTTCCGAGGCGCCGGCCACTGGCCGCACCGGCTTGGCGTCGCCGAGATAGGTGAACTCGCCGAGTTCGCGTTCACCGCAGAAGGGACAGACAATGCGCATTTGCTTCTAACCGCCTTCAATGCAGGTTCGGTTGGGCGCCCTGGCCCTTCTCGTCGATCATCGCGCCGCGCCGGAAGCGGTCGAGGCGGAACCGCGCCGCCTCTTCGTGCGGCGCATCGCGGGCCAGAAGGTGGGCGAACACAAAGCCCGAGCCCGGCGTCGCCTTGAAGCCGCCATAGCACCAGCCGGCGTTGAGATAGAGCCCGTCGACCGGCGTCTTGTCGATGATCGGCGAACCGTCCATCGACATGTCCATGATGCCGCCCCATTGGCGCAGCAACCGCACGCGGCCGATCATCGGCATCAGCGCCATGCCGCCCTCGCAGACGTCCTCCATCACAGGCATGTTGCCGCGCTGGGCGTAGGAATTGTAGCCGTCTATGTCGCCGCCGAAGACCAGCCCGCCCTTGTCGGACTGGCTGACATAGAAATGGCCGGCGCCGAAGGTCATGACACCGGGAATGAGTGGCTTGATCGCCTCGGAGACGAAGGCCTGCAGCACATGGCTTTCGATCGGCAGGCGCAGGCCGGCCATCGCCGCCACGCGCGACGAACTGCCGGCAACAGCCATGCCGACCTTGCCGGCGCCGATCCTGCCGCGCGATGTCTCGACGCCGGTCACCTTGCCATTGGCGTCGCGGGTAAAACCGGTGACCTCGCAGTTCTGGATGATGTCGACGCCGAGTTCACTCGCCGCGTGCGCGTAGCCCCAGACAACGGCGTCATGCCGTGCCGTGCCGCCGCGCCGCTGCAAGAGGCCGCCCTGCACGGGAAAGCGCGCATTATCGAAGTTCAGGAACGGTATCATCTTCCTGACAGCGGCAAGGTCGAGCAGTTCGGCGTCGATGCCGTTGATGCGCATCGTGTTGCCGCGCCGCGCATAGGCGTCGCGCTGCGCGTCGGAGTGGTAGAGGTTGATGACGCCGCGTTGGCTGACCATCGTGTTGTAGTTGAGGTCCTGCTCCATCCTTTCCCACAGCTTCATCGATAGCTCGTAGAAGCCGGTGTTGCCGGGCAGGCCGTAATTGGAGCGGATGATGGTGGTGTTGCGGCCGGCATTGCCGGAGCCGATCCAGCCTTTTTCGAGCACAGCGACGTTCTTGATGCCGTACTCGCTGGCCAAGAACCAGGCGGTTGCCAGCCCGTGGCCGCCGCCGCCGATGATCACCACGTCGTAACGGTCCTTCGGCGTGGCGTCGCGCCAGGTGCGTTGCCAGTTCTTGTGGCCGGACAGGGCGGCGCGGGCGAGCGAGAAGATCGAGTATTTCATGCGTTCATTCCGAGGTCGCTCGCATCGCGCTGGTGGTCAGATGTCCAGCGTGTGGTCGCGCTCCCATTGCGTGAAGTGCGAAGCATAGGAATTCCATTCCTGGTGCTTCAGCTTTAGGTAGGCCGACGAAAATTCCTCACCCAGCGCCGCCTTCAGCGATTTGTCCTTGTCGAACTCGCGCAGCGCGTCGAGCAGGTTGAGCGGCAGCTTCGGCGCGCCCTTCACAGTATGTCCATTCTGGTACATGTCGATGTCGTAGCGCTTGCCGGGATCGGCCTTCGAACGGACGCCGTCTAGGCCGGCCGCGATGATGACGGCCTGCAGGAGATAGGGGTTGGCGGCACCATCCGGCAGGCGCAGTTCGAAGCGGCCGGGGCCGGGCACGCGCACCATGTGGGTGCGGTTGTTGCCGGTCCAGGTCACCGTGTTCGGCGCCCAGGTCGCACCCGAAATGGTGCGCGGCGCGTTGATGCGCTTGTAGGAGTTCACCGTCGGGTTGGTGATCGCAGCCAGGGCCGAAGCATGCTTCATGATGCCGCCGAGGAAATTCCTGCCCTTGGCCGACAGGCCGAGTTCCATCGCATTGTCGGCGAAGACATTGGTCTTGCCGGCCTTGTCCCACACCGAGATATGGGCATGGCAGCCATTGCCGGTCAGCCCCTGGAAGGGTTTGGGCATGAAGGTGGCGCGCAGGCCATGCTTTTCCGCGATCGACTTGACCATGAACTTGAAGAACGAGTGCTTGTCGGCGGTCGCCAGCGCGTCGTCGAAGGCCCAGTTCATCTCGAACTGGCCGTTGGCGTCCTCGTGGTCGTTCTGGTAGGCGCCCCAGCCGAGCGCCAGCATATGATCGCAGATTTCCGCGATGACATCGTAGCGGCGCATCACCGCCTGCTGGTCGTAGCACGGCTTCGACGCCGTGTCGTATTCGTCGGAAATCGTCTTGCCGTCGGGTGAGATCAGGAAGAACTCGGCTTCGACGCCGGTCTTGACATGCATGCCATCACTGGCGGCTTCCGCGATCAGCCGCTTCAGCGTGTTGCGCGGCGCCTGATCGACCTCCTTGTCGTCCATGATGCAGTTGGCTGCGACCCAGGCGACCTCCGGCTTCCACGGCAGCTGGATGACCGAATCCGGATCCGGCACCGCCAGCATGTCGGGATGCGCCGGCGTCAGGTCGAGCCAGGTGGCGAAACCGGCAAAGCCGGCGCCGTCCTTCTGCATGTCGGCGATCGCTTGCGCCGGCACCAGCTTGGCACGCTGGCCACTGAACAGGTCGGTGTAGGAAATCATGAAGTATTTGACGTTTTTCGCCCTTGCGAATTCAGCAAGATCAATTGTCACCGTAGTTCCCCATTTTTTGTCGATTGTTGGCCCCAGAGCATGTGGGCTTCGGCCCTTCGTTGATCAGAAGCCGTTCTTCCCCGGTATCCAGTTGGTGCCGGCCAGCGGCACGCCAGCCATGGCGGCTGCCTCGATCGTCAGCGCGACGAGGTCCTCGGGTTCGAGATTGTGCAGACTGTTCTTGCCGCACGCACGCGCAATGGTCTGCGCCTCGAGCGTCATCACCTTGAGGTAGTTCGCCAGCCGGCGTCCGGCGGCGATAGGATCGACCCGCTTCATCAGTTCTGGGTCCTGCGTGGTGATGCCGGCCGGATCGCGCCCCTCGTGCCAGTCGTCATAGGCGCCGGCCGTGGTGCCGAGTTCGTTATACTCCGCCTCCCAATGGGGATCGTTGTCGCCGAGCGCGACAAGGGCAGCCGTGCCGATCGAGACCGCGTCGACGCCGAGCGCCAGCGCCTTGGCGACATCGGCGCCGTTGCGGATACCGCCGGAGACGATCAGCTGCACCTTGCGGTGCATGCCGAGATCCTGCAGCGCCTGCACCGCAGGCCTGATGCAGGCAAGCGTCGGCATGCCGACATTCTCGATGAACACTTCCTGGGTCGCGGCGGTGCCGCCCTGCATGCCGTCGACGACGACGACATCGGCGCCGGCCTTCACGGCAAGCGCGGTGTCATAATAGGGCCGCGCGCCGCCAACCTTGACGTAGATCGGTTTTTCCCAGTCGGTGATTTCACGCAGTTCGAGGATCTTGATCTCGAGATCGTCGGGTCCGGTCCAGTCCGGGTGGCGCGAGGCCGAGCGCTGGTCGATGCCTTTCGGCAGCGTGCGCATTTCGGCGACGCGGTCGGAGATCTTCTGGCCAAGCAGCATGCCGCCGCCGCCGGGCTTGGCGCCCTGGCCGACGACCACCTCGATTGCATCCGCACGGCGCAAATCGCGCGGGTTCATGCCATAGCGGGAGGGCAGGTATTGATAGACCAGCTGCTTGGAATGGCCGCGCTCTTCCTCGGTCATGCCGCCATCGCCCGTGGTGGTCGAGGTGCCGGCCAGCGTCGCGCCGCGCCCAAGTGCTTCCTTGGCGGGCCCCGACAGCGAACCAAAGCTCATGCCGGCTATGGTGATCGGGATCTTCAGCTCGATCGGCTTCTTGGCATGGCGCGAACCCAGCACCACGCTGGTGTCGCAGCGTTCGCGATAGCCTTCGAGCGGGTAACGCGAGATCGAGGCGCCGAGGAACAAGAGGTCGTCGAAATGCGGCAGCTTGCGTTTGGCGCCGCCGCCTCGGATGTCATAGATTCCGGTCGCCGCGGCACGGCGAATTTCGGAAAGCGTATAGTCGTCGAAGGTCGCGGATTTGCGCGGCGTCGTCGGCGGGTTCCTGTAGGTCATGCTGCCTCAATACGCGTCGGCGTTGTCGATATTGAAATTGTAGAGCGTGCGCGCCGAGCCATAGCGCTTGAATTCCGACGGCTTGACGCCGGTGACGCCGGCGCGGTCGAGCAGACCCTGCAGCAACTCCAGATGTTCGGCTCGCATCTCCTTGGCGATGCAGTCTGCCCCTAGGCTGTCGACCTTGCCGCGCACGAACAGCCGCGCCTCGTAGATGGAATCGCCCAGCGCGTCGCCCGCGTCTCCCAGCACCACCAGATTGCCCGACTGCGCCATGAATGCCGACATGTGACCGATATTGCCATGCACGACGATGTCGATCCCCTTCATCGAAATGCCGCAGCGCGACGACGCGTTGCCCTCGATGACCAGCAGGCCGCCCCTGCCGGTGGCGCCGGCATACTGGCTGGCGTCGCCCTTGATGGTGATCGACCCCGACATCATGTTCTCGCCGACACCGGGCCCCGCCGAGCCATGCACGGTAATGGTGCCGCCTGAATTCATACCGCCGCAGTAATAGCCGACGCTGCCGCGCACATCGATGGCGACAGGCTGGTCGACGCCAACGGCGACCGAATGACTGCCTTTCGGATGGAGCACCTCCCAGGCTGTTTCATTCGAGCCGGGAGCCAGATTGTGAAGCGCCTGGTTGAGTTCGCGCAGCGACAGCTGGTCGAGATCGAAGACCCGAGGGTCGTGCGCCGCCGTCTTTGAAAGGGTGATTGCCGACATGAACTTAGTGCTCCCAGAAATAGACGGTTGCGGGCTCGGGTTCCCAGACCCTCGCATTGTCTATGCCGGGCAGTTTGGTCAGTGCGCGATATTCCGAGCCGAAGGCGACATACTGGTCGGTCTCGGCCATCACGGCGGGCTTGCAGGCGATCGGGTCGCGCACCACGCCGAAGCCGTTCTTGGTGCCGACGACGAAGGTGAAGAAGCCGTCGAGATCGGAGAGCGTACCTTCCAGCGCTTCGCCGAGATTCTTGCCATGCGCCATCTGCGAGGAGAGATAGGCGGCGGCGACCTCGGTGTCGTTCTCGGTCTCGAAGGTCATGCCTTCGCGGATCAGCTCGCGGCGGACATTGTTGTGGTTGGACAGCGAACCATTGTGAACCAGGCACTGGTCGGCCCCAGTCGAGAACGGATGCGCACCCATAGTCGTCACCGCCGATTCCGTCGCCATGCGGGTATGGCCGATGCCATGCGTGCCGGTCATCTTGCGGACATCGAAGCGATCGACGACAGCCTCGGGCAGGCCAACTTCCTTGTAGATCTCGACAACGTCGCCGGCGCCCATGATGCGGATGTCGGGGCGCAGCGCCTGGATGGTCTCGCGTGCCTCGTCGATCTTGGCGGGCGTGATCCTGACGACCGCATGAGTGGATTTCACCGCGATCGTCACCGGCGTGCCGATGGCCTTGGCGAGTTCCGCCTCGAGATCTCGGAAATCGCGCTCTGGCTTGGCTGACTGGATGGTGATCTTGGCCTCATTTTTGGAAGGCGCGCCATAGATGGCGATGCCGGCGCTGTCCGGGCCGCGATCGCTGAGCGAGATCAGCATCTGCGACAGCATCGCCCCAAGCTGGGGTTCCAGCGCCTTGTCCTTCAAGAACAGTCCGACAATTCCACACATGTCAGCCTCCCAACGTTTGCAGCTAAGAGATGATGTATCGAATGAGTCTCATAAATTCAATCATATGAAAAAAATTTTCCTCTAGTTACGTGTGCGGCCCAATGCCGCTCTGTGCATTGTCGCCGTCCCGCCGGGCATTGTGAACCCATTTGGCGGTGCGGATGCGGGCGGTCTTGTAGGCGTCGAGGATCGACAAGGCATAGATCAGGAAGCCGCCGGCATGCCGGCCGACGAAGCTGGCGTCAGGCGGCGCGATCTTGGCCGTGACCCATGCCAGGATCACCATGAAGAAGAGGAACTGCAAGCCGCGCACCGGCACGCCGAGAATGACATGTCCGCTTGCCGGCAGCACGATTGCGGCGCCGAGAATCAGATAGGGATTGGTGGGTGCAGGGATGGAACTGGTCATGCGGCCTGTCGTTCGTTCTTGTTGATGGCGTCGCGCAGCGCCGACGCCGAAACCAGCAGCCTTTCGATCAGCGCCGGATCGAGAGTGGCGCCGCCAAATTCGGCTTGCCGGAAGACGCCATAGCGCGCCCGCTCGGCCTCGGCCAGCAGCCAGACGATACGCACTCCGTTCGGGGTGATCAGCAGTTCCTTGGCGCGCCCCTCGGCAAAGATCTCGATATGGCTGGCGATGAGGCCCTGGGGAAAGCGCGCCGCCCTGCGGTCGGTGCGCAGCACCGCTTCGGCAGGAAAACCCGGGGCCTTGGGCAGCGTATGCTCAAGGTGATCGAAATTGGAGAAGGTCGTCGGCGAACCCGGCCGCATCATCATGTCGAAGGTAGCTGGCACCGCCACCTCTTCGGTGACCGAAACGCTGAGCCAGCGCGCCGGCAGTTTCCTGGTCGCCAGCGTATCGACGATGGTGCGCACCTGGACGCGTTGACTGTTCCATGACCCTTGCCAGGTGGTGACACCGGCGGTGCCGTCCGAAACATCGGCTGCGTCGGCGATGACCGTGCGGATCTGGCCCTGCTCGACGGCGAGCGCCGTCGATGCCCTGTTGCGGCTGGTACGCGCCTGCCAGGCAAGGTGGAGGACGAGAGCCAGGACAATGGCCCCGGCAAGCAGTGCTGATGTCACCTCGGACATGTTCTCATGCCAGGCCCGCCCGGGATCCGGACGGGCCAACCCCCATCAATAACCCTGCGGCTTCGGCCACGGCATGGTGAACTGGTCGCCGCGCCGCACGAATCTGTAGCGGTAGAAATGGAACCACAGCGAGATCAGGAAATAGAAGGCGACCATCGCGATCAGCTGCGAACCGAAGCCGAGGAAGATGGCGAAGAAGGTCACCACGCAAAGGCAGAACAGTACGATGGCCGGGACCGGGTGGAAGGGGTGCGTGTAGCCGCGGCGGATCGAGCCCAGCGGCCACTTCTTGCGGAACATGATGATGTTGATGCTCATGAACGTGTATTGCAGCACGCCCGACAGGATCGAGAAGGTGATCGCCTGGTTGAGGTCGGCGATGAAGGCGAATGCCAGCGCGATCGGCAGCAGGAACAGGATCGAGCGGTAGGGCGTGCGATATCTCGGATGCACGGCCGAGAACCAGGTCGGCAGATAGCGGTCACGGCCGAGCGAAAACCAGGCGCGCGCCGCGTCGTTGATGCAGCCATTGGCCGAGGCCAGCGCGGCAAGCAGCGTGGCGACGAATAGCAGGTTCTCAAGCAACGGACTGCCGGTCAGCTTGCCCGCGTCCCACAGCGGATAATAGGTGATGCCCAGATATTCCCACGGCATCATCGAGGCGCAGACATACCAGGTCATGGCGGCGGCGATCAAAAGCGTGATCATGCCGGCCATGGTGCCGTAAGGCAGCGAGCGGGCCGGTGAGCGCACTTCCTCGGCGGCCTGCGTGGTGCCCTCGATGCCGAGATAATACCAGATGCCGAACTGGAAGGCGGCGATGACGCCGATCCAGCCATAGGGCAGGGCGTTGCCGGGGGTGACCAGTTCGTTGAGCTTCAGCACGGCGCCTTGCGTCCACGGGCTGACCGAGAAGAACAGGATGACGATCGAGACATAGGCGATCGCGGTGATGACGAAGTTGACGTTGAGCGTCATCAGCACGCCGCGATAGTTCAGCCACGCCAGCACGACGATGGTCGCGGCGATGAAGGAATTGTGGGTCAGCCCTTCGACCCCCGCCTTGGCGACGATCGTGTCGCCGAGCAGGATGGCGTCGGAGACTTCGAGCATGGTGTAGGCAAAGACCAGGAACAGCGCGACATTGAACGCCATCAGCGGTCCGACGATGTGCTTGGCCTGCGCATATTGGCCGCCGGCGGCGGCGACGGTCGATGTGACCTCGGAATCGATCATCGCGACCGAGGTGTAGAGCAGCCCGACGACCCAGCAGACGATCAGCGCGGCCAGCGCGCCGCCCTTGTCGGCGGCAAAATTCCAGCCTGTGAATTCGCCGACGAGAACGATGCCGACGCCAAGCGCCCAGACATGGGCCGGGCCAAGCACGCGGAGCAGTGAAACCCTGTCTCCGTGGATTGCCGGTTCAAGTGTAACCGTCATTGTTCAATCCCCACTCAGATCCGGTGTTTTTCGGAAACGGCTTCCAGCTCACCTTCGCGCGATGAGGTCAGCACCTCTTCGGAGAAGGTCGTATCGACCCTGAACCAGTCATAGAGCATCCACAGGGCAAGCACGATCGAGATGCCCCAGCATGCGTAAGAGAGTGCGGTCCACATGGTGCGTCCCCCAATTTTTGTCGTCGAATCTTTTACTTGTCGTCGAATTTTTCGTTGATGACGTCGCGATATTCGCGGTCGGACGCGCGAAACAGGAAGACGAAATAGCCGATCAGCACCGCGGCCATGACGATCAGCGTCGGCCAGTCGATGACATAGTGGAAGCGGTTCTGGATGATGTCATGCGCGGTCTCGGGCGTGTAGCCGAGCTTTTCCCAGATCGAGGCCATTGTCGGGTTCTGGCCAAGCGCTTCCCACGTCTTGGCGTCGAGCGCGTCGATTGATTTCGCCGCACCGGCAAGACCCAGCTTGAGCGGCAGCCACAGCGCCACGAAAATGGCGACCACGACGACGGCGATGTCGAAAACCTGCCCGGCCTTGCTCTGCTCCGGTGGCGTGTAGCGCGGCATCTCTTCTACCCCTCAGGACTTGCGGTTGCGGAACGCGTCGGCGTTCTTGATATCGAGCCCGTAGATGAATTCCTTGTCTTCCTTGTAGTGCTTGACCATCGCCAGGATGGCGGCCGTGTTGAAGATCAGCACGGCAGCGGCGGCGGCGGCGACGACCGCCTTGATCCCCGCGTTCGGGACGTACGGCCACGTCATGAAGAGGACGAAGAGGATCGTCGCCCACAGGCACACGATCAGGAGCGCGGACCCGCGCACGTCGGAGCGGTACAGCGTTTCGATGCGCTGCTGCATGTCTGACATCGGTTTTTCCCCTTTTCCAACGCTCGACCCCGAATTGGCCGCCCGCTGCCATCTTTCAAGAGAGTGAAATTTTTTTCATAAATTCCGTCCGAATTCCGCGATTGTCAAGCGCGATTTACGTGGGGTTAACCGTTTGCTTCGCGTGGCGGATTTTGCCTGACAATGAAATTAATTGCTTATGGGTATTGCGGCGCCTCGACGTTTGCGGTCAATATTCGGTCAAAGCTCCCGCCGCTGCGCAGGGGGCAGGGAACAGCTAAAGAATTTTCGAAACGGAGGACGAGCGGATGACGGCATCCTGGAGATTTTCGACCCTGGCGGATCGCCATCGCGCGCTCGGTTCGAAGCTCGAAGACTGGAGCGGCATGGGAACCGCCTGGACCTACGACAAGGATGCCGACGAGGAATACATCGCCATCCGCACCCAGGCCGGTCTGATGGATGTCTCCGGCCTCAAGAAGGTCCACATCACCGGACCGCATGCCTCGCACCTGATCGATCTGGCGACGACGCGCGATGTCGAGAAGATCTATCCCGGCAAGTCGGCCTATGCCTGCATGCTGAACGAGGCGGGAAAATTCACCGACGACTGCATCCTCTACCGCACCGGCCCCAATGCCTGGATGGTCGTGCATGGCTCGGGCACCGGCCATGAGGAATTGCAGCGCGCGGCCATGGGCCGCGACGTATCACTCCGCTTCGACGACAATCTCCACGATTTGTCGCTGCAGGGGCCGACATCGGTCGACTACCTGGCCAAGCACGTGCCGGGCATTCGCGATCTCAACTATTTCCATCACATGCAGACGCAGCTTTTCGGCTTGCCCGTCATGATCTCGCGCACCGGTTACACCGGCGAGCGCGGCTATGAGATCTTCTGCCGCGGCCAGGATGCCGGAACGATCTGGGACAGGATCCTCGACGAGGGCAAGGGCGACGGCATCATTCCGTGCCGCTTCACCACGCTCGACATGCTGCGCGTCGAAAGCTATCTGCTCTTTTATCCCTACGACAACTCCCAAAAGTATCCGTTCGACAATGAAGGCCCCGGCGATACGCTGTGGGAACTCGGCCTCGACTTCACCGTCAGTCCTGGCAAGACGGGCTTTCGTGGCGCCGAGGAACACTACCGCCTGAAGGGCAAGGAGCGCTTCAAGATCTATGGGGTTCTGCTCGACGGCAAGGAGCCGGCCGATGAGGGCGCGCCGGTCTATCGCGACGGCAAAAAGGTCGGCGTGGTGACCTGCGCCATGTATTCGCCGCTGGTCGAGAAATCGATGGGCATCGCCCGGCTCGACGTCGATTGCGCGGTCAAGGACACCAAACTCGAAATCCGCAACAAGAGCAGTGTCATCAAAGCGACGGCGCAGCCGCTTCCCTTCGATGATCCCAAGAAGACCAAGCGCACGGCGAAAGGTTGAGGCATAGTCAACGGCGAGAGGTTCGAGGCACGAAGAGTTAGATGGCAGTCAAAAGTATCATCAGCCGGCCCGTTTACGGAACCCTGTCTCCGCAGCCTGGCAAGCATCATCTTTTTATCGCGGATGCGGAAGGGGCGCTGGCGATAAAGGACATGGCGGGGAGCGCGCCCGCCGGGTTCTTCGACGATGCCGAAATCATCTTCATTCCAGGGTCGGACGGCAAGCACATCGCCGCGCTCGAAGCGCTGAAGCCGGCGCGGTTTCACCAGGCGCCATCCTTCGCCAGCCTGCTGCCACGGCTCAGGCAGACGCTCGCCAACGCGCATATGGGCCTGCGCCTCTATCTCTCGGGCACTGAAGGCCTGATCGGCCAGGCGATGCAGGTGGCGCTTGAAGCCGGCATCGACCACACCTCGATCCAGACCGAGCACCGCGGCTCGCTGGCGCGGCGCATGCAGTGCGTGCACTGCAAGGGCATCACCGACAATGTGACGACGCAGCCGGCGCCCTGCGCGCATTGCGGGCTGCTGCTCCTGGTGCGCGATCATTATTCCCGGCGCATCGCCGCCTTCCAGGGCGTCTGCATCAATGCGGAAGATCGCTCGGAGATTCCTCCGATGGAGGAGATTTTTCGATGAGCACCGGAACAACAAAACTCGACGTCGTCGTCAGCGATGTCGTCCCGGTCAACGACCTGGTCACCCGCTTCCATTTCCGCCGCCGCGACGGCGAGCTTTTGCCGACCTTTTCCGGCGGCGCCCATGTCGTGGTCGAGATGCGCGACGGCGAGCGCACCAGGCTCAATCCGTATTCGCTGATGGGCTCGCCGCTCGACACACGTGAATACACGATCTCGGTGCGCCGCGACGATGTCGGCCGCGGTGGCTCGCTGTTCATGCACCGTAATGTCCGGCCTGGACTGGAGATGGTGGTCAGCTATCCGGTCAACCTGTTCTCGCTCGACCTGCGCGCCAGGAAGCACCTGATGCTGGCCGGCGGCATCGGCATCACGCCGTTCATGGCGCAGACCGCGCAGCTGGCGGCCGAAGGCGGCAATTTCGAGCTGCACTACACCTGCCGCACCGCATCGCTCGGCACTTATGCCGATGTGCTGCGCGAGCGCTACGGCAGCCGCATCAGGCTCTATCACGACGACCGCGAGGAACGCATCGAGCTCGACCGCTTGCTGTCGACGCAGCCGCTCGGCACGCATCTCTATGTCTGCGGCCCGGCCGGCATGATCAATTGGGCGCGGGATCGCGCAGCAGCCCTTGGCTGGCCGCGGGAGACCGTGCATTTCGAGCATTTCGCGGCACCTCAGCCCGGGTTGCCGTTCGACGTGACGCTTGCCGTCAGCGCCAAGACGATCCGTGTCGATGAACAGCAGAGCCTTCTGGAGGCGATCGAGGCGGCCGGCGTCGATCCACCCTATCTCTGCCGCGGCGGCGTCTGCGGCCAATGCGAAACCAACGTCATCTCTTCGGACGGCAGGTTCATCCACAACGACCACTGGCTGAGCGAGGAAGAGCACCGTTCAGGCAAAAAGATCATGCCGTGCGTGTCGCGCTTCGAGGGCCGGTCGCTGGTCCTGGAGCGCTAGGAGGAAATCATGGGCATCACCTTTCGCAAGGAAACGTTCCGCGACGATTTCACCTTCAAGAACAGCCCGGAACACATAAGGCGGTTTCCGTTCCCGTTCCACGAAGATGCCTACATGTACGCGGTGAACATCGAGCCGCATGTCGTCGGGCCGAAGGGCAGCGTGCTGGAAAACCTGATCGACGTCGACGAGCACTATGTCGCCGAGATGCAGGACCGTGCCTTGGTGTTGGCCGAGGATCCGCTGCGCTGCCAGTCGCTGCCGCACATGACGCTGGCCGGCTGGGACCTGCTCGAACTCCTGATGGAGCAGCAGGCATTAGGCTATCCCGAGCACTTCACGCTGACGCGCGATGGCGACCGCTGGCGCTGGATCAACCGGCCGCTCGGCATCGATGACACCTTCACCTTCGGCGACACCTCGACACTGCCTTACGGACCGATGGAGTACATCACTCGCCAGAGCCAGGGCGATTTCTGCATCCTCGACCAGCGCGACGGCAATCTGTGGATGGATGCCGGCATGGTCACCACCCAGGCCGACTGGTCACTCGATTTCGACATCGGCATGAACTTCTTCGAATGGCACGCGCCGGTGCCGCTGGCGCATGAGAAGGGGATTTTCGTCAGGGCGCTGAAATTCCTCACCAACATCCAGCAAGGCAAGCCGGCGCGGCGCCTGAACTGGACGATGACCATCAATCCACGCCTCGATACGAGCCCTGAGAACTATCACAAATGGGGTCCGGACCGGGCGACGGTGACGCCCGAAAATGTCGGCGACAAGGTGCATCTGCGGGTCGAACTGCAGAGCTTCTGGCGCCTGCCGCGCTCGAACGGCATCGTCTTTCCGATCCGCTGCTACCTGATCAAGATGGACGAACTGGTGACCCAGCCGAAATGGGCGCGGCGCCTGCACCGCGTCATCCGCGACCTGCCCGACGAACTCGCCAACTACAAGGGCCTGACACGCTATCGCCCGGCGTTGGTCGAATGGCTGTCGAAGCTCGATGATGGCAGTCCGACGAGCCCGGGGTTTGGGCCGGACTAACTCGCACTCTGCGGATAGCAGATGATCGAGAGATAGCGCATCGGCAGTTTGGTCAGCTGTTCGGGCCCGTGCGGTGCATCGGCGTCGAAAAACAGGCTGTCGCCGGGCTTCATCGGGTAGAGGTTGCTGCCGTGCCGGTAAACGACCTCGCCCTCGAGCATATAGAGGAACTCCATGCCCTCATGCTGGAAGGTCGGGAACACATCCGAATCCTCGGTCAGCGTGATCAGATAGGGTTCGACGACGACGCCGCTGGTGTTGGAGCCGATATGGCCGAGCAAATTGTACTGGTGGCCGGCGCGGGTGCCGCGGCGCTCGACATCGAGACCTTGGCCGGCCTTGACGAAGACGGCGCTGCGCTCTTCCTCGAAGCGGCGGAAGAAGGCGGTCACGGGAACCCCGAGCGCCCGCGACAGTGCCTGCAAGGTGGTCAGCGACGGCGAGGTGATGCCGTTCTCGATCTTGGACAGCATGCCCAGCGAAATGTCGGTGGCGACCGCCAGGTCGGCGACGGTGATACCGAGCTTCTTGCGGAAAGCCCGCACCTCGCGGCCGATCGCGACCTCCAGCACTTTTTCGCGCGTGTCGCGAATGGCGTGCGGGTTCTGCGTCAGCGGCGCGCGGATGGTCTTCCCGTCGGCCGAGACCTTTGGCAGCGGCTTGGCCGTTGCACCGGCGGAACCAGCCTTGGAATCGGAAACTGTCTTCGCCATGTCGGCCCCGGCACTCTGCGGATTTATTTCACTCTAGGTGAACATGTAAGCTGCCGATACAGCAGCGCAACTGCGACGGCAAGTTGCCTGAAGGCGCATGCGCGTGATCCCGCGTTTGGCCGCGCCAGTTTTTTGCGAAAATCCACCACGGTGCAACCTTGTTTCAGCACCGGCCTGTTGACAGCACGAAACGGCCATTTACTGTCCCTGTGAGTGAAATTTGTTTCGTAAGAGCAATTCTAGGAAAAGCGTAAAACGGTTTTCCCGGGAAAAGCCCATAGCGCTTTCCCTTGGGGATTGCGTCAAGACAAAAGCCGAAATCAGATCGGGAGGCCTGCAATGAAAAGTCGCGTTGCCGTCATCGGAGCCGGGCCATCCGGCCTGGCACAGCTCAGGGCCTTCAAGTCGGCGGCCGACAAGGGCGCCGACATTCCCGAGATCGTCTGCTTCGAAAAGCAGTCGGACTGGGGCGGCCTGTGGAACTACACCTGGCGCACCGGTCTCGACGAGCATGGCGATCCGGTGCACGGCTCGATGTACCGCTACCTCTGGTCGAACGGCCCGAAGGAATGCCTGGAATTCGCCGACTACACTTTCGAGGAGCATTTCGGCCGGCCGATCGGCTCCTATCCGCCGCGCGCCGTGCTGTGGGACTATATCAAGGGCCGCGTCGAAAAATCAGGTGTGCGCAAATGGGTGCGCTTCAACAGCCCGGTGCGCATGGTCACCTTTTCTGACACGACGAAAAAATTCACGGTCACCGCGCATGACCGCACCAACGACGTCACCTACTCGGAAGAGTTCGACAACGTCGTCGTCGCCTCCGGGCATTTCTCGGTGCCCAACGTGCCATACTTCGAGGGTTTCTCGACCTTCAACGGCCGCATCCTGCACAGCCACGACTTCCGCGACGCTATGGAGTTCAAGGGCAAGGACATCCTGATCATCGGCCGCTCCTATTCGGCCGAGGACATCGGCTCGCAATGCTACAAATACGGTGCCAAATCGATCACCTCCAGCTACCGCTCGAAGCCGATGGGCTTCAAATGGCCGGAGAATTGGAAAGAGGTGCCGCTGCTGCAGAAGGTCGTCGGCAAGACGGCGCATTTCAAGGATGGCACCACCAAGGACGTCGACGCCATCATCCTGTGCACCGGCTACCTGCATTCCTTCCCGTTCCTGACCGACGATTTGAAGCTCAAGACCGCCAACCGCATGTGGCCGCTCGATCTCTATGAAGGCGTCGTCTGGGAGAAGAACCCGCAGCTTTCTTATATCGGCATGCAGGACCAGTTCTACACCTTCAATATGTTCGACGCGCAGGCATGGTTCGCGCGAGACGTCATCCTGGGCCGCATCAAGCTGCCGTCCGCCGAGGCGATGGCCGAGCACGGCGCGAAGTGGCGCGCGCGCGAGGAAACGCTGGAAGACGCCGAGCAGATGATCTGGTTCCAGGGCGACTACACCAAGGAATTGATGGACCAGACCGACTATCCCGGTTTCGATGTCGAGGCGGTCAACCAGACCTTCATGGAGTGGGAACACCACAAGGTGGAAGACATTATGAGCTTCCGCGACCACGCCTACCGTTCGTTGATGACCGGCACCATGGCGCCGCTGCACCATACGCCGTGGCTGCAGGCGCTGGACGATTCGATGGAGAGCTATCTGGAAGTCAAAGGCGTGGCGGCGGAATAGCCGTCGCGCCTCAAGCTACCCCAGCCTTGCCCGTGCCTTTGCCGTCCAGGCGCTGAACAGCCGGTCGGCGACGATGCCGATGAACGCGATCGCCAGGCCGGCGACGATGCCACGGCCGGAATCGGCCTTGGACAGCGCGATGAACACCTCCTGGCCGAGATCGCGCGTGCCGACCATCGCGCAGATGATGATCATCGCCAGCGCCATCAGGATCGTCTGGTTGACGCCGAGCATGATTTCCGGAAGCGCGAGCGGCAGTTGCACGCGAAAGAAGGTCTGGCGCGGCGTGCAGCCGGAAACCTTGGCGGCCTCGATCAGCGCCGGCGGCACCTGCCTGATGCCGTGATTGGTGTAGCGGATCGCCGGCACCACGGCGAAGGCTATCGTTGCGATCATCGCCGTGACGTCGCCGACCCGGAACAGCATCACCACCGGAATGATGAAGCAGAAGGACGGCAGCACCTGCAGCGTGTCGATGACCGGGGTGACGATCTTTTCGAAGCGGTCGCTACGCGAGGCCATCAGCCCGATGGGGATGCCGATCAGGCAAGCGATGAAGGCTGAGATGCCGCAGAGATAGACGGTCGCCATGGTTTTTTCCCAAAGGCCGGTGATGGCGCAGAAGGCGGTCAGCGCGGCGACCAGGGCGGCTAGACGCAGGCCGGAGAGCTGGTAGCCGGCGAGGCCGAGCAGGAAGACGGCACCCAGCCACGGAAAGCCTTCGCAAAAGGCGCGCAGCGGGTTCAGCACGTTGAGGATCAGTGCCACGCGAAACGCCTCGATCGCATCGAAGAAATTGATCGTTATCCAGTTCACGGCCGCCTTCCACAGCGGCGCGGTGGTGAAGGTGATCGCCTTCGGCACCGCCGCGAAGGCCGGCACGAACAGGCCGAGCAGCGTTGTCACGACAAGGATGGCGATGGCCAGCGTCAGATTGGGGTAGCGCCGCCAGAGGCTCGGGCCCATCTCCTGATGGACATGACCCTTGGCCTGCTTGTGCGCGATGGCCTGACTCAGCCGGTCGAGCGCGACGGCGAGCGCGACGATGGCGAGACCGGCTTCCATCGCTTCGCCGACCTTCAGCGCGCGCAGTGCCAGAAGCACGTCGTAGCCGAGGCCACCGGCGCCGATCATCGAGGCGATGATCACCATATTCAGCGCCAGCATGATCACCTGGTTGACGCCGACCATCAGTGTCGGTCGCGCCGACGGCAGCAGCACCCGCCACAGTTTCTGCCGCGCCGTGCAGCCGGCCATTTCGCTGAAATCGTCGATCTCCGACGGCACCCGCGACAGGCCCAGCATCGTCGCCCGCACCATCGGCGGCGTTGCGAAGATTGCGGTGGCGATCATCGCCGAGACCGGGCTGTTGCCGAACAGCAGCAGCATTGGGATCAGGTAGGCGAAGGTCGGGATCGTCTGCATCAGGTCGAGCGCCGGGGAGACGATGAGCCTTTCCGCCCATGGCTTGCGCCACGCCCAGATGCCGGCGAACAGCCCGGTGACGATGCAGAACGGCACGGCGATGGAGATCAGCGCCAGCGTCAGCATGGCGCTGGTCCATTGGCCGAACAGCGCGATGTAGAGGAAGCAGCCACCAACCAGCAGGCTGAGTTTCCGGCCGCCAACGGCATGTCCAGCGAGGAAAGCGGCAGCGCAGACCCCGACCCAGGACAGGCGCGGCAGGACATAGGCATCAGTGCCATGGCCGATCTTGAAATTCTTGGCCAGTAAGTTAAGCGCGAAATCGAGCGGCACGCCGAGCACCGCGGTGATCGAGCGGGTCAACCACGACAGGTTCGCCTTGATCCAGCGCATCAGCGCGCTGACCCAGTCGGCGACCGGCACGGTGGCGCTGGCCGGATAGTTGACGGCCCAGGGCAGCCGGTCCTGCAACAGGAACACGACAAGCACGGCGGCAAGCGCGAACGCCCAGACCAGCAGCCAGACCTGAATCGGTCGCGACCTTGCCTCGCCGGCGCTTGCCGTCACCGTCATGCGGCGGCCCTCGAGCGGTCGATGCCGGCCAACAGATCGATCACCGCTTGCGGCGTCACCTCGCCGATCGGCTTGCCGGTGCCGTTGACCACCGCGAACGGCTTGTTGGCGGCAACGATACCGGCCGAGAAGCTTGCGATCTTGGCATCCGGCGCCACCGTGCCGCCATGCTCCGAGCCGTCGCAGGCGCGCATCAGGCTGCGTGCCGAAATCACCTTGGCGCGGTCGACGTCGCGGGTGAACTCGGCGACATAGTCGGTCGCCGGATTGACCACCAGCTCCTCCGGCGTGCCGATCTGGATGACCTCGCCGTCCTTCATGATGGCGATGCGGTCGGCCAGCCGGATGGCTTCGTCGAAATCATGGGTGATGAAGACGATGGTCTTGTGCAGCATGGTCTGCAGCCGCATCAGCTCGTCCTGCATCTCGCGCCGGATCAGCGGATCGAGCGCCGAGAACGGCTCGTCGAGAAACCAGATTTCCGGTTTTGTCGCCAGGCTGCGGGCGATGCCGACACGCTGCTGCTGGCCCCCGGAAAGCTCGCGCGGATAGAAGTGCTCGCGGCCGCGCAAGCCGACAAGCTCGATGACCTCGCGGGCCCGTGCCTCGCGCGTCGCCCGGTCCTGCCCCTGGATGCTGAGCGGGAAGGCGATGTTCTCCAGCACGTTGAGATGCGGCAGAAGCGCAAAATTCTGGAACACCATGCCCATGCGGTGTCGCCGCAGTTCGATGAGCGCCGCATCCGAGATTTTCAGGAGGTCCTTGCCCTCGAATTCGACCTTGCCGTGGGTCGGCTCGACCAGCCTGGACATGCAGCGCACCAGCGTCGACTTGCCGGAGCCCGACAGGCCCATGATGATGAAGGTCTCGCCCTGGCGGATTTCGAGGTCGACGGCGCGCACCGCGCCGACCAGTCCGGCGGCAGTGACATCGGCCATGCTGGCCTTGCCGTCGCGTTCGCGGATGAAGTTGGCCGCGTTCGATCCGAACAGCTTCCAGACATTGCGGCAGGCAAGCTTTATCGGGCGGGCATCCTTTGGCGTGCCTGCCGCGTTTGGTCCCTGTTCAGTCTTGTCCGTCATTCAAACGTCCTTCTGGAACATCAAGAATTGAGACCCGGCTGATCAACAGCCGGGTCTCATTTTTCCAGTTGGAACGATTACTGCGCCCAGGCTTTCCAGTCGGCCTCGTGGGCGGCGATCCAGGCGGCTGCGACGTCTTCCGGCGTCTTGCCGCCGAGATCGATCTCGCCGCTCATCTTGTTGAGTTCGTCGGTGTCGACCGTGTAGGCCTTCGCCACCTTGTAGGCGACCGGCCATTTGTCCTTCATGCCGGCCCAGGAGTACTTCCAGATCTCGCCATGCGGCTTGCCGCAATCGTATTTGGCGTCGGGGTTGGTGCCCCATTTCGGATCGTTGTAGCACTCGGGCGTATATTCGGGGAATTCGACCCATTCGCCCTTGTATTTGGCCGGCGCCCAATGCGGCGAATAGATCCACAGCATGATCGGCGCCTTGCGCTGATAGGCGGAGTCCAGTTCGGCGAACATCGCCGCGTCGGTGCCGGCATGGATGACGGTGAAGGGCAGCTTCAGCGCCTCGACGCGCTCGTCGTCAAAGCCTTCCCATGTTACCGGGCCGCCGAGATAACGGCCCTTCGGTGCGGTCTCCGCCGTTGAAAAGGCTTCGGCGCATTTCGGGTCCTTCAGCGCTTCCCAATTGGGCAGGCCGGGGCATTTCTCCTTCATGTATTCGGGAAACCACCACTCTTCCTTGGCCTTGGGTCCGAGCTTGCCCAGCCGTTCGGTCTGGCCGGTCGCATCGGAAGCCTTCATCGCCTCGCCGGCGGTCGTGTCCCAGAACTCCAGGCCGACATCGAGATCGCCATTGGTGAGACCCGTGGTCAGGCTGGAGAGGTAGTCGGCGGTCGGATATTCGACAGTGTAGCCGAGTTTTTCCAGGATGCCGCCGAGGATCTTGGCGTTCAGATTGACGCTGGTCCAGTCGAACAGCGCGATCTTGATCGGGTCGTTGGATTCCGGTGCGGCGGGTTGGGCCGGCGATGTAAGCGCACTTGCGGCGGCAAGCGCGAAGGCTCCCATTGATAGATTCGAAATCACACTGCGAAATGACATGTTTGGTTCTCCTGTCAAACCATGTGGATGTTGTCAGTCGTTCCCTTCTTGCGTCTTTTCTTGATTGTGTTGGAAAGGCTGGTCGTTACGCAAGCTCGTTCGCACCATGCCCATGCTGCAGCCGCGATCGGCGCAGGCAAAATGGTGCTCAATCTGGTGATGGTGTGATATCGAATGGATCCGCGTCATGGCATCGGATGGATTGCTGCGCGAGCAATCGTCAACGGATCGATCGCCGCTCCGGCGGCGCTCTGAGACGTGCGAGCCATCAAAATCCCATGATCTCGGCCGGCGAGCTCCATCCTCGTCGACGCCGTTTCATAGGATGAAAGTATATATACCAACGTTCATGCGGCGCAACGGCTGACGCCTCTGCGCACTGCGGAATTCCAGACTGAGGGCGAAGTCGGTCGCGGCACCCGGCCACGAAACAGCCTTACCAGCAGACGTAGCCGCCATCGACAATCAGGTCGAGGCCGGTAACGAAGCTCGATGCGCGGCTGGCCAGGAACACTGTCGGTCCGACCATTTCCTCCGGCGCCGCCATGCGCCCCATCGGCGTGTCGCGCTTGAAGATCTTGACCTCTTCCGCCACCTCCGGCCGCTTGTTCATCGGCGTCAGCGTGTAACCCGGGCTGACGACGTTGACCCGCAGCCCACGGTCGGCCCACTCCATGGCGAGGCTCTTCGACATGTGGATGACAGCGGCTTTCGAGGAATTGTAGTGCGCTTGCGTCAGGCCGCGGTTGACGATGGTGCCAGACATCGAGGCGATGTTGATGATCGAGCCCTTGCGTCGCGCCAGCATCTTGCGCGCCTCGGCCTGGCAGGACAGGAAGACGCCGGCGACATTCACCTCGTGCACCTTCTGCCATGTCTCCAGCGACAGCGTCTCGGCCGGCTCGGAGCCGGCAATGCCGGCATTGTTGACGGCGACGGTCAGCGCACCGAGTTCGCTCTCGACGCGTTCGATCGCCGCCGCGAGATCACCCTCAGACGTCACCGTGCCGGCCAGCACGAGCGCCTTGCGGCCGAGTGCCGTGATCCGGTGCGCGGTTTCGTCCAGTCCACCTTTCGAGGCATGGCCGAAACAGGCGACGTCGGCACCCGCCTCGGCCAGCCCGATCGCGATCGCCTGGCCGATGCCGCTGCCGGCGCCCGTGACCAGCGCGACATCGCCTTTAAGTTTGAAAAGATCCATCGATAGCCCTCCCTGCCTTCGGGAGGGTACGCGCCGCGCTATGTCCCGAGCAAGCTCCCATCCTCGACCTCGACAATGGTCGGTGAAAACCCGTCGAACTCGCCGAACGCCCAGGCATAGAGCGCTTCGAGGCGCAAGTTGATCGGCGTGGCTTTGATGCCGCGGATTTTCATCTCAGCGACCGACCTCGAAGAAAGGTTTTCCGAGCAGGTCGGGAACGACGTCGATGCCAAGGCCCGGTCCGTCCGGAATGCCCATGCGGCTGCCGGTGACCGGGGGTATGTTCGACGCCGTGCGCACCGTCACCCATTCATGGAAGGCGATCGCGTGCAGCCGGCGCTCTTCGGGCGTCGATAGCGACAGATGGGCCATGGCAGCGGTGTCGATCTCGGCGCCGCCGGTGTCCTCGACGGTGATCATGAAACCGAGGTCGACGGCGAGGTCGCGGATCTGGCGTGTCTTGCTGACGCCGCCGAGCCGCGAAATCTTCAAGGTCAGCCCGTCGGCCGCACCCTTGCGATGGATGTCGAGCATGTCATCCAGCGAGGCGACGGACTCGTCGAGCACCATGGGCTTGTCGAGCGAGCGGCGCACCGACATGCATTCGTCGATCGTCGTGCAGGGCTGCTCGAACGTGTAGTCGATGGCGCGCGTCGCATCGGCGAACTGGCGCGCCTTGTAGGGTGTCCAGCCGGCATTGGCGTCGCAGAAGATGACCGTGCCTTTCGGCACCGAAGCGGCGACCGCAGTGACGCGCTCAATGTCGTCATGGACATTGCCGCCGACCTTGACCTGCAGCCGGTGAAAGCCGTCCTTGACGATGCGCTTGGCCAGCGCGGCCATGGCGTCGACGCTGCCATGGGTGACGACCTTGTAGAGTTCGGTGGTCTCGCTCTCCCGGCCGCCGAGCAGTGTCACCAGCGGCACGTCGGCGGCACGTGCGGCGAGATCCCAGCAGGCCATGTCGAGCGCCGATTTGATGTAGGGATGGCCCTTGAACACCGTGTCCATCAGCCGGCCAATGCCGGCCAGTCCGCGCGGCTCTTGGCCGATCAGATGCGGCGCGATCTCCACCACGCCGGCACGGACGCCGGCGGCGAAGGCGGGCGAGTAGAAATTACCGAGCGGCGCCATTTCGCCCCAGCCGGTGATGCCGCTGTCTGATGTAATCGACACGATCACCGCGTCGAAGGCGTCGGCAACGCGCCCCTTCGACATGCGGTAGGGCCCGTCCACGAAGGGCTGCACGACATGGTAGGCCTTGATGATTTCGATCTGCACGTGTCTTTTCCGTTGTCTGTGATGTTGGGAACGGGTCAGGCGCCCTTCGATGGGCGTTGTTCGAGGCCGCGCGCGTAGGAAAGCAACTCCTCGAAATCGAGATCGATGTGCTCCCTGGCGTGGCGTTGCGCTGCACGCATGTCCTTGCCCTTCAGCAACCGCACATAGGTTTCGTGAGCGTCTTCGGCCGGCACCGGCTCATTGCGGGCATGCTGGTGGAGCGCAAAATACATCTGCAGCCGGCTGGTCAGCCGATGCCAGGTTTCCAGCAGCACCGAATTGTCGGCCCATTCGTAGATCAGGCCATGCAGTTGCAGCGCGGTTTCGATTTGGCGCGTCGTGTCCAACGCACGGGTCGCCTGCTTCACTGCTTCATGGCGCCGGTCGAGCTCGTCGAAGAAGCGCTGGTCGCGCAGCGGCCACGCCCGCTCGATGGCCAGCTCGTCCATCACCTTGTTGAACGAATAGGCGTCGTCGATGTCCTTGGCCGTGACCTCGATGACGAAGGTGCCGGCATAGGGAATGCTGGTCAGGATGCCTTCCTGGACCAGCTCGCGCATCGCCTCGCGCAGCGGCGCGCGGCTGACCCGCATCTGTTCGGAAATCCTAAGCTCGTTGAGCTTCTGGCCGGGTTCGAGCTGCCCGGTCAGGATCGCGCGCCGCAGCAGCGCGACAATCTCGGCGCGGCGCGTCGTGTCCGCGATCGGACTGAAGTCCGCTTTCCCCATTCGGCTGCTCCCAAGGTAACTGAAAGCAAGACAAGCAGATTGTCGACAATCTAACAAGAGGTCATCTTCGGATTCTTGGGGACCGCTGGAATGTTGCCTCTTCAGCCTCAGACTGCGCGGCCGCTGAAGCAGCCGGCCAAGGCCGACCGCGCCGATGTCGCCCGCCTCGTGGAATTGCTCACGAAAACGGCGCCCGCGACCTGTGGGAAGGCCGGGGCGCCGCGCTGAAGCCGGTCCTGACGGGGGTGTTCAGGTGGCCGGCTTTTCCGGCATTGGCGATACAGGCATTCCGGGTCCGATCTTCTGCAGATTGCCCGTGATGACCTGATCGCCCTCGGCGACGCCGCTCAAGATGGCGACCTGACCGCCGCTCGTCGGGCCGAGCGAAACCAGCCGCTGGTCGACCGTGTTGCCCTTGCCGACGACATAGAGATATTTGCCGAGCTGGCTCGAGCCCAGCGCCGTCTGCGGCACCATGAGCGCATCGGGCTGCTGCCTCACATGCAGCCGGACACGAACATATTGGCCGGGCAACAGGGTGAACTTGCCATTGCCGATCGTCGCTCGCGCGGTGATGGTGCCGGTCGAACGGTCGACCGAATTGTCGATGAAGGTCAGCTCGCCCTTCTGGCTCGCCTCGGTCTGGCCGGGAAGCAGCACCTCGACCTCGATCGGGCCGTTGGCGCGGGCCTGCTCGATCTCGGCCAGATCCGTCTCGCTCGGATTGAAGGTGACGTAGATCGGATCGAGCTGCACCAGCGTGTTGAGCACCGTGCCGGCGACGCTGACCAGCGTTCCGACAGAGGCCTGGTTGCGGCCCAGGCGTCCGCCAAACGGCGCCCGGATTTCGGCATAGCTCAAATTGAGCTCTGCCGTGCGGACCGCCGCCTGGTTGAGCGCGAGCGACGCCTGTGCCTCGCGCAAGGTGCTGGTGCGCTGGTCGAAGCCATCCTTGGCGAGGTAACCGCTCTTGGCGAGCTCGGTGCCACGGCCAAGATTGGAGCGGGCATAGTCGAGCGTCGCCATGTCGCGCTGCACCTGCGCCTTCGCCTGGTCAAGAGCGGCCTGGAAGTCGTCAGGCGATATCTTGTAGAGAAGATCGCCTTGCCGGACGTCAACGCCGTCAGCAGCGGTCTGTTCCTGCAGATAGCCGGGAATCCTGGCCTGCAAGGTGATGCTGCGGATCGGTTCCGTCCGCGCGGCATAGTCGAGGTAGATCGGGATTGTCTTCCTGACGACGCTGACCACCGGCACCGGCATGACGAACGCCGCCGGAGCGGGTGCGGCACCGGCCGTGCCGGCATTGAGGCTAAGGTTGCCCATGTCGAGCAGGTGGACACTGGCCACCGAGATCGCACCCAGCGCGACGGCTGTTCCCAACGCGATTTTCCATTTACGCATGATCAGTCTCCAATCTTATTCGGCCGCTTCCGCCAGGGGCGGGAAGGCGTGGTCAGTCGTTGGCTCATTGTCTTGAGTAGCGGGCTCGTCATTGCCGCGGCGTTCGCGCAGCTGTTCGATGACCGCGTAGAACACCGGCACGAACACCAGCGACAGGATGGTCGCGGCGACCATGCCGCCGAAGACGGTGGTGCCGATCGACTGCCGGCTCGCGGCACCGGCGCCGGTCGCAAACATCAGCGGCAGCACGCCGAGGATGAAGGCGAAGGCCGTCATCAGGATCGGCCGCAGCCTGAGCCGTGCGGCTTCCATCGCCGCCTCGACAATGCTCAAGCCTTCCTCGCGCCGTCGCCTTGCGAACTCGACGATCAGGATCGCGTTCTTCGCCGCCAGGCCGATCAGCATGACGAAGCCGATCTGCGAGTAGACGTCGATCTGCATGCCGCGCGCCCACAGCACCACGAACGCGCCGAACAGAGCGAGCGGCACCGCCAGCAGCACCATGAACGGCATCGCCCAGCTTTCATACTGCGCCGCCAGGATCAGGAAGACGAAGACGATGGCGAGGCCGAAGACGACGGACGCGATCGATCCTGCCTTGAGCTCCTGGAAGGTGATGCCGGTCCATTCGAAACCGAAATCCCTGGGCAGCGCGGTGGCGGCGGCCCGTTCCATCGCGGCGACCGCCTGGCCCGAGGAGAAGCCGGGTGCGGCGCCGCCATTGATCGAGGCCGAGGCGTTGTTGTTGTAGTGCGGCACGGTTTCCGGGCCGACGAAGGGCACGAGTTTGCCCAGCGTGCTGAGCGGCACCATGCCGCCGGAGGCATTGCGCACATAGAGCCGCGAAATGTCGGCGGCACCCGCACGTGCATCCTTGTCAGCCTGGATGGTCACACGGAAGGTGCGGCCGAACAGGTTGAAATCGTTCACGTAGAGTGAGCCGAGATAGATCTGCAGCGTGCTGAACACATCGGGCAGGTTGAGGCCGAGCAGCTTGGCCTTGCTGCGGTCGAGGTCGTAGTTGAACTGCGGCGTCGAGGTCGAGAACGGCGAGAACAGCTGCTGCGGATTGATTTCCGGCTGCTTGCGCGCCTCGGCGATCACAGCTTGCGTCGCATCGTTGAGGGCTGAACTGCCGCGACCGGTGAGATCCTCGACGACGAACTCGAAGCCGCCCGTGGTGCCGATACCGGGGATCGAGGGCGGATCGAAGCTCAGCGCGAAGGCTTCCGGAATCTGCATCAGCTTGCCGCGCACGTCGGCGACGAGCTTCGAGGCGCTCTGGTCGGGACCGCGTTCCTCCCATGGCTTGAGGATGGCGAATTCGACCGCCGAATTCGACTGGGCGGCACTGGTCAGGAAGTTCAGTCCGCTGATCGAGCCGACGATGTCGACGCCGGGCGTTGCCTGCAGGATGTCGCGCGCCTTCTGCGCCACCGCGTCGGTGCGTTCCAGCGAAGCGCCGTCGGGCAACTGGATGACGACGAAGAAATAGCCCTGGTCCTCGACCGGAAGGAAGGTCGAGGGCAGGCGCTGCCAGACGAAATAGGTGGCGACGAGTCCGGCCGCGAACAGGCCGAGCATGATCCAACGCAAGCGGATGAGAATGCGCACGCCATTGGCATAGGCATGCGACAGCCTGTCGAAGCCGGTGTTGAACCAGCGGAACAGCACGAACTGCGTCGGCTCGCGATGCCGCAGGAAGGCGGCACTGAGCGCGGGGCTGAGCGTCAGCGAGTTGAAGGCGGAGATGCCGACGGAAATCGCCACCGTCAGCGCGAATTGGTTGTAGAGCTTGCCGGAGACGCCCGGAATGAAGGCGACCGGCACGAACACCGCCATCAGCACGGCTGTGGTGGCGATGATCGGACCGGTGACCTCGGCCATCGCGGCCTTCGTCGCCGCCAGCGGTCTGAGCCCGGCCTCCAGCTGTCGTTCGACATTCTCGACCACCACGATGGCATCGTCGACGACGAGGCCGATCGCCAGCACCATGCCGAGCAAGCTGAGCATATTGAGCGAGAAGCCGAGCATCTCCATGACGACCAGCGTCGCCACCAGCGACACCGGAATGGCGATAGTCGGGATGATCGTCGTGCGCCAGCTCTGAAGGAAAAGGAACACCACGGCGACGACCAGCACCAGCGCTTCGCCGAGCGTGATCAGCACGTCATGCATCGACGCCGAGACGAAGCGGGTCGTGTCATAGTGCATCGCATAGGAGACGCCCTTCGGGAAACGGCCCGAAAGCTCCTGCATCTTGTCCTTGACACGCTGCTGCAGATCGAGCGCGTTGGAGCCGGGCATCTGGTAGACGGCGAGCACCACTGTCGGGTCCTTGCCGAAGAAGGCCGACGACGAATATTGCAGCGCGCCGAGCTCGATGCGGGCGACGTCGCGCAGCCTGACCAGCGAGCCGGTGTCGGTGTTGGCGCGCACGACGATGTCACCGAATTCCTTGGGATCGCTCAAACGGCCGACGGCGTTGACCTGCATCTCGAAGGCGGTGCCGGCCGGAGCCGGCGACTGGCCGATCTTGCCGGCCGCCACCTGGACGTTCTGCTCGGAGATGGCGTTTTGCACGTCGACCGCGGTAATGCCGAGATTGGCGAGCTTGTCCGGATCGAGCCAGACGCGCATCGAATAGCGCCGCTCGCCGAAGATCTGCACGTCGCCGACGCCGGGCAACCGCTTCAGCGGATCGACCACCTGCAGATAGGCAAGGTTGCTCAGCGCCACCGGATCGACCGAACTGTCGGGCGAGGTCAGGTTGACGATGAGGACGAAGTTCGGATTCTGCTTCTTGATGGTCACGCCGCCCTGGTTGACGATCGCCGGCAGCGATGAGGCAGCCTGCGAGACGCGGTTCTGGACGTCGACGGCGGCGGTGCTGAGCGAATAACCGACATCGAAGGTGATGGTGATGGTCGAGGAGCCGTCATTGGAGCTCGTCGACGACATGTAGGTCATGCCTTGCACGCCGTTGATCTGCTGCTCGAGCGGCGTCGTCACGGTGTCCGCGACCACCTGCGCGCTGGCGCCTGGATAGTGGGCGCTGACCACGACCTGTGGCGGCGTGATGTCGGGAAACTGCGAAACGGGCAGCAGGAAATAACAAATCGTCCCGGCGAGCACCATGATGATGGCGATCGCCGAGGCGAAGATCGGACGGTGGATGAAAAAGTTTACCACGACACGCACGCCTCCCCGGCTGCTCTTGCCCGCCCGAAGGCGCTGGCAACCCTGGACAGCCTTTGGCCGCGCCCGTCACTGTGTTCCTCCAGGGAACGCAGCAACGGCACCTCGCGGCGCTGTGCATCGGCGAGCGAGCGCAGCATCGTCTCGAAGGCGCGCGGGTCGACGCCATCGGCTTTCATGACCAGCCGGATCATCGGATCCCGGACGGCTTCATCTATGGTAAGATCGCGGCGCTGTGGCATTGGCCGGCTCCTTGTCTATCGATTCGCAGCCCATGCTCGCGAACCGTTTTCATCTCTTCACCGGCCGAGGCCGCATGATCTGCAATTTTTCGCCTGTCTCGATCTGGCCTGTTTTGATCTGGTAGGACCAGATCACGGCCTTGTGATTGACGAAAGGCGACATAGGTGTTACCAGTAAGTAACATTCGTGACGTTACAGACCGGTAACACCCTAGTCAAGAGGCGTACCGAGGGATTTTTGGGAAACCAAGGAGGTTTTGATGGAAGACGGCACTGTGGAGCGCGCTCGCCCCCGGGACAGGATCCTGGAGACGGCGCAGGACATGTTTCACAAGCATGGCATCAAGGGCGTCGGCATCGACGCGATCACTGAGGCCGCCGGAACCAACAAGATGACGCTCTATCGTCATTTCGATTCAAAGGATGACCTCATCATCCAATGCCTGCGCGCCACCGCCTGCAAGGCTGGTGCAATGTGGGAAAAGTTCGAAACCGAGCACCCTGGCGACAAGCTGGCGCAACTGCATGCCTGGGTCCGGGTTGCCGCCGATATGCTCAGGGCGGACGGCCGCGGCTGCGATATGGCCAATGCCGCCGTCGAACTGAGCGAGACCGATCATCCGGCCAGGCGCGTGATCAAGGAACTCAAGGAAGCACAGCGCGATCGCCTCGTGACGCTGTGCAGGGATGCCGGCATCGGCCAGGCCGAGTTGCTCGCCGACACGCTGTCGCTTCTGCTTGAAGGCGCCCGTGTCAGTGTTCAGAGCGTCGGCACGGAAGGCCCGAGCGCGCAGTTCGTCCGCATGGCGGAAGGGCTGATCGTCTCCTTCAGAGGCAGCACCGCCTCCGGCTGAAGTCTCGCTGCGGCAGCTGATGGCCCTTATTCGATCTTGCGACCGAGAGTGAACGATGTCTCGCGTCTTTTGACGCGAGCAATGTTGCAACCGTCGCTGGAACGAAAAAAGCCCGCTGCCGGGAGGAGGTGGCAGCGGGCTCGATTTCGAATGTGGCGCGGGAGGAGGTGCGCCCCATTCAGCGTCGGCATCGCATCTGGGAGGAGTAGATGGCCGACAACCAGAAACTACGATTTGCCCAATGATTCGGCAATAATGAATCGTGCATAGCTGCTGTGCAGATTTGCCGTGACGCCCGCGAAAGTTGCGGGTTATGGCAGGAAAAGCTCAGTCTGCAATCAGACGCGCCTTCACTGCACTGGAACGTTTTCCCTGAAGATCAACCGCGGCTCGATAAACTTCCGCGTCAGATAGGGCGCCGAGGATGCAATCGAGCCGAGCAGGCGAATGACCGACTGTTCCGCGATCAGCCTGGCATTCTGGTCGATGACGACATCGAGCAGATCGTCGACGAGATGGCCGCGCGTGTCCTTGGTGAGGTCGTGGCAGATGAACACCGGCTTGCGGTTCGGCCTGGCTTCCCGGATCGCCCTTGCAACGCCCGAGTGTCCGGCTCCCACGCAATAGATGCCCAGCAGTTCCGGCTCGTTGTGCAGTGCCTTCATGGTTTCGATGTAGCTGACGTCGGGTTCGTCGTTGATCTCGACGGCGCTGCTCACAGTCAGGTTGGGAAACTCTTCATTGAGCACCGAGCGGAAACCCATTTCGCGTTCCTCGTGGCCGCGATAGGAGCGGGAACCTACGACCATCGCCAGATGGCCGGTGCGGCCGCCAAGGAAGCGTCCCATCAACAGCGCCGCCGTTCGTCCCGCCAACCCGGTTGTCGATGCCGACATAGGCCGATCGCGGTGCCGCCGGAACATCTGATACCAGCGTCACCAGGCGCATGCCGGCGTCGACAATGTCGCGCAGGATGTTGCGCGTACGCGGATGATCGACGGCGATGACACCGACGCCATTGGCCCGCAGTGAGAGATTTTCGACGGCACTCTGCAGCGCGTTCGGCGAGATGCCAGCGAGATTGTGGATCCGGCACGAGGCGACGAGCGGCAGGCGCGCGGCGTAGTCCTCGATATGCCCGGCAAGATCGCGCATGAAGGCATTACTGCCGATAGGCAGCAGGAATTCGAGGTGCGCGGGCCGCGAAGGCAGCGTCACCTGATCGGCGACCGGCAGATAGCCCAGCTGCTTGGCCGCCTCCATGACGCGCTGCCGGTTGGCGGCGCTCGCACCCGGCCGGTTGTTGAGCACCCTGTCGACCGTTGCGGTCGACAGCCCGCAATTGCGCGCGATATCCGAGACGGTGGCTTTCATGCCGCAACCCCCGGCCCGCGATTGCGGGCGTTATCCGAAACGGTGGCTTTCATGCCGCAACCCACGGCCCGCAATTGCGGGCGATATCCGAGACGGTGGATTTTCATGCCGCAACCTATGCGCCGATGCGATGCCGCGCCAGACGAGCGATGCGATCTGAGGTGATGGATGATTGCCGCCCATCACCCGATAGTCAGTGCGATGGCTTGCCATCGGCGATGGCGTCGCGGATTTCCTTGTCCGACATGCCGGTGATGATCCGTTCGACTTCCGCCACGCTGGTCTTCTTCGGGTCGATGTCGTCGGCGACCACCTTGCCCCGGCGCATGACGACAATGCGGTCGACCACCTGGAAGACATGGTGGATGTTGTGCGCGATGAAGATGCAGGAATGACCGGAATCGCGGGCGTTGCGCACGAAGCTCAGCACGCCCTGTGTTTCGGCGACGCCGAGATTGTTGGTCGGCTCGTCGAGGATGATCAGGTCGCTGTCGAAATGCATGGCGCGCGCGATCGCCACCGCCTGGCGCTCGCCGCCCGACAGCGAGCCGATCGGTGTCGTCGGCGGGATGTTCTTGGAAATGCCGACCTGCTTGAGCAGGTCGCGGGCAACCGTGTTCATGGCGTCCTGGTCCATCCGGTTGAGGAAGCGCGGCGGCTTGATCGGTTCGCGTCCGAGGAACAGATTGCGCGCGATCGACAATTGCGTGACCAGCGCCGAGTCCTGGTAGATCGTCTCGATACCCTGGGCGATGGCGTCTCTGGTGCTGCGTAGGCTTACCTTCTGGCCGCGGATGAAGATATCGCCGCTGGTCAATGGAACGGCGCCCGAAAGCACCTTGATCAGTGTCGACTTGCCGGCGCCATTGTCGCCGAGCAGGCCGACGATCTCCCGTTCATTGACATGGAAATTGGCATCCTCCAGCGCCTGCACGCGGCCATAGGACTTGCGGATGTTCGTCATGCGGATCAGTGGCTCGGCCATGGTTCAAGTCCCCGCCTGATGCCGGCGTTCCAGCCATGAATGGAGCGCCATCATGCCAAGGATGATCGCGCCGATGAAGATGTTGTAGGCAAGACCTGGCACGCCGATCAGCACGATGCCGTTGCGCATCACGCGCAGGATCAGGATGCCGAGCACGGTGCCGATGATGGTGCCGCGCCCGCCGGTCAGCGCCGTGCCGCCGATCACCACCATGGCGATGACTTCGAGCTCATAGCCGGTGCCGCTGTTGGGATTGGCGGCGGAAGTGCGCAGCGAAGAGATGACGCCGGCGAGCGACGCCATGACCGACGACAGCACGAACAGGCCGATCTTGACGCCGCTGACATTGACGCCGCGGGCGCGCGCCGCACTGGGATTGCCGCCGGCCGCCTGGATCCAGTTGCCGGTCCGGCTCTGCGTCAGCACATAGCCGAGCGCGATGGCCGCGGCGATGAACCAGAACAGCGACATGTAGATGCGGAAGGGCCCGATGAAGAAGTCGCCGACCAGCGCCTCCGCCAGCCAGCTGCCTTCCGCGCTCCAGGTGCGCTGCGGAAAACCATCGGTGACGAACAGGGCGGTGCCGCGCACAACCAAAAGCATGCCGAGCGTCACCAGGAAGGACGGGATCTTGAGCTGCGTCACGAACCAGCCGTTCACCAGCCCGATGAAGCCGGCAACCAGAAGTGCGGCGACAAAGCCGACCTCCAGCGATGTCAGGCCGCTGTTGAACAGCGTCCACATCAGCACCGGCGAGAAACCGAACAGCGAACCGACCGAGAGGTCGAATTCGCCCGACGTCATCAACAGCGTCATCGCCAGCGCGATCAGGCCGAGCTCGACGGTGAAGGCAAGCGTGTTGGAGATGTTCTGCGGCGACAGGAAGTCGTGATTGAAGCCCCAGAAAACGGCGATCTCGACGACGAGCAGCACGAATGGGCCGAATTCTGGCCGCGCGACCAGGTGTTGGATGAGCGAACGATTTTCCACGAGCAACCCGCGACATGAGTGGAAAGGCTGAGCCTCGCACATCCGTGCGCGAAGGGCTCGGCGAAAATGAGAAGCCAGTCGCGACCGCCGGGGCGATCGCGACTGTTTGGGTTTGGGATGTTACTTGCCGGACAGGATGTCGTCGTAGACCTGCGCGGTGTCCTTCTCGTAGAGCGCGCCGGTGATGACGTTGAAGCCCGGAGGAATGCCGCTGGCGGCCATATTGGCCAGCGAAAGTGCCACATAGCTGGTCGCCTGCGGGTCCTGCCACTGGCCGGCATTGACATAGCCGTTCAGCACTTCCTGGGTGGTGTCGAGCGAGTTGCCCCAGCCGACGACCGGAATTTCGCCCGCCTTGATACCGACCTGGTCGAACACCCGCTTGATCGAGCCGGTGACAAGGTCACCGAGGCCGATGATCGCCTTGACCTTGGCCTTGTTGGCGGTCAGGTAGTCGACCATGCGGTTGATCACTTCAGCCTGGTCGAGCGTGGCTTCGGTGATCTCGTAGGTGATGCCGAGTGGCTCGAAGACGCTCTTGATGCCTTCTTCTTCCTGGACGCCATAGGTGGCGCCGGGGATTTCAACCGGCATCCAGACGAAGTCGCCTTTCTTCACAAGCCCCTTGTCGACCAGATACTGTGCCCAGTGCTTGCCAAAGGTGACATTGTCGCCGCCGACATAGGCGTTGAAATCCGCTTTAGGGTCGGGCGTGTTGAAATTGATGATCGGCACTTTCGCCGCACGCGCTTCCTTGACGATCTCTACCAGGCTGCCCGGATCGGGGCTCGTGGTGACGATACCATCGGCCTTGGCGGAGAGGGCGGCGCGAACCGCTTCCTGCTGCGAGGCGACATCGCCATTGTGGAACGAGGTGTTGACGGTGTTGCCGGTGTCCTTGGCCCATTGCTTGGCGCCGGCCAGGAAGTAGGTCCAGACCGGATCGGCCGGACCGCCATGCGAAATCCAGTAGAATGTCTTGGCCTGTGCCGCTGCCGGAACAATCGTCAGCGCCACCAACAGGCCGTATAGGACGAGTCTTAGCCGTGTCAGCATTTGATTTCCTCCCGTTTGTAGATGGTCAGTTCTCAGTCCGTCCCTTGTTCCGACGACCGCCGGATTACGTCTTTTGCCAGCGCCGGTCGCACGCGTCAGAGCATTCCCTTTTTCGACGGATGGCAAGCCTCCATCTGCAGATGTAGTTGGCGCCTGACGGGGCGCCATCAACGGTCCCATCAGATTGCATCAGTTGAGGCGATTTTCCGACTGTCGGATAATTGGCGGCGAGGCAGCCAAACGAATTGTCCTGGCCTCGAGCCGCGATAGCGCAATCAGCCCCGATATGGATGACGCCGGCGGCCACCCAACGCCTATCAGGACCAGCGTCGGCAGCCGCACCCTGGCTGGGTGTCGAGATGCTAGATGAGATCGGCCTTCGCCAATTCGCGCATCAGATGGCTGGCGCCGTAGGTCCAGTGCGGACAATCGGGCGACAGCCGCACCCTGTTGACCAGCGCGCCGAATTTTTCCGACGAGATGGTGACGATGTCGCCGACCTTGTGGGTAAAACCCTTGCCTTTCTCGCCGCGATCCTTCGACGGCACGAACATGGTGCCGAGATAGAGCGCCAGCCCGTCCGGATACTGGTGGTGCGGACCCATGGCGGCGGCAACCAGCTCTTCCGGCGAGCGGCTGATCTCGGCCATCGAGCTCGCTCCCTCCAGCGAAAACCCATCCGCGCCCTCGACCTTGAGGCGCACGACCGCGCGCTTGACGTCGTCGATCGAGAACGTGTCGTCGAACAGGCGGATGAAGGGACCGAGCGCGGCCGAGGCATTGTTGTCCTTCGCCTTGCCGAGCAGCAGGGCCGAACGCCCTTCGACGTCGCGCAGATTGACGTCGTTGCCGATGGTGGCGCCGACGATCCTGCCGCTGCTGGCGGCGATCATGGCGATCTCGGGCTCCGGATTGTTCCAGGTCGATACCGGGTGCAGGCCGACATCGGCGCCGAAGCCGACCGAGGCCATCGGCTGGCACTTGGTGAAGATCTCGGCATCGGGGCCGATGCCTACTTCCAGATATTGCGACCAGGCGCCGCGCGCGATGAGCTTGGCCTTGATCTCCATCGCTTCGGGCGAACCGGGCTTCAGCTTCGACAGATCGTGGCCGATCAGTCCGGCAATGTCGGCGCGGATGGCGTCGGCCTTTTCAGCCGAACCGCGCGCCTGTTCCTCGATCACCCGTTCCAACAGGCTGACGACGAAGGTAACGCCCGAGGCTTTTACCGACTGCAGATCGACCGGGGACAGCAGATAGGGTTTTGTCGGATCGCGTGTCGCCTCGAAACTGTTGGCGGCGATGTCATCGAGCGACCCGATCGGTCTGCCCTTGGCCGAGCGGACGTGCCCTGCCGGGTCGCCCATTTCGCAAAGGTCGCGCATGGTTGGCGCCGCGCGCGACGTGATGTCGAAGACCGTGCCGTCGCGCACCGTGACCACCAGCGGATGCGAGGCGCTGCTGGCGCGGCCGACAAAAAGGCCCTCGGTGGGCAGATGCGTCTGGTTCGTCATTGGTATTCGGTCCTCTGAAATGATCGAAAAAAGCGGCTGGCTGGATCGGCGCGGCACTTTCACCGGATTCCGGTCAAAGGTCTATCCCGTCGTTGGCGATCGAGATTCCAGCTTCTGATCTCGTCTGTCGGCGTCGGTCCACAGACGAAAACTGAAGTGGTCTTTCAAAATTGTGAAATCCTCACTACGATTTTCACCAGCCCGCAACACATCCAGGTGACCCCTTTGCCCGCACCATTCTCCGATCCGATTTGGCGCAAGCCGCAGGCAACTTCCAGGTTTCAGTCGCTTTTTCCCAGCGGCGAACGTGCCGACGTCGTCATTGTCGGTGGCGGCATCATGGGCCTGTCGACCGCCTTGCATGCTGCCCGGCTTGGCCTGTCCGTTCAGGTGCTGGAGGCCGGCGAAATCGGTCAGGGCGCGTCGGGGCTCAATGGCGGGCAGGTCATTCCCGGCCTGAAATACGATCCGGAATGGCTGCTGGAGCATTTTGGCCCGGAGCGCGGCGAGGCGCTCGTCAACTTCGCCGCTTCAACCGCCGATGCAGTGTTCGAACTGATCCGCGACGAGAAGCTGACGGTCCCTTTCGTTCGCCATGGCTGGATCCAGGCGGCGCACACCGAGGTCGCGCTGAAGGCGGCGGCAAACCGTGACCGGCAATGGCGGGCGCGCGGCGCCGATGTCCAACTTCTGAGCGCGGCTGAGATCGCAGCCAAGACCGGCGCGCAGGGCTATCTCGGCGGCTGGCTAGATCGCCGCGCGGGTGTCATCGATCCGCTAGCCTACACATCGGAACTGGCACGAATTGCCGCGGCCACGGGTGCGAAAATCGCCGAACACCAGAAGGTGGTCCGGTTGGGGAAAAGCGCCGGCGTTTGGCGGATCTCAACGGAGAACGGGCTGCAATTGCAGGCAAAAGCGGTCGTGCTGGCGACCAATGCCTATACGGATGGTCTGATCCCCGGCCTCGCCGAGACTATCGTGCCGTTGCATTCGTTCCAGATCGCAACAGCGCCATTGCCGCCCGACGTTTCGGCCACGATCCTGCCTGAGGCGCAGGCGGTGTCGGACTCCAGGCGCATCCTCGTCTATTACCGCAAGAGCGCCGACGGCCGGCTGGTGCTTGGCGGGCGTGGCCGCATGGCCTTGCCGACGAGCACCAGTGACTGGGCACATCTCGAGCGGGCGCTGCGGCGGCTCTACCCCATGCTGTCCGAAATCGCGATCGAGAAGCGCTGGTTCGGCCGTGTGGCGATGACGCCGGACCACCTGCCGCACATCCACGAGCCCGAGCAGGGCCTGCTGGCCGTCGTCGGCTGCCAGGGCCGCGGCGTCGGCCTGATGACAGCGCTTGGCGAGAGTGTCGCTGGCTATCTCCAATGTGGAGATGCCAGGCAATTGCCGTTCCCGCTTTCACCGATCCGGCCGATCCCGTTCCACGCCTTCCGCCAGGTAGGCGTCGCCGCGACCATCGCCTGGTATCGCCTGCTCGACGCGCTGGAGCGCTGACCACGGCGATTCATGCCAATGAGGTCCGTTTGGGATTTCGCTTGACAGTTTCATGAATATGAAAAACTCTTGGCCAATTTCAAAATTTGATAGGCAGGTCGATGTCGACCCTCGTTGCAGCATCAGCGCCAGAGGCCCGGTCGTCATCGGGCTTCCGGGTCGCCATGCTGCTGCCGGGCGCGCTTGTCACCTCCCTGCTGATCCTGTTTGCCCTCGGCCTGGTGCTTTTCCTCGCCTTCCGCGGCAATGACGGGTCGCTTCTCGGCGCCGGTTTCACCGCGGCGAATTTTGCAACTGTCGTGTCCGATCCACTGTACTGGACGGTGACGCTGCGCTCATTGATCATTGCCGCGCTTGTCACGCTGGCCACCGTCGTCACCGCCTATCCCGTCGCCTACTACCTTGCCTTCCACGCCGGCCGGCGGCGCGGCCTGCTGCTGTTCCTGGTGACGCTGCCGTTCTGGACCAGCTATCTCCTGCGCGTCTTCGCCTGGAAGATCGTGCTCGCCTACAATGGCGTGCTGAACTCGGCGCTGATCGAAAGCGGCATCTGGTCCGAGCCGACATTGGCCTTTCTCAACACGCCGGCCGCCGTCGTCGTCACGCTTGCCCATGCCTATGCGCCGTTCGCCATCCTGCCGATTTATGTGGCGCTGGACACGATCCCGAAATCGCTGATCGAGGCCGCTTCCGATCTCGGCGCGCGGCCATTCACCTCTTTCCGCCGTGTCGTGCTGCCCAATTCGATGCCGGGAGTGCTGGCGGCGGCCCTTGTGGTCTTCGTGCCGACGGTTGGCGATTATGTCACGCCGGCTCTCGTCGGCGGTCCGGCCAGCACCATGATCGGCACCCTTATCCAGGCGCAATTCGGCAAGGCCAATGACTGGCCGTTTGGCGCCGCGCTCTCCGTCGCCGTGATGCTGGTCATCCTTGCCGTGGTGTTGGTCGCGCGCTTCACCGACCGCAGATTTGGCAGCCGGACATGAGCACCACACGCACGCAGCGGGGCGGTCGCTGGCTTGGCGCCTACGTCATCGCCTATCTGGTCTTTCTCTATCTGCCGGTGCTGCTGATCCCGCTGTTTTCCTTCAACAACTCGATCCAGGCAGCGTTTCCGCTGCAAGGCTTTACCTTGCTATGGTACGCGACTTTGTTCGGCAATTCGGCGCTGACCGGCGCGCTCCTGAACAGCCTCGTCATCGGTGCCCTTGCCGCCATGGGTGCTACGCTGTGCGGCATCACCGTGTCCTACATGGATCTCTATGGCCGCTCGCCGCTGGCCGCCGCCATCAGCGCCATTGCCCGGCTGCCGATCCTGATCCCCGGCGTCATCGTCGGCATATCGCTGCTGATCCTCATCAACCTCATCGGCCTCGGGCCATCGCGCATCGCCATCGTTCTCGGGCACATATTGGTGGCGCTGCCAACAACGGTGGTGATCATGCGCAGCCGCTTCGCCGCCATCCCCAAAACCATTCGCGAGGCGGCTCTCGATCTCGGTGCCTCCGACTGGACGACCTTCCGGCGGGTCATGCTGCCGCTCAGCCTGCCGGCCATCGTCTCGGCCTTCATGCTGGCCTTCCTGATCTCCTTCGACGAATTCATCGTCGTCTTCTTCCTCGCCGGCACCGAGCCGACGCTGCCGCTCTACATCTGGAGCCAGCTGCGGTTCCCCAAATCGCTGCCGACGGTCATGGCGCTGGGCACGTCGATCCTGGCGGTGTCCTTCGTTATCGCTGCAGCAGCCGAGATCCTGCGCCATCGCGGCTTGGCCGCGGCGGCGCCCGCCGATCCACCACAACCAAAACAAACCATGAGAGAGGAACTGCAATGGCATTCGACCTGAAGTCTGGCGACCTGAAATCTGGCGACCTGAAATCTGGCCACCCGATATCCGGCCACCCGATATCCGGCCACCCGATATCCGGAAAGACGGTCCGGGCCGGCCTGGCCGCCTTGGCATTGGCGCTGTCGTCGACCGTCGCTTTCGCCGGCGACAAGCTGCAATATTTCACCTGGTCGGGCTACGAACTGCCCGATTTCAACAAGAGCTTCCTTGCGGCGCACCCCGACGGCGTCGAGGCCTCGATCTTCGGTGACGACGATGACGCCTTCACCAAGGTCAAGGCCGGCTTCCGCCCCGACATCGCGCATCCCTGCTATGACAAGGTGGCGCGCTGGAACAAGGAAGGCCTGCTGCAGCCGATCGACACCAAGCGCATCAAGAACTGGGATTCGATCTTCCCGGTGTTCAAGAACCTGCCCGACCTGCAGGCCGGCGACGGCAAGGTCTGGATGGTGCCGTGGGACTGGGGCAACACCTCGATCCTCTACCGCACCGATCTGGTGAAGAACCCGGAAGCGAGCTGGAATCTGCTGTGGGACAAGCAGTATGCCGGCCGCATGGCGACCATCGACGCGGTGCACGACACGCCGATCGTTGCCGCGCTTCTGGCCGGCGTCAATCCGTTCGACATGACGCCTGCCGAGATGGACAAGGTGGCCGAGAAGCTGCGCGAGCAGCGCCCGCTGCTCTCCAACTACACCACCGACATGACCTCGGTCGAACAGGCGCTGGCCAGCGGCCAACTGGTCGCCGCCATGATCTGGAACGCGTCGGCCACCTCGCTGAAGAAGCAGGGCGTGCCGGTCGAGTTCATGAAGCCGAGGGAAGGCATGCTGACCTGGGCTTGCGGTTTCGTCATGCTCAAGGACGCCAAGAATGTCGATCTCGCCTATGACTTCATCAACAGCCGGCTGGACGCCGACTCAGGCAAATACCTGATCGAGGCCTATGGCTATGGCAGCTCGCTGAGCTCCGCCTTTGCCACCGTGCCGAAGGAGGAACTGGAGAAACTGCAATTGCCGTCCGATCCCGAGGTGATGCTGAAAACCACCATCTTCACCGGACCGATGAAACAGAATGACGACCTCGCCAAGATGTTCGAAAAGGTCAAGGCAGGCGGGTAAGGGCGTTCTTCCTTCTCCCCTTGTGGGAGAAGGTGTCGCCGTAGGCGACGGATGAGGGGTGTTCCAGGGAACACCAGCGTCTCATTCCGCTGGAACACCCCTCAACCGTCTCGGCGCTTCGCGCCGATCCACCTTCTCCCACAAGGGGAGAAGGGAAAAGCAAACGAGGACGGATGAATGGACATGCTGGACGAAGCGGCTGAGAAGCCGAAGGACGATGCCGATGTGCGGGTCGGCCGGCGCGTGCGGGCGCTGCGGCTCGAGCGCAAGCTGTCGCTGGCCGATCTTGCCGCCAGGGCAGGGGTGTCGATCGGGGCACTGAGCCAGATCGAGCGTGGCATGTCCTCGCTGCGCGTCAAGGTGATCTGGCCGCTCGCTGCCGCCCTCGACATCGAGCCGTCGGCGCTGATCGCCGACGGCAACGATGCCGCCAACGATCTCTATTGCGTGCGTGCCGACAAGCGGCGGCAGATCCCGGTCAAATCGGAAGGCATTGCCAAGGCGCTGCTGTCGCCGCCTGGCGCGACGCTGACCGGCATGCTGGTGACGGTGGAAGCCGGCGGCGGCACGGCCGAGGCCTATGCCCATGCCGGCCATGAGTTCGGCTTCGTCCTGTCGGGCGAGGTCGAACTGGTGGTGGATGCGACAAGATACGTGCTGAAGGCGGGCGACAGTTTTGCCTTCAAGAGCACGCTTTTGCACGCCTTCCGCAATCCGGGCGCCGAGCGTTGCCAGATTCTCTGGGTCAACACCACGAAGCCGTCCGAGGTTCGCGATGGCGCCTGATCCCCTCGTCCGGCTGCAGGCGGTCTCGAAAATCTTTCCCGGCGGCATCGTCGGGCTCGACGCCGTCGATCTCGACATTATCAGCGGCGAGTTCATCACGCTGCTCGGCCCGTCCGGCTGCGGCAAGACCACCAGCCTGCGCGTTATCGCCGGCTTCGAAAGCCCGTCGAGCGGCAAGGTGCTGCTCGATGGCCGCGACATCACGGCGCTGCGGCCCTACGACCGGCCGGTCAACACCGTGTTCCAGGACTACGCGCTGTTTCCGCACATGAACGTTGAAGAAAATGTCGGCTTCGGCCTGTCGCTGCGCAGGCTTTCAGGCAGCCAACAGGCAAAACGCGTCGGCGAAGCGCTCGACATGGTCGGCCTCGCCGACAAGATCGGCGCCCGCGTCTCCGAACTGTCGGGCGGCCAGCGCCAGCGTGTCGCGCTCGCCCGGGCCATTGTCTGTGAACCGCGCGTGCTGTTGCTCGACGAGCCGCTGTCGGCGCTCGACGCGCATCTGCGTGAGCAGATGCAGGTCGAACTAAAGCGGTTGCAGTCGCGGCTCGGCACCACCTTCGTCATGGTCACGCACGACCAGACCGAAGCGCTGTCGATCTCGGACCGCATCGTCGTCATGAACAAGGGCCGCATCGAGCAGATCGCACCGCCGGCCACACTCTACGACCGGCCAGCCACCACATTCGTCGCCAGCTTCATCGGCACGATGAACCTGCTGCGGTCGCGTTTCATCGGCCGCGACGGCGATCGCCTGCATTTCGTCGCCGGCGCTATGCCGCTGGAGGCCACGTCCGAAGCCGGCGACGCTCCCGCTGAAGGGGCCATGCGCACCGTCGGCGTGCGCCCGGAGGATCTCTTGGCGACGACCGAAGCCGCGGCCGGCACGGCGCCAGCACGCGTCAACAGCATCGTCTTTCACGGTCGCACGCTGCGCCTGCATGCCGAACTCGGGCAGGGCGCACCTGTTGTCGTCGACGCGCCGCGCCAGGCCGAGGGTTTTCAATTCAGCGTCGGCGACGTCGCGCATATCAGCCTGCGCCGTGGCGCCAACTGCCCCATGCTGCCGGGCTAGTTTCATCGACGATAACAACCGGAACACACGTTCGCGCCGTTCGGCGGCTACAAGCACTCAGGCCGCGGCCGCGAATATGCCGACCGGGCGATCCCCGATTTTCTCAAGGTCAAGGACATCATCGGCTACGGGACTTGGTAGGTTGAGGGCCAGGTTCGCGTCGGCGGTCGGCCTGGCCTATCTGGGATCCTCCTGCCGGTTGTGAACACATGGAATTAAGTATGGATTGACTGGCAAGGAATACATTCCTAGATCTGGCCGATGCCGGAACCCAGCAGCCGACCGCGCCGAAATGTGCAAACTCTGTGCCTAGCGCACGACGTCGGGCAACTCGTTCGTGTCCGATGCCGGAACTGCAACATCACTCGGCACTACCTGCCCGGCGACCTCGCAAAGCTGGTCGGTGACATCCCCTTTTGGGATGTGGAACGGCATATGCGGTGCGAACGCTGCAAACTACGCGAGCTTGACGCCGATATCATCCTTCCGAGTGCTGTCGAACGATTGAAAATTCGTGTCAGACGCCTTGTCGAAATCCGCGTGGTTCGCCGAGCGATTTGGCGAGACGAGGATTGAGGAAGGGGCTGATACGGCGATCCTGCAGCTTAGAAAAGAGATCCCTGGGCCGGAGCCTGCTGCGGGAACTTGATCTGTGTGGCTGGTTTCTCGACGATCACCAACGCGTCGTCGAGCGCTGTCCGCTGCAAATGCCGCGCGTCTGACCACGGCGCTGTCAGCCAAGCCTCGGTCTCTTCCGACGTCGTCAGGATCACGGGCATGGCCTTCTCGTGGATTGGCGCGATGAGCGCATTAGGCTTGGTTGTCATGAAGGCGTACAACTCGAAGTCAGCAGGACCATCCTTGACTTTCCGCACGCCATGCCAACGAGTCCAAAAACCAGCGAAGAAAAATAAAGGTCGGCTTTCATCACGGGCAAACCAATAATTGCGCTGGATTCCTGTTTCCGGGTCTTTGTCGTTCGGTGTAGGGCTGGGTTCCGCAAAGCTGGTCACCGGCACGACGCATCTATGCTCGATGCCAACAAACTGTTGCCAGTGAGAATATTGCGGATTGCGAACGTTTGTGGTGCCGTAGTCCGCCTTGCCCTTCATGCGTTCAGGCGGCGTTGGCAAACCCCAAAACAGTTTCGCCAGCTCACGCTCCCCGTCCGCCGTGTTGCGAACGACCGGGCCGGGCTGGTTGGGATAGATGTCCACGGAAGGCTCAAGGTTGCCGCTGATATCGCGCAGTGTGCGCGTCCATTGGCGGACCGCCTCTTGCGTCGTGGTGATGTTGTAGAGGTTGCACATTCACCTAGGATCGCGGAAATGGCTCGTGTCCGCAACCGAATGTGCGGGAGCCGGTCCGCGCGATATCATCCTGACATGGCTTGTCAGCTACCGAGCGGATGACGATGGCAGGCCAGCAAGCTGTTCCCTATTTGCAATTCGTCTGAACGGAGGAACACAAATGACCATTGCAGAAATTGCCAAGGACTTCACCGAGCTGCTCAAGCAGGGGAACAACGAAGCTGCGGCCGAGAAATACAATGCCGATGACATTGTCAGCCTCGAAGCCATGGAGGGGCCGATGGCCATCTCTCGTGGCAAGGAGGCTCTCAGGCAGAAGGGTCAGTGGTGGCAGGAGAACAACGAAGTGCATGGCGGCTCGGTCGAGGGGCCCTATGTCAACGGCGACCAGTTCGCGGTGCGCTTCAAGTTCGACATAACGCCCAAGGCTACCGGCGAGCGTGTCACCATGGATGAAGTTGGCCTGTACACGGTCAAGAATGGCAAGATTACCGAAGAGCGCTTCTATTACTGAGGCCGGAGCGGCTTTGGGGGCTTGCTCTCTTCGCTGCTGGGTAGAGATTAAGCGTGGCGGCCAAGACGACGTCTTGGTCGCCACGTGCGAGGTTCAGATCGTTTTAACATACTCCAAACCAGCCGCTCGTTCGGCACGATTTGGAGAAAGCAGCAATGGCCGTCGTTGACCTCATTGCCGTCCTGCGACTGCATGCGCGTCCGGAACAGCCCGCCGGGCACCGATGCGGCCGCTGGCAAAGTGCGGTGGGCGCCCTTAGTCTGCGATCAGATTCGAAGTCCGAAGGGCCACTGTTTTGACCATCACCATCTACGGCATCACCACCTGCGACACGGTCAAGAAGGCGCGCGTCTGGCTGGAGGCCCATGACGTTGCCTACCGGTTTCACGATTTCAGGGCAGAGGGGCTGGACGCCAAGCGCCTCGACGGCTGGGTTGGCAAGGTCGGCTGGGAAAAGCTGCTCAACAAGGCGAGCACCACGTTTCGCGAACTGGCGGACAAGGACAAGCAAGGGCTGGATGAAAAGAAGGCCAAGGCGCTGATGCTGGCCAAGCCGACCATGATCAAGCGGCCGGTGCTGGAGGTGGATGATCGGATTCTGGTGGGGTTCAAGGCTGATGTTTATCAGGCGGCGGTGGGGAAGTAGAGCGACACTCGCCCCGCCGCGTTCCTTCACGCCCCCCTCTGTCCTGCCGGACATCTCCCCCACGAGGGGGGAGATTGGATGTCGCGGCGCTTTCGCTAATTTTCAACGAAACGATACGAAGGGCGAAGGCGCCAAAGCTGCCAATCTCCCCCCGTGTGGGGGAGATGTCCGGCAGGACAGAGGGGGGCGCCGTCCCGCCGGCCTTCAGAAATTCCAGCCGCCTCACCCCCCGCGCAAATAGCCCGCCAGCGCCGCCGCGTTGTTGTGGGCCTCGTCATGCGCGCCATAGAGCAGCGTCACCTTGCCGTGGCGGAGCAGGCCGCGCAATTTGTCCACCGCATCTTCATTCCCGTCCAGCTCAACCCGGTACCGCTCCTGAAACTCAGCCCAGCGCGACGCCTCGTGGCCGAACCATTTGCGCAACTCGTCGCTCGGCGCGATCTCCTTCAGCCACAGCGTCAGCGCGGCGTCTTGCTTGCTGACACCGCGCGGCCAGATGCGGTCTACGAGAACCCGCTGCCCATCGTCGGGCGCGGGTGGCTCGTAGATCCGCTTGACCGCCAGATCGAAGGCCATCGGACCCTCCGTAAGCGGGTCAGGCCCACTCGCCCTTGCGCATGACAGGCACGCGGGCGCCGTCCTTGTGAACGCCGTCTATGTCGATCCTGTCCGAACCGATCATCCAGTCGATGTGGATGAAACTCTTGTTGCCGCCGCGCCGAGAGATCTCGTCCTGGCTGAGCGAGGCGCCGTCGACGAAGCACTTCGAATAGCACTGGCCGAGCGCGATGTGGCAGGCGGCGTTCTCGTCGAACAGCGTGTTGAAGAACAACAGGCCGCTCGCTGAGATCGGCGAGGAATGCGGCACCAGCGCCACCTCGCCGAGGCGGCGTGCGCCTTCATCGGTGTCGAGCACCTTCTTCAGCACGTCCTCGCCCTTTGATGCCTTGGCCTCGACGATCCTGCCCTCTTCGAAACGCACCGAGATCTCGTCGATCATCGTGCCCTGGTAGGACAGCGGCTTGGTCGAGGAGACATGACCCTCGACCCGCCTCGCATGCGGCGTGGTGAAGACCTCTTCGGTCGGGATGTTGGGGTTGCAGGTGACGCCGTTCTTGGCGGTCGAGGCGCCGCCCATCCATTCATGGCCGTCCGCCAGCCCGACGGTCAGGTCGGTGCCTGGCCCGGTGAAGTGCAGCGCATGGAAATTGTGGCCGTTGAGCCATTCCGTGCGGCCACGAAGTGCCGCATTGTGCGCCTTCCAGTTGCCGATCGGATCCTCGACGTCCACCCGCGATGCGGCGAAAATGGCGTCGGCGAGCTTTGCGACCGCAACATCGTCGGCGTCGCCGGGGAAAACCTGCCTGGCCCAGGCGAGGTCCGGATAGGCGACGATGTTCCAGTTGATGTCGAAGCCGGTGATCTTTTCCAGTGCCGGCTGATAGGCCATCGAATTGGCCTTGTTGGCGCGCGCCACTTTCGCCGGATCCTGTGCCGACAACAGCGACGGATCCTCGCCGCGCACGGCAAGCCTGGAAGCATTGTTGGCAAAGGCTTTCGCCATGCCTTCATAAAGCCAGCCGGCGGCGCGGTCGAAGCTCGCATCGGCGCCGAAGCGATAGCGCGCCAGCGTCATCTCGTCGTCGTTGAAGATAGGCGTCACCAACCCGGCGCCGGCCTTGTAGGCGTGTTCGACGATCCGCCTGGTCAGCGGCAGTGCCGCGATCGATGAAGTCAGCACCAGATCCTGCCCTGGCTGCAATTGCAGCCCGACCTTGATGGCGACCTCCGCCAGCCTGTCGAGCTTCACCGGGTCGATCGATGCGGAAACGCCGCGCGAATGTGTGGTCATGATCCTGCCTGTCGTAGTTTGATGTCCGACTCATCATAGAGCGGCGCCACGGTCGTTTCCACCGCGATCGCGCCGGCGGGTGCAGTGGTTGCCGACCCGAACTGCGCCATGGTCGCCTCGATCTCTTCCCTGATCCAGATCTTGAAATCCCGAACCTTGCGGCTTTCGGCCCTCGCGGACGAGGTCACCAGCCAATAGCCGAGGCCGCTCTGGGCGCGGATTCCGAACGGCGCCACCAGTCGCCCATCGGCGAGCGCATCGGCGGCGAGCAACTGCCAGCCCAGCATCACGCCATGGCCGGCAATCGCCGATTCCAGGCACAGCATCGGGTCGGTGAAACGCGCGCCCTTCAGGAAGGTGACCGGCGGAACACCGGCCGTCTCGAACCAGCTGTCCCAACTGATCATCGCCCGCTCGTCGGTGATCGCGCAGGTCTGGGCAAGATCCTCGATCGACTTCAGTTTTTTTGCGATCGCCGGCGCGCAGACCGGGAAGACTTCCTGCGCCAAGAGCAGTTCCGTCCGCCCGCCCGGCCACTTGCCGTCGCCAAGCCGGATGGCGATGTCGATGTCGGAATGATCGAGATCGGCCAGCCGCATCGAAGCGTCGATGCGCAAAAGCACGTTGGGATGCCGGGCGAAGTGACGCGACAGTCGCGGCAAAAGCCACTTCGAGGCAAAGGCCGGCGCCACCGAAACCACCAAGGTGCATTGCGTCGCCTCGTCGGCCAGCGCCACGGCCTGGGCAAGCTCGCGAAATCCTGCACCAAGGCGGGCCGCGAAGAGGGCGCCGAATTCGGTCAGCACGAGACCGCTCGCCGTTCGATCGAACAGCGTCTGGCCGAGCTGCTTCTCGGTGCGGCTTATCTGCTGGCTGACGGCACTGACGGACACGTTGAGTTCACCGGCGGCAGCCGCCAGGGATCCGAGACGGGCAACGGTTTCGACGGCGCGAAGGCCGTTGAGATGAACGCGGTTGAGCATGGTCATTTGAGATTTTCTAAACCGGTCCAGCCGAAATCTCAATTGAAAGACCCGTCGAAACGGCAGATTTTATGCAAGGGAAGACAGACCCCCGGAGCCAAAAATGCTAAGGATCTTGTCGTCGTCGCTGAAGGGGTTTTTCGCTGCAGGTTCCGCATATGAGCCCAGCCGGGAGAGCGAGGCGCTGAGGTGGCTGACCGATCCGCTTTCGCACCCCGTGCTGAACACCATGTCGGAGCGCGAACTTGGCGACGTGCCGTTCAGGCTGACGGCGCGGCGGACAGTGCATGAGACCGCTTCATTGCGAGCCGGTTTCGGTGGGCGCTGCTGAGCGGGCGCTAAGCGTTCCGGCTTGGGGAAAGTCGAGGCGAGGGTCGCACTGGCCTAACGAATGGCGGATTGTTTCGGCGACTCCTGCATTTATTGTGCAGTGCAATGACATCAGCCACCTCAACAGCGCTGCGTTTCACCTTCGCGGGCATGGTTGCCATGGCCGTCGCGATGGGCATCGGCCGCTTCGTCTACACGCCGATCCTGCCCGGCATGATGCAGGAACTGCATCTGTCGCCGGCCGATGCCGGATGGATCGCCTCCGCCAACTATCTCGGTTATCTCCTCGGCGCCTTAGCCGCGGCGGGCGGCTGGGCGCATGGGCGTGAGCGCCTGCTGATGCTGGTGGGGCTCGGCGCCAGTGCGGTCCTGGCCGAGTTGATGGGGCTGACCGATATGATGGCCGCCTTTCTCGTTGTCCGCTTTCTGGCCGGCCTGGCCAGCGCCTTCGTCATGGTGTTCATGGCCAGCATCGTTTTCAGCCATATCGCGGCTGCCGGTCGCGGCGACCTGCAGGCGTGGCATTTCGCCGGCGTCGGCCTCGGCATCGCAATCTCCGCGGCGATGATGGCGGTGCTCGTCACCGAACATGCCGGCTGGGCGGCGGGCTGGCTATGGTCGGCGGCAATCTCGGCTTGCGGTTTCGTACTCGTGGCGTTGATGGTCGACGAGGGTCCGCTCACCAATGGCGAAGTCGCCCGCGAGCCGGCACTGCGGATGGACCGGTCGTTGATCAAGGTCATCATTGCTTACGGCCTGTTCGGCTTCGGCTACGTGGTGACGGCGACGTTCCTGGTCGCCATCGTTCGGCAAGGCGGCGGCAGCCGGGTCTTCGAGACCATGGTGTGGATGGTCGCCGGCCTTGCCGGCTTTCCCTCGACCTGGCTCTGGCAGAAGATCGCCGCTCGGACCGGCCTCTATGCCGCCTATGCGCTGGCATGCATCATCGAAGTTGTCGGCGTCACCGCCAGCGTCGCCATCGGCGGACGTACCGGGCCGTTGCTCGGCGGCGTGCTGCTCGGCGGCACCTTCATAGCCATCACCGCATTTGGCCTCCAGGCCGCCAGACAGCTTGCACCGCGGGCGCCGCGGCGGATCTTTGCCCTGATGACGGCTGCGTTCGGCGTAGGCCAGATCATCGGCCCGATCGCCGCCGGGCTGCTGGCGCAAATGTCCGGCGATTTCTTCCTCGCCTCGATCGCCGCCGCCATCATGCTGGTCGTCTCCGGCGGCCTCACATGGTCGGCTGCGCCAAAATCGCCATGATTGTGGGGTTGCTCGGTGCAGGCATCGGGCACGGGCATTTTCTTTCCAGCTAATGTGTGACTTTATGCCCGCCGTAGTCAGCTGATTTGCGCCTAGATCGAGGAATTCCCCACAGTGTTCGTATCCTTTTTCCCGCAGCCGAAGCTTTTTTTCTCTTCGGCCGCCGTCTGGAGCCTTGCGGCGATCCTGTTCTGGTTTTTCGGTGGTGAACAATTGGGCGCGGTTTTCGGATTGCCACCCGCCATGGCCGGCGCGCCGCCCATTATCGGCATCGCCATTCTCATGTCGCCGCCGTTTCTATGGTTTTATCTCTATTTCGCGTTCTGCGTGGCCGTCTTCTATGCGTTCTGGAGCTGGTATTCGCCGCATCCATGGCAACGCTGGTCGATCCTGATGACCTCAGTCATCCTGTTCTTCATCTATTTCAATGTGCAGGTCAGTGTCGCCGTCAACGCCTGGTACGGGCCATTCTTCGACTACGTACAGGGACTGATGTCGGGGACCGGAAAGTCGACCAACGCCGAATTTTATATCGGATTGGCAGATTTTTCGTGGCTCGCGTTGATCGGCATGAACGTGCAGGTGGTCAATGCCTTCATCGTCAGCCACTGGATCTTCCGCTGGCGCACGGCGATGAATGATTATTTTGTCGAGAACTGGGGCAGGCTTCGACATATCGAGGGTGCTTCGCAGCGTATCCAGGAAGACACGATGCGGTTCTCGCAGATCATGGAGGATCTCGGCTCCAGCTTCGTCCAGTCGATCATGACCCTGATCGCATTCCTGCCGGTCATGATCCAGTTGCAGGCCCATATCACCGAGTTGCCGATTATCGGCGCGATCCCGCAGCCATTGGTGGTCGCGGCCCTTGCCTGGTGTCTGTTCGGAACGATCTCGGTCATGATTGCCGGCATGAAGCTTCCAGGACTGCAGTTCCGCAACCAGCGCGTCGAGGCCGCCTATCGCAAGGAACTCGTCTACGGCGAGGATCACGCGGACAGGGCCCAGCCAGCCACCACTGCCGAGCTGTTCGCGAACGTTCGTCACAATTATTTCAGGCTCTATTTCCACTACATCTATTTCAACGTCGTCCGTTACACCTACCTGCAGGCCGACAACATTTTCTCGCTGCTGATCCTGGGTCCGTCGCTGGTTGCACACAAGATAACGTTCGGCGCGCTGAACCAGATTTCGAATGCATTCGGTAAAGTGACCGGGTCGCTGCAGTTTCTGCTCACCTCCTGGTCGACAATCGTTGAGCTGCAATCGGTCCACAAACGCCTGCGCGCCTTCGAGGCGACCCTGCTCGGCGAGCCGCTGCCGGACATCGACCAGCGCTATCTGGCAAAACAGGGCGTTGAAGATCCGGCCTAAAGGCCAGGTTGGAAATCGAACCGGGTTGGCGGCTCAGCCGCCAACCGAAGCCTGCTTCTGGGCAGCGTCCTGGCGCGATACATAGTCGCGAAAACTGATGCACTCGACATCGGCCTTGACGCAGACCTCGCCGGCAAAGCGCTCCAGCGCGTTCCAGTAGGCGCCGTCATTCATCGGCGTGAAGTGGAAGCCGAGCTCAAGCGGAATGCGCTTATCCGCATACTGCTTGTCGAAGGCGGCGCGGAAGGCATCATAGGTGCGGTTCGCGAATTCGTCCGCCTTGCCTGGCCGCTCGAAGCCGCCGGAATGCCTGACATAGAGATTGTAATCCATGGCGATCACCGGCCGTGACTTCGGTCCCTCCGGAATCTGCGGCAGCGAAAACTGCATGATGCCGTTGCCGGCCATCGGCCGGGCCGGCCCCTGCGAGACGCCGCTGGCGTCGAACTGATAGCCGGCCGCCGGCAGAGCCTCGTAGAGGGCCTTGTTCGCCGACAGATACGGCGCGCGAAAACCGGCCACCGCATGCCGCGCGAAATCGCGCCAGCCCTCGGGTTCGGGCGCAATGCCGTTGATCGCATAGGCGTTCTCAAGAATGTGCTCGAACGAACTGAACTCTTTCAGCCAGTCGGCCTTGCTCCAGTCCTTGCCGTCGAAATGGCCGCAGCCATGGCTGGCGATATCGTGGCCTTCATGCGCGGCAAGGCCGATCTGTTCGAGCCGCTCGGTGACTTCCTGCTTCGAGGCGGCAAAGCCGATATTGGATTTGCCGGCGCTTTTGCCGGGTGCGTCGTATTGCTTGCGTGTCTCCGGCGACAGCAGGAAGACGCAGGAGAGGAAATAGGTGAAATGCGCGCCGGTACGCTGCGCCAGTGCCCGGCTGCGCTTCCACTGCGAAATGTCGCGGGCGCTGTCGAACGAGATGATGACGACCTGCTTGGGCTTTGCCGGCATTGGTGGCGCGGGCGGATCGGCCAAAGCCCCGCCGGCGGTGGCGAGCGAGGCGAGGGAAAACGCAACAACGCGGAACGGACGAAGCATAGGCAATCTGATCTGCACTCTTCTGATCTGCACTCTGGGGGACGTCTGGAAGCCGGCTATCCCCGAAATGTGGCGTGGGTGCGATTGGCCTTTTCGGCTGCTTGCCTCGGGAATAGGCGATTTTCCGGTTGAACCCCTTCCATGCCGACAAAATTTCGCTAAAACGCGGGCTGACAAAGGCCCGACCGGGCAGGAATGGTTTTGATCGATGTCCGACGACAGTTTTATCCGTGAAGTCAACGACGAGATGCGTCGCGACCAGGCGCAGGCGCTGTGGGACCGCTTCGGTCCCGCCTTGCTTGTCCTCGCGATCCTCGTGGTGCTCGGCACCGCCGCCTTCGTCGGTTATCGCTATTGGGACGAGACGCGCGCCAACCGCTCCGGCGATGCGTTCTCGCAGGCGCTGAAGCTTGCCAATGACGGCAAGAACGATGAAGCGCTGACCGCCCTCGATCAGTTGGAGAAGGATGGCTACGGCGCCTATCCGTTGCTCGCCCGCATGCGCGGCGCGACCGTCAAGGCCGACAAGGGCGACGTCGCCGCCGCCGTCAAGGATTTCGACGATGTCGCCGCCGACACCGCCATACCCCAAGGCATTCGCGACATGGCGCGCCTGCGGGCAGCACTCCTGCTTGTCGACCATGGCTCCTTCGCCGACGTCTCCAGCCGTGTCGAGGCGCTCACATCGGATACCAACACCTTGCGCCATACGGCGCGCGAGGCACTCGGCCTTTCTGCCTGGAAGGAAGGCAAGACCCAGGACGCGCTAAAGCTGTTCGACCAGATCGCCGCCGATGACGGCGCGCCGCGCAACACCCGCGAGCGTGCAACGTTGATGTCCGAACTGATCCGCGGGTCGGGCAGTGCGTCGTGACCTTCAAAGTCGCCATCATCGGCAGACCTAACGTCGGCAAATCGACTCTTTTCAACCGGCTGGTGGGAAGGAAGCTGGCGCTTGTCGACGACACGCCTGGCGTCACCCGCGACCGTCGCGTCCATGCCGCCAAGCTCTACGATCTGCATTTCGACGTCATCGACACCGCCGGCTTCGAGGATGCGGGCGCCTCGACCTTGCCCGGCCGCATGCGCGCGCAGACCGAGATCGCCATCCGCGAGGCCGACCTGATCTTCTTCACCATCGACGCCAAGTCCGGCCTGTTGCCTGACGACAGGACCTTTGCCGAGATCGTGCGCAAGTCCGGCAAGCCGGTGGTGCTGGTCGCCAACAAGGCCGAGGCGAAGGGCGCCCAGGGCGGCATGCTGGAGGCCTGGGAGCTCGGCCTTGGCGAGCCGATCCCGGTTTCGGCCGAACATGGCCAAGGTATGCCCGACCTGCGTGATGCCGTGATTGGCGCGCTCGGCGAAGCGCGTGCTTTCGGCGAAAATGAAGATGGCGAAGACGAAGAAGTCGCTGCCGGCGAGGTTCTGATCGGCGAGGATATCGCCGATCCTGATGCCGAGCACACCTACGACGACACCAAGCCGATGCGCATCGCCGTCGTCGGTCGTCCCAATGCCGGCAAGTCGACATTGATCAACGCGCTGATTGGCGAAGAGCGGCTGCTGACCGGACCGGAAGCCGGCATCACCCGCGATTCCATCTCCGTCGACTGGGACTGGCATGGCCGCCGCCTGAAACTGTTCGACACGGCCGGCATGCGCCGCAAGGCCAGGATCCACGAAAAGCTGGAAGTGATGTCGGTGCAGGATGGCCTGCGCGCCATCCGTTTCGCCGAGATCGTCATCATCGTACTCGATGCCACCATCCCCTTCGAGAAGCAGGATCTGCAGATCGCCGACCTGATCATCCGTGAAGGTCGTGCGCCGGTGATCGCCTTCAACAAATGGGACCTGATCGACCATCCCCAGGAGCTTCTGGCCGAACTGCGCGAGAAGACGGAGCGGCTTCTTCCGCAGGCGCGCGGCCTCCAGGCCGTACCCGTCTCGGCCGAGACCGGGCGCGGCCTCGACAAGCTGATGGATGCCGTCATCAGGACCCACAAGGTGTGGAACAGCCGCGTCTCGACCGGTAAGCTCAACCGCTGGCTGGAAGGCATCCTGGCGCATCATCCGCCGCCCGCCGTGGCCGGGCGCCGGCTGAAGGTCAAATACGTCACCCAGGCCAAGACCCGGCCACCGGGTTTCGTCGTTCAGTGCTCGCGGCCGGATGCGATGCCGCAATCCTATGTCCGCTATCTCTCCAACAGCCTGCGCGAAGCCTTCGACTTGCCCGGCGTGCCGATCCGCATTGCGCTGCGCACCTCGGACAACCCATTCGCTGGCCGGTCCAAGAAACGCAGCTGATTATCGGCGCCCCTTGGCGCACCATGATCACGCCACGTTGCGCAGGTCGCTGTCGCTGGCCCGCGCATTTTCGGGCAGTGCTTGCCGTGCTGCGTCCAGCAGGATATCGGCGAGGCGGGCCGCCACAGGCTCGGCTTCAGCGTCCTTGCGATGCAGGAACAACGCCATCTTGGGCAGCGCCGGCAATCCGGCGATCTCCGGCGTCATCGCGCTGACGCTGGTCGGCAGGCCGATGTCGGTGCGTATCGTCAACCCCAGCCCCGCCGCAACTGCTGCCCAGATGCCGCCAAGGCTCGGGCTGGAAAATGCCATCCGCCACGACAGGCCGGCGCGGTCGAGCGTTTCGGTTGCAACCGTGCGCAAAAGGCATGGCGCTTCCAGCGCCACCAGCGGCAGTGGCTCACTGTGGCGCAGGCTGGCCTCGATGCGCTTTGCCGGACCGATCCAGCGCATCTGCACATCGGCGACGTGTTCGCTGTAGGGCAGCGTCTCGCCGCTGTGCCAGGCGAGCGCGATGTCGAGACTGCCTGACACGATCCGTTCGGCAAGGTCGTGGCTGCGCGCGATCCTGGCTTCGATCTTGACCTTGGGATGGGCGCGGGCGAAGCGGCCGAGCACGTCGGGCAGCACCGCCTCGCCGAAATCCTCCTGCAGGCCGAGCCTTACCCAGCCCTCCAGTTCGACATCGTGGATAGCGGATGCCGCCTCGTCATTCAGTTCGATCAGCCGGCGCGCATAGCCGAGCATGGTCTCGCCCGCCTCGGTCAAGGCGAGGCCGCGCCCCGACTTGCGGAAGATCGGCGTCGCCGCCTGTTCTTCCAGTTTCTTCAATTGCGCACTGACCGCCGACGTCGACCGGCCAAGCCGATCGGCCGCCTTGGCGAAGCTGCCCAGCTCCATGCCGGTGACGAAACTGCGGAGGACGTCGAGGTCGAATGTTATGCGTCGCATATTTTTAGTCCTGTTTTTCAGGATAGTTGGTTTAAAACTTCCTGATTTTCAGGATCAAATTACGACGCTAGAGATAGACCGTCAAGGCTCAGGCCGCTGGCCAAGCACGGGAAATAAATCATGTCCGCCATCGTCGATTGCACCGACCGACAGCCGCCGGAACTCGGGGAAGATATGGCTGTCGGTTCCGTCGAGAGAACATTCAAGCCCAACCATCGCTGGAAGGTTCTGGGCATCGGCGTTGCCGCCAATGCCAGCTTCTCGGCCACTTTCTCCGGCATACCGGCAACGGCGGTCATGCTTCGCCAGGGGTATCATTTGGCCAATGCCGAGCTCGGCCTTGCACTCGGCCTTCTCGGGCTGGGGGTCGCGCTTAGCGAACTGCCATGGGGCCTGCTCACCGATCGCTGGGGTGATCGCCGCGTGCTTCTGGTCGGGCTTGGCGCCACGGCTGCGTGGCTCCTGGTCATGGCGATGCTGGTTGTGCCCACAAGGACTGGTGTTCCCGACGTCATGCTCTTGTCCGCGAGCCTGCTCATCACCGGACTGCTCGGCGGCAGCGTCAACGGTTCGAGCGGCCGCGCCATCATGGGCTGGTTTCGGGAAAACGAGCGCGGCTTTGCCATGAGCATCAGGCAGACGGCGGTGCCGCTCGGCGGCGGCCTTGGCGCGCTCGTCCTGCCCTCGCTTGCCCTGGCTTTCGGCTTTGCCGCGGTGTTCGGCGTCCTAGCGGCTGCATCGGCTCTCTCTGCCCTATTCGCCTGGCGCTGGCTGCACGAGCCGCCGACGGCGGGCGAAGGCCATCTCGTTTCGGCGGCTGCGGCCGGACCGGCGCCGCTGCGCAATCCGGACGTCTGGCGTATCGCCACCGCCATCGGCCTGCTCTGCTTTCCGCAGGTGGCCGTGCTCACCTTCGCCTCCGTGTTCCTGCACGACTTCGTTGGGCTGGGAACGGCAGCGATCAGCGCGAGCCTCGCCGCCGTGCAGGTCGGCGCCATGGTCATGCGCATCTGGAGCGGCCGCTTCACCGACCGCCACGGCAACCGCCGTCAGTTCCTTCGGTTGTGCAGTGCGCTCAGCGCGCTTGCCTTAGCCGTGCTTTGGCTGCTGGTTCTGGCCAGTTCCGCCATATCAGGCGGACAATTCTTGCTTATGGCGATCCTTCCCGCTGTGCTGATTGTCGCAGGCGTCTCAGTCTCCGCCTGGCACGGCGTTGCCTATACCGAGCTTGCCACGCTTGCCGGCGCCGGCCATGTCGGAACCGCGCTCAGCCTTGCCAACAGCTTCGTTTTCATAGGCTTCTTCCTGGTGCCGGTGGCCATTCCGGGGCTCTTGCACCTCTGGTCATGGTCCGGAGTCTGGCTATCCGCCGCCATCTGCGCACTGGTCGCCTGGCCGATCTTCCTGCGGCCGGCCTGAATGGCCCGCCGCAAAACCGCCCGACTTCCAAACCACGACCTCGAGCCGATCGGAAAAACCCGATCGAACCCGTTAACGTCCCATCAAGGTTAATGCATCATTTTGCTCTCCAGTGGGGTCTGTAGCGTTCCTGGAGAGAGTTCCGTGCATCGACGTGTGTTGAAGCGGCTTGTTGCCGCCGCCGGTGAGAGACGTGGCTTTCTGGCTCCGTTCGTCGTCGGCATCGGCATCTGGATCGGCTTTCCGACCGTCGCCGCCTATCAGGACATGACGAGCCTCGTTTCCGGCCTCGAAGCATCGAGCACCCGCTGGAATTCCTATGTCGAGAAATCCGTCGCCGGCTCGACCCATGCGGCCGAGATGCCCTTTGTCGATTCCGATGTCACCGGCTCCATCTCCGGATCGGGTGTCCACCTAGCCGGCATCGGCAACGTGTCTTTTCGCGGCAAGGGCGGCAAGGTCAGCGCCACGCCCGACGAGGATCGCGTCGTGCGCGCCGAGAAGAAGGGCCGCATCGTCCAGATGTCCCCCGTGGCACCGCCGAAGAACTTCAATGCCGGCTCGATCTTCGAGCGCACCTCCTCCTTGCTGCGGCCCAGCGTGGACAGCGGCCTGAAGATGGCTTTCGCCAAGCCGCGGATCAAAGGCAAGGAAATCCAGATAGCCGCCGCATTCCATGCGCGCGAGGACAAGAAGCCGGATCCCGGCGTGCCTGCCATGCTGGCGGCGCTGGTAAACAATGACCGTCCGGATGTGCTGGCGACAGCCTATGCGCAGTCCGAGCCCGACTATGCCCAGGCATCGCCCTTCGAAGCCCTGCTTCAGGACGAGCAGCCCAATGATGGCCGCTTCATTCCGCCGATGGTCAAGGGCGATCATTCGTGGATCCAGAACCCGTTGCCCGCCAGTGTCTTCTCCGAACCGGAACAGGCATGCCTCGCAAAGGGCGTCTATTTCGAAGCGAGGAGCGAATCCGTACGTGGTCAGGCCGCCGTCGCCCAGGTCATACTCAACCGCGTCCGCAACCCGACCTATCCGAATTCGATCTGCGGCGTCGTCTACCAGAACGACAGCTGGTTCAACCGTTGCCAGTTCTCTTTCGCCTGCGACGGCAGGAAGAAGCGCATCGACAGTCCTGTCGCCTACAAGACCGCGCAGGATATCGCCATGGCCGTCACCGCCGGCAAGATCTTCATCCCGGAAGTCGGATCGTCGACCCACTACTACGCCCAATATGTCCATCCCGGCTGGGCGCGCACGATGCAGAAGATGACCAAGATCGGTCTGCATATCTTCTATCGTACCTATGGCGGCGGCTGGAGCTGAGCGCGCAACAGTCGCTGATCCTTGGCGCGCCGCGCAGTCGATCGAAGAGCCATTGCCCGGGGGATTCGCGCCATGCATCCCCGTCATCGTGGCGGGCACGATGTCGCACCTTTCTAATCCATTGATTTTGCTGCCTAAAATACATGGCAATGAACTTCTGTCCGTGGCTTGACGGGCGCAAACCCTCTAACTATGTTGCCGGCGACTTTAGAAGCGGACGGACGGTGACGGTCTGACCGGGCAGGGGGGTTGCGATGGCCGACAAGAATGGGCCAGACGGAACCGGAGAAACCGGCCGCGGCAAGCAGCATGAACCCGGCATCCGCGACGACGACCTTGAGCGCCGCCGGCGCAACCTTGAAGCATCGCTCGCGACAAGGCGGCCGGATCGGCTTGAGGGGAAAGACGACGCGAAAGCGGGCAGTATGGCCGGTTATGGCCAGGCGCTCAAACTCTCCAGCGAGTTTATCGCCGGGGTGGTGGTGGGTGCCGGCATCGGCTGGATCATCGACCGTCTGGCGGGGACATCGCCTTGGGGTCTGATCGTGTTTCTGCTGCTTGGTTTTGGCGCCGGAGTGCTTAACGTCATGCGTTCCGCGGGCGTTGTGGCAGAATTCGGACAGGGCGATAAATCGCGCCGTGACCAGGACGACAAGAAATGACCGCGCTTCATGTGCGGTAATGGTAACGAGGCCGTACGCGGCATTGACGGGGTTTGAACGTGGCAGCTGACAAGGTCGATCCGATCCACCAGTTCCATATCAACAAGCTGATTCCGATCGACATCGGCGGCTACGATCTGTCTTTCACCAATTCGGCATTGTTCATGGTCGCGACCGTTGTTGTCGCGGCCGCGTTTCTGTTTCTCACGACGTCGAGCCGCAGCCTCGTTCCTGGCCGGCTTCAGTCGGTCTCAGAGATGGCCTACGAATTCGTCGGCAACATGTTGCGCGATGCCGCCGGCACGCAAGGCATGAAGTTCTTCCCTCTTGTGTTTTCGCTGTTCATGTTCGTGCTGGTCGCCAACCTACTTGGCCTGTTCCCGTATTTCTTCACCGTCACCAGCCACATCATCGTCACTTTCGGTCTGGCCATCCTGGTGATCGCGACCGTGGTCGTCTACGGCTTCATGAAGCATGGTTTTGGCTTCCTGAAGCTGTTCGTGCCGCATGGCGTGCCGGTGTTCCTGCTGCCGCTGGTGGTGCTGATCGAGGTGATCTCCTTCGTGTCGCGCCCGGTCAGCCTCTCGGTTCGTCTGTTCGCCAACATGCTCGCCGGCCACATCACGCTGAAGGTGTTCTCCGGGTTCGTCGTCAGCCTGAGCGCGCTCGGCGCGGTTGGCGTCGCCGGCTCGATCCTGCCGCTGGCCATGGCGGTGGCGCTGACGGCACTGGAATTGCTGGTCGCCTTCCTGCAGGCCTACGTCTTTGCCGTGTTGACCTGCATGTATCTCAACGACGCCCTGCACCCGGGGCACTGAGCAAAAGTTTCCGGCCCAAGAGTTTTCCAACATTGGCGCCGGATGATAGAGCAACGGAATTTTTAGATCCAAAGGAGTTGAACAAATGGACGCAGAAGCAGCAAAGTACATCGGCGCCGGCATCGCTTGCCTGGGCATGGGTGGCGCGGGCATTGGCCTCGGCAACATCTTCGGCAGCTACCTCGCGGGCGCGCTGCGCAACCCGTCGGCTGCCGATGGCCAATTCGGCCGTCTGATTTTCGGCTTCGCCGTGACCGAAGCGCTGGGCATCTTCTCGCTCCTGATCGCGCTTCTGGCCCTGTTCGGCTGAGTCCCTCTTTGGCTAAGCCATGAGAAGATTGGACAGGCCGGCCGCGCAAGCGGCGGGCCTGAATTTCGGGGATAGTCCATGTTCGTGACATCTGCCTTCGCGCAAGAGTCCGCGCCTGCCGCAACGGAAGGCGAGACGCATTCCGGCACCAGCGTGCCTGCCGAAGCGCACGGCACGTTTCCGCCATTCGATCCTGCGACGTTCCCGTCGCAGCTTCTGTGGCTGGCGATCACTTTCGGGCTGTTTTACCTCTTCCTGAAGCGGGTGGTGATGCCGCGCGTCGGGGGCATCATCGATGTCCGCAACGATCGCATCAGCCAGGATCTCGACCAGGCAGCCAAGTTGAAGGGCGAGGCCGACGCCGCTGTTGCTGCCTACGAGCAGGAACTGGCGGAAGCTAAGACCAAGGCCAACGCGATCGGCCAGCAGGCCAACGATGCGGCCAAGGCCGAGGCCGAGACCGCACGCAAGAAGGTCGAGGCGGCACTCGACGCGAAGCTTGGCGAGGCCGAGGCCCGCATTTCTTCCATCAAGGCCAATGCCATGAAGGAAGTCGGCAGCATCGCCGAGGATACCGCTTCGGCGATCGTCGAGGCCCTGGTCGGCGGCAAGGCCAGCAAGGCCGAGATCGCGGCCGCGGTCAAATCCGTGGCCAGGTGAGGAGCGCATCATGGACTACACCTCTCTCGCAACGCTCTGGGCCACGGTAGCTCTGGTTATCTTCCTTGGCGTTGCAGTCTACATCAGGGTACCTGGCCTGATCGCCAAGGCGCTCGACGCCCGCGCCGACAGGATCAGCAACGAGCTGGACGAAGCGCGCCGGCTGCGCGAGGAGGCCCAGCAGCTGCTCGGCCAGTACCAGCGCAAGCGCAAGGAAGCCGAGCAGGAGGCGGCCGCCATCGTCGCCGCCGCCACGCGCGAAGCCGACATGCTTGCAGCCGAGGCGCACAAGAAGACCGAGGACTATGTCGTCAGGCGCACCGCGCTTGCCGAACAGAAGATCGGCCAGGCCGAGCGTGACGCCATAAGCGAAGTCCGCGCCAGCGCCGTCGATATCGCCGTCGAGGCCGCACGCACGCTGCTTGCCGGCAAGATCGACGCCAAGGCGGGTGCCGAGCTGTTCAAGGCTTCGCTCGCGGACGTGAAGTCGAAGCTGAACTAGACGGTCCGTCTAGCCAATCATCGAAAGCCGCCCGGGAAAACCTGGCGGGTTTTTGTTGTGGATAACCAGATTGGCGGCCGAGGGCGTAATCTCCCTCCTTGAGGGGGAGATGGCCGGCAGGCCAGAGGGGGTCGCCGCGCGTGAAGCGCTGACCTCTTCTTTCGTCGTCGAAGGAGCGTCGAGCCCAGTGAAAAAAGGGGCGCCGAGTCCAGTCGAGCCGACCCCCTCTGTCGCCTTCGGCGACATCTCCCCCTCGAGGGGGGAGATCGGCTGCCATCGCCGTCTGCTCACTCCAATCCGACGAGGCTCTCTTCTTCGGCCACTTCGGTCCCGCCAAGCCTGAACGGCGCAAACGACACGCGGTGCAGCCGCGCTACCGGGCCATGCGCCTCGATCGCCGTGCGATGGCGGACCGTGGCATAGCCCATATGGGCCTCGAACCCATAGCGGTCGTGATGGTTGCCGCAACCGCACATCATGCGGTCACGCATCACCTTGGCGACGATCGAGGCGGCGGCGATCGATTGCGAACGCTGGTCACCCTTGATCAGCGCGCGCCCAGCGCAAGGCAGGCCCGGCGGTACGTCGCGCCCGTCGGCGAGCGCGAGCTTCGGCTGAACCGACAGGCCAACCAGGGCGCGGCGCATCGCCTCCAGGCTTGCCTTGAGGATATTGCTGCCGTCGATGCCCTCGGCGCTGATCGAGGCCATTGAGACCGCCTGCGCGGAGCCGAGAATTCGCAGGAACAGGGCCTCGCGCTGCAAATGGCTGAGACGCTTGGAATCGTCGAGGCCGTCGGGAATGTTGGCGGGATCGAGCACCACCGCCGCCGCGACCACCGGCCCGGCCAGGGGACCGCGCCCGGCCTCGTCCATGCCCGCAACCGGCCACAGACCTTCGGCCATCGCCTTCGTCTCGAAGGAGAAGTCGGGCCTCTCGATGATCTCAAAGAGAGGCGGAGAATCAGAACGCGTGCGAGCCATGTTGCGGCGAGGTTCGCATCGGCTCCGATTCTCCGCAAGTCCCTCCGGGTCGGGTGGGGCGCCGGACCGGGAGGGCACCGTCTGCAAGCCGGGGCAGGCCGGACGGGATTCCTGTGCTGCGGCGGATCGACCACCGCAGCGGATTGCACTTTCAAAGCAGCGTCAGTTGTACCTGATCCTTTCCCGCGGGAACGAACTGGTCGGTCCGCAGCGTGCGCCGTTCGACATTGAGGCCGAGCCGTTTGGCTGTGATCTCAAAGCGCCGGCCGATCTGCCAGGCATAGGGACCGGCGCCCTTCATGCGCTTGCCCCATTCCGAATCGTAGTCCTTGCCGTCGCGCATCGAGCGGATCAACGACATCACGTGACGGTAGCGGTCAGGATAGTGGCGCAGCAGCCAGTCCTTGAAGATCGGGCTGACCTCCAGCGGCAGGCGCAGTAGGACATAACCCGCCTCGCGCGCGCCGGCGGCACGTGCCGAATCGAGAATCCGTTCCATCTCCGGGTCGGTCAGGCCGGGGATGATCGGCGCCACCATGACCGAAGCCGGAATGCCGGCATCCGAAAGCTGCCGGATCGCCTCCAGCCGCTTGGTTGGCGTCGACGCCCGCGGCTCCATCGTTCTGGCCAGCATCCGGTCCAATGTCGTCACCGACAGCGCCACCTTGGCCAGCCCCCGTTCGGCCATGCGCGACAGGATATCGATGTCGCGCGTCACCAAAGCGGATTTGGTGACGATGCCGACCGGATGGCCACGCGCTTCCAGCACTTCGAGGATCTCGCGCATGATCCGGTATTGCTTCTCGATCGGCTGGTAGGGGTCGGTGTTGGTGCCGATGGCGATGGTGCGCGGTTGGTAGCCGTCCTTCGACAGTTCCTTGTCGAGCAAGCGCGCCGCATCTGGCTTGGCAAACAGCTTCGATTCGAAATCGAGGCCCGGCGACAGGCCCATGAACGAGTGCGTCGGCCGGGCAAAGCAATAGACACAGCCGTGCTCGCAACCGCGATACGGGTTGATCGAACGGTCGAAGGAAATGTCGGGCGATTCGTTGCGGGTGATGATGGTGCGCGGTTTCTCGACCTGCACTTCGGTCTTGAAGGGCGGCAGTTCCTCCAGCGAGTTCCAGCCATCGTCGAACACATGCCGGCTGACCGGCTCGAACCGGCCCGACGGATTGATGCCCGCCGACCTGCCGCGGTTGCGGTCCGGACGGACACGCATGCCACTCTGCTCGATCATCGCATTGGCCATCCCGGCCCGTCCAGCTCCGAAAGCCGCGATGTCGGCGCGCACGATCTGTTCCATCTTCGCCCGCTCCCAGGGACTGTCGGTGTTGTGTCGAATCGCTCTGTTCATGAAATTATTCCTATTTTGTTGATGAGAACAAAGCAAGAACTTTTTGTGCTTCGCTGGATAACTGGCGCCGTGCCGCGCTTTCCGCTATTCGGCTAATGATGCTCAGTGTTCTCATCGAAACGTGCAATGACGAGGAAGGCCTTACCCGCACGCTCGCCTCGCTGATTGGCGGCGCCGTCGAGGGCGTGGTGCGTGACGTCATCGTCTGTGACACCGGCTCAACCGACCAGACGCATCGTGTGGCCGAGCATGCCGGTTGTCAGTACGTGACGGGCGGCATCGCGGTGGGGATTCGGCAAGCCAAGGGGGACTGGTTGCTGCTCCTGGAGCCGGGCGCACGATTGATGGAGGGCTGGATCGACGCGGTCGTCGACCATACGGCCAGGCAAGCCACGGCGGCACGGTTTTCGCGGGCGCGGGGCAGCCGTACGCCGTTCCTGGCTCGCGTCTTTTCCCCAAACCGCGCCTTGGCCGATGGATTGCTGATCAGCAAGCGTCAGGCCGCGGCCAAGAGTGCCGTCAGCGCCGAGGCCATCGCCCGCGGCCTAGCGACAAAGCGGCTCGAGGCCGAGATATGGGTGGCGCCGGCGAAACAGGAACGTCGCCCCCCGAGGTGATTTTTGCAGCTGCTCTGTCCATTGTGCATTGCACAAAATCTGACCTGAGGTTAGTTTCCCGGTCAGGCGGATGAATTGGGTTTGGGTCATGCCGAGTGATGAGCACCGATACGGAATCGGTGCCGCTCCCCGTAGCCGAGGATCCAATGAACTTTTCAGCCCCCGACAAATCGGCACGGCCAGTCTCGAGGCCATTGCGCGTAACGGCAGCCTGCTGCGGCGCATCGCCGTGCGCATTCCGACCTATCTGACGGACCTGCGCGAAAACCCCGCCTGGCTGCCGATGTTCGTGCTGGCGCGCACCATGCCCGGGCGCCGCATGCATTGGCTGGGCGCAAAGCGCGCCCGTCCGGCCGACAATGCGGGGGATACGATGTTTGCCGGCGTCGACCGTGAAGCGGTGGTCGAAGCGCTGCGCTCCGACGGGTTGTTTTCGGGCCTGGTCTTGCCGCCGGCGATCCATGAAGAGATCGCGGATTTCGCCGGGCGCACGCCTTGCTTCGGCAATTTCGACCGCCGTCTCGAATTCATGCCGGGTGAACATGCCGAAGCCGAGAAGCGCTTTGGCCGCTCGCTGCTCAGCGGGCATTTTTTCGAGCGCATCCTCGATTGCCAGGCGGCGCTCGCCATCCAGCGCGATCCGCTGCTTCTGGATGTTGCCACGCACTATCTCGGCGGCCAGGCAAAACTGATCACGACACGGGTCTGGTGGAGTTTTCCGACGGGTGCCGCCTCGGATGCCGACAAGAACCTCGCCTCACTCGGCAAATATCATTTTGACCTCGACGACTGGCGCATGCTGAAATTCTTTTTCTATCTCAAGCCGGTCGATGGCGACACCGGCCCGCATGTCTATGTCAGGGGCAGTCACAATCGCCGCAGTCTCAAGCATCAGCTCACCCTCCTGGTCGGCCACCCGCGCAAGAGGTTCTGGACGTCTATGGCGAGCAGAGCCCGGTGACGTTGACTGGAGAAGCAGGACTAGGCTTCGTCGAGGACCCCTTCGGCTTCCACATGGGCACTGTGCCGTCGCGGACGCCGCGGCTGATGATGGAAGTCGGCTTCGGCGTATCGTCGCCGTCGCGCCGTCGCTTTCATGGCGAGCCGGTCATCCGCTGAAAAGGAACCATCCGAAGTTCATCTCGACAGGCGTCCAGTGTGTGCGGCGCCTGGCTTGGCGCTGCGCTCGGCTTTCGGCATCGAAGTCGACAAGGACCGGCGCCTGATTGAACCGCTCTCGGTCGTCCAGCGCGTTGATGATGACGATAGCCCTTGCGTCGTCTCTGGCGATTGCATCGTCCTCTCCGGCGATTGCGGCGACATAGACGCCGCAATCCCGGCAGATCAAATAGTCAGCCGTCCTCAGCCCGAACTGGTATTTTTGCAATAGTGCATCGTCCTTGACCGAGATGATCAGTCGGCCATTCGGATCGGCAACGGCGCGCGAACCATGTCTGATACAGAACGAGCATTGGCAGGCGCGAACTTCGATTTGCGATGCATCGAGTTCGGTTGAAAATGCAAGGCGAACGTTGCCGCAATGGCATCCGCCGGTATGCATGGTCATCGTATCCGCCTTGTCGTGATGGCGATGATCGCCTTCACGCAAGGTACTTTTGCGAGATCCGGTTTGGAATGGTGTTTCGAAGGCACCGGTGCTGTTTTGCCTGGCAAACGCGGCGTGGAACCGACGCTTCGCCTCGGCTTCTACGGAGCCGATTTGCCGCGCCGCAAATGCTCGTCCAGGCGCGGCATGATCTCGACGAAGTTGCACGGCATGTGCCGGTAGTCGAGTTGCGCCTTCAGGATGCTGTCCCAGGCGTCCTTGCAGGCACCGGGTGAGCCCGGCAGCACGAAGACGAAAGTGGCGTTGACGACGCCCCCGGTCGCCCGGCTCTGGATCGTCGAGGTGCCGATCTTGTCGTAGGAGATGCGGTGGAACACTTCCGAAAAGCCGTCCATGCGCTTTTCGAAGATCGGCTCCAGCGCTTCCGGCGTCACGTCGCGGCCGGTGAAGCCGGTGCCGCCGGTGGTGATCACGACATCGATATCCTTGTCCCGTGACCACGCCAGAACCTTGTCGCGGATTTTTTCGCGGTCGTCGGTAACGATGTCGCGGGCAGCCAGGATATGACCGGCCTCGGTGATGCGGTCGGCCAGCGTCTGGCCGGATTTGTCGTCGGCAAGGCTGCGCGTGTCGGAAACGGTCAGCACCGCGATGCGCACGGGAATGAGGGAACGGCTCTCGTCAATTCTGGCCATCGGCTCCCTCCGATGCGATGCTGCGCGTCGCCGCGACGAACCAGTCGGGCTGGCGGCCGCGGATCTCGGCGGCGGCGCGCTTGGCGACATTGCCTGTTTCGAACAGGCCGAAGCATGTGGCGCCCGACCCGGACATTCGTGAAAAACCCGATCCAGCTTTGTTAAGCCAGGAAAGCGCCCTGCCGATGGCGGGCTGCATCGCCAGCGCTGCCGGTTCGAGATCGTTGCGGGTGATCTCCAGCCAGTTGCGCAGGCTGTGAAAATCGATGCTGCGTGGCAGCGGCGGCAAGGCTTCGTTGTCGCGACGCGAAAGTGCTGCGAACACATCGGCCGTCGACACCGGCGTGCCTGGATTGACCAGCACCAGTCCCAGCGCCGAAAAATCCGGCACCATCGACAGCTCGTCACCGATGCCGCGCGCGACCAGCGGCTTTGCCGCCAGGCACATCGGCACATCGGCGCCAAGCGAGAGGCCGATCCGCGCCAGCTCGGTGCCATCGATATCCAGGGCCCATATCTCTGCCAGCCCGCGCAGCACGGCTGCCGCGTCACTCGAGCCACCGCCGACGCCCGAGGCAACCGGCAGGTTCTTTTCAAGCCGGATGACGACCGGTGGGGTTTTCTCCAGCCCGGCTTCTCTTCGCAGGGTATCGCGCGCCCTAAGCACAAGATTGCTGGCGTCGACAGGAACGGCCGGCGCGTAGCGGCCTGACATGACAAAATCATCACTGTCGGCCAGCGCGAGTTCGACCCTGTCGCCAAAACGCGTGAACACCGCCAGACTCTCGATCAGATGATAGCCATCGGGACGCCTGCCGGTGACATGCAGCGCCAGATTGATCTTGGCATGCGCATGCCAAGTACGTGAACCGGTGTCGGTGTCCACCGCGTCAGTCACATGTGAAATGGTGCTCAGTCCTTGGCCAGCCGGTATTCGCCGGTCTTCGGATCCTTGACCAGCGTGCCCATCGTGCCGTTGGCCGCCTGCTTTTCGGTGCGCCGTACCTTGGCGGTCACGCGCTCGGCTTCGCGGATGAAGGTGCGATAGCCGAAATAGGCGGCGACGCCAACCACGGTGAAGAAAATGATCTGCGGCATACCAAAACTCCTCCCACGCTGGGCCGGCGAAGGCGGCCGGTCGGGTCGGTTGATGCATGTCGCCCGAAAGTGGATCCGGTTTTGGGAAAACGACATGCATGAAACTACAAGTCTCTCATGCTAGACGGTTTCGCCGATTTTTCAAAGCCCGAAGCGCGCCCACAATGCACGCTCTTCCGCCGCATCGATCACGCCGCTGGCGGCGGCGGCGGCGATGTCTGGCGCCGAAAAGCCCATTCTCGAGCCGAATAGGCCGAAGCGGCCGAGAAGACCGCGCGGCGCCGTGATCAGCCTGAGCTGGGTCTTCTCCCCGAAGCGGGTCTTCAGCACCGTCCGCATGTCGCCGAGCGCATCGACAAGGCCGAGTTCAAGGCCCTTGATGCCCGTCCAGAACAGGCCGGTGAACAGGTCCGGATCGTCTTTCAGCTTGGTGCCGCGCCGCTCCTTGACAAGGTCGATGAACGTGCCGTGCACCTCGAGCTGCAGCGCCTTCAGGCGTTCGACGTCTTCCTTCTTCTCCGGCTTGAACGGATCGAGCACTGCCTTGTTCTGGCCGGCGGTGTGGACACGGCGCTCGATACCGATCTTCTTCATCAGTTCCGGGAAGCCGAACGAGGCCGACACCACGCCGATCGAACCGACGATCGAGGACGGATCGGCGAAGATCTCATCGCCGGCGACCGCGATCATGTAGCCGCCCGATGCCGCGACGTCCTCGACGAAGACCAGCACCTTTTTGTTCTTTTCCGTTGCCAGGTCACGGATGCGCTTGAAGATCAGCCGCGACTGCACCGGCGAGCCGCCGGGCGAATTGATCGATATGGCGACCGCCGGCGCGTCGTAGGAAAACGCCTTCTCGATGAGACCGGCGGTGGAGGCCAGCGACAGGGTTGGCCGGAACTGGCCGCCGGCCATGATGGTGCCGTGCAGCCGGATGACCGGAATGGTGACGACGGTGGAGCGCAAGGATTTCGGCAGCAGGCGGTTGATAAGTCGTTTCACGAGGGCACGGTCTCCGGTCGATGGGTTGCTGGCATGTAGGGATTCCCCGGCCAACAGCAATGTGGGCGCCAGGAATAGCTCAATCTCCGAACAGCGAGGCAAGCCCGTTGGTGATCATTTCACTGCGCTCATCAGGACCGTTGCCCGACTGCGAGTGCAACATCAGCGGCGGGCGGATGGCAAGTCTTCCTCGTGCGCCGAGTGCCGCCCGCACAATGATGCGGATCGCCGCCGCGTCTGGGCGAGAGTGGACGGCAATCATCTCGGTATCGCCGAAGCGCCCTGCGATCGCATCTAGAATGGAACCGAGCTGGTCAGGCCGCGCGATCACGGCAAGCCCGCCGCGCGGCCTGACCACCGCGGCGGCACTTCTGATCCAGCTCTCGAACAGCCCGTCTTCCATGACATGGGCTTCCTTTCGCAAGCGATCGGGCGTGGCGCGGTCCCGTGCGGCGTTGAAAGGCGGGTTCATGATGACGAAGTCGAAGTCGTTGTCGGCGAGGCCGGCGGCCGCCCGCGCCCGGCCCGACACTGTGACATCGGCGACCAGCACGGACGCCCGATCGCTGAGATGCGCATTGCCGGGATGGGCAAGGGTGGCCGCCGCGAAGGCCGCCATTTCCGGCGCGCGTTCGACAAGCACGGCCTCGGCCGCCAGGCAGCGCGACAGCACCGCCAGGCCCGCGGCCCCGGCTCCGGCGCCGAAATCGGCCAGACGCCCGCCAAAGGAAGATGGTACGGACGCCGCCAGCATCATCGCATCCATGCCGGCGCGATGGCCGCCTTGCTTGGGCTGCACGAGCCAGAACCGGCCGCGATGGAAAGCATCGACCGTATGGGCCGGTGTGTCCGGGATAAGGGTGGCCGGCGCGGCGGGCATTATTTTCCACGGATCTCGTTGGCGATGCCGGCGTCCGTCAGGATGCGCCGTGCCGCGTCGGCCTTGTCGGCGTCGACCATGACGCGCCGCGGCAGGATGCCGAGCGAGCCGTCGAGCACGCTCATGTTCTGGTCGGCGACGAAGCAGCCGATGCCGGCATCGCGCATCAGCGATTCGACAAAGGAGATGATGACGGCGTCGTTGGTGCGAATGAGCTCTATCATCGGGCGAAACTCTCAGTTTGCGGCGCTGATGTAAACGGGTAGGCAGATTGCGGCGAAGCAGAACTCCCTGTGGCGCCAGTTGACAGCCTGTCGTCGCCGGCGCGCCAATTCGCCTCTTGCCGTGGATGTACCTGCCGCCCTAGAGTCCATGCAAGGATTAAGGGTGCCGTCGCACGCGTTATACCAAGACGGGAGTGATTGTCGTGGGTGTCGTTCTCAACATCGAAAACGGGAAGCGGGAGCCCGCCTCCATCAAGGACATGATCGATCTGACCGCGGCCGATATGGGGCGCGTCAACGAATTGATCCTGTCCAAGGCCGGCTCCGATGTCGAAATGATCCCCGAAATCGCCAACCATCTGATCTCGTCCGGCGGCAAACGATTGCGGCCGATGCTGACGCTCGCCGCCGCGCAGATGTTCGGCTATTCCGGCGAGGGCCACGTCAAGCTCGCCACGGCAGTTGAATTCATGCACACGGCGACGCTTCTCCATGACGACGTCGTCGACGAGAGCGGCATGCGCCGCGGCAAGAAGACCGCCCGCATGATCTGGGGCAATCAGGCGAGCGTGCTGGTCGGCGACTTCCTGCTCGGCCAGGCTTTCCGCATGATGGTCGATGTCGGCTCGCTGGAGGCGCTTGACATCCTTTCGAGCGCGGCCTCGATCATCGCCGAGGGCGAGGTGATGCAGCTTGCCGCCGCCAAGAACCTGGAGACCACCGAGGACGAGCATTTCGCCGTCATCAAGGCCAAGACCGCCGCGCTGTTTTCGGCGGCGGCCGAAGTTGGCCCGGTCATTGCCCAGGCGACGCGCAACGACCGTGCCGCGCTGCGCTCCTACGGCATGAATCTCGGCCTAGCCTTCCAGCTGATCGACGACGCGCTGGACTATGGCGGCACCAGCAAGGATCTGGGCAAGAATGTCGGCGACGATTTCCGCGAGGGCAAGGTGACCTTGCCGGTCATCCTCGCCTATAGGCGCGGCACCAAGGCCGAGCGCACCTTCTGGAAGCGTGCCATCGAGGACAATGTCATCGACGACGCCGGCCTGGAAAAGGCGATCGGCCTGATGACACGCCACGGCGCCATCGCCGACACGATCGGGCGCGCCCGCCATTTCGGCGAGATCGCCCGCGACGCGCTGGCGCCGCTGGAAGCGACGCCGCAGAAATCCGCGCTGATCGACGTCATCGATTTCTGCATCAGCCGGGTGAATTGAAGGCTGGCTTTCGCGACGCTCCCTCTGGTTTGCGCTGTGGGCAGGTAAGTTGTGAATTCAGTCTCGCCGTCTCGACAAGCTGCCCCGTCGCAAATTATCTATAAAACATGGCAAAGGGCACGGACGACACCATCGCGGTGCGCATCAGCAAGGTGCTGGCGGACCGCATCATCTCCGGCGCGATCGAGCCGGGGGCCAGGCTTCGGCAGGATCATATCGCCGAGGAATTCCAAACCAGCCATGTTCCCGTGCGCGAAGCCTTCCGCCGGCTCGAGGCGCAAGGGCTGGCCGTCAGCGAGCCACGCCGTGGCGTGCGTGTCGCGTCTTTCGACCTGGGCGAGGTCAAGGAAGTCGCCGAAATGCGCGCCGCGCTCGAAGTGCTGGCGCTGCGGCACGCCGCGCCGCACCTGACGTCGGCCATTCTCGACCTGGCCGAGGAAGCGACCAAGGCCGGCGACAAATCCCGCGATGTCAGGTCATGGGAAGAAGCCAACCGCTCCTTCCACCGCTTGATCCTGGCGCCATGCGGCATGCCGCGCCTGCTCGCCACCATCGACGATCTGCACGCGGCGAGTGCCCGTTTCCTGTTCGCGGCTTGGCGCTCGGAGTGGGAGACACGCACCGACCAGGATCATCGCGCGATACTCGCCGCCTTACGGCAGGGAAACACCGAATCGGCAGCCGCGACACTGGGGCGGCACGTCCAATGGATTGGCCGCAAGCCTGTCAGGACGGCTGCCGGGACGACGCGAGAAGCCTTTGCCATCGTAGGCTAGGACGACCCTTTGCGCAGCCAGGGCTTGCTATCTCCGAGGAATTGTGGATTCGATAATAGATCGAAAACAGAAATTATCTATAATTTGCAATCGATCAAAGGAATCCCGATGACAGACGTCGCATTCTCGGCCAGCAAGCCGTCGTTCAGCCCGCTCCGGCTTCAGGGCCGCTCTCTTGCCTGGCAGGTTGGAGCCGTCGTGCTCGGGACGCTGTTCCTGGCGCTGTCCTCCTACATCGAAGTGCCGATGGTGCCGGTTCCGGTGACCATGCAGACCTTCGCCGTGACATTGATCGGCGCGCTCTATGGCTGGCGGCTTGGCGCCGTTACCATCGCCGCTTGGCTGGTCGAGGGCGCGGTCGGTTTCCCGGTGCTGGCCGGGGGCGCCGCCGGCCTACAGCATTTCGTCGGGCCGACCGGTGGCTACCTCTTCGCATTCCCGGTCACCGGCGCGCTGGTTGGCTGGCTCGCCGAACGCGGCTGGAACGGCAATAGCGTCGTGCTCGCCTTCATTGCCATGCTGCTCGGCAACCTTGCTTGCCTGGTTCTCGGCACCATGTGGCTCGCCGTCATGATCGGCGCCGAACAGGCCATCACGTTCGGATTTCTGCCTTTTCTGGTCGGCGGCTTGCTCAAGTCGGCGCTGGGTGCCGCGACACTCATGGCCCTTCCCGGCAGGGCTAAGCCGGCCAATCCGTGACGATCAGGCTGCGCGCCCATCACCTCCTTTGCCTGCTCACTTATGTGGGCAAGGGATACAGTCCCGCCTTCACCGCCAACTACGATCGCGTCGCGGAGCGCCTGAGCCGGGGCGAGGACGTCCTCCTCGTTTCCGGCCCTGACGATGTCTGCGGCCCGTTGCTCGACGAGGCGGAACCGCATTGTCTCAACGAGAGCGTCGTCCAGCGGGACCGGCTCGCGGCACAGGATTTGGAGGAGTTGCTGGCGCGCCCAATCCGGGTCGGCGCCAGCCTCGATCTCGACGCCGCAATCCTGGTCCAGATGCGGCAGGCGTTTTCGGCTGGCCGCGTGCGCAAGGCTTGCGGCGGCTGTGAGTGGAATGATCTGTGCGGCACGATCGCGGCCGGCGGATATGGCGACACGCTGGTGCAGTGGTCTGCCTCGCCGGGTGAGCGCTGAAATTGGCTCCGAGCCCAGGTCGAATCTGTGATATATTCGGCTCCGCGCAGGGCCGTGGCCGGAATTCAAAATCGGAAAACTGTCCCTTGTCGCCATGGTTTGTTAATCGGGTGCCCGGATTGTGAATTCGAGGCGGATTGAAGCGCGACCCCAAAAAGGCCATGCTTTATCACGAAGATGGAGTCTACGCCGATCCCGCTGATGCGGAGATGGCGCCTGGCTGAAAGGGATACGATGCGGCAAGGACGTGCGCGCTGGCTGACAAGGCTGGCAATTGTGACCGGCATGGCGATCTCGGCTCTGCCGGCCTATGCCAAGCAAACCACCGAACCGGTCAAGATCACGTCTTTCTCGGGCGCCTATCTGGCGGCCCGGATCGCCGAAGGTGACAACGACCTCGACAGCGCCATCGCCTACTACAAGCAGGCATTGGCCTTCGACCCGAGCGACACCAGCCTGCAGCAGAGCCTGATGCTGTCGCTGATCGCGCAAGGCCGCTTCGACGAATCCCTGGTCTATGCCGACAAGCTCAAGGAAGTTCCAGACGTCGAACGCTTCTCGCGCCTGGCACTCGCCGTTGATTCCTTCCACAAGAAGGATTTCACCAAGGCGCAGTACTGGCTCAAGCTGTCGCTGGAATCCGATCTCGACCGGCTGATCTCCGGGGTCATGTCCGGCTGGGCCCAACAGGGCGCCGGTGAGGCCTCCGATGCGATGGCCTCCATCGACAAGCTCCAGGGGCCGGATTGGTTCGGCCTGTTCAAGTCGTTCCATCGTGCACTGATCGCCGATGCGTCCGGTATCCCCGAAAAGGCCGAGGCGATCTACGCCGCGACCATGCAGGATACGGCCGCCGGTGGTGCGGCTCCCGAAACCTGGATGCGTAATGCGCAGGCCTACGCCTCGTTCCTGGCCCGCAAAGGCGACAAGACCAAGGCAATGTCGGTGCTCGATCAGGCCGAGACGTTTTCGCCCGGCAAGCTGGAAATCGTCGCCTTGCGCGACAAGATCGCCAAGGGAGACAAGATCGCGCCCTTCGCTGCCGGTCCGTCCGATGGCGCCTCCGAGATTCTGCTTGATCTCGCCACCGCGCTCAACCGTGGTGGCGGCGAGCCGTTCGTCCGTCTCTATCTGCAGTATGCTCTGGCGCTGAAGCCCGACAGCGATGCGGCGCTGGTGCAGCTCGCTGCAGTATCCGAGCAGTTGAAGGACGGCGAGGGCGCCATCGCGCTCTATCGGCGGATCCCCGCTACCTCGCCGCTGAAGGAGCTTTCGGACCTGCAGCTCGGCCTCAACCTTGCCGATCTCGACCGTCATGAGGAGGCGATCACCCATCTGAAGGCCTTCGTCGACGCCCACCCCGATGACATGCGCGCCTATCTGGCGCTCGGTGGCGTCTATTCCTCGAAGGATGATTTCCGCTCGGCCGCCAATCTCTACGACAAGGCTGTCGAGGCGCTGAAGACGCCGACCGCGGCCAACTGGAACATCTTCTACCAGCGTGGCATCGCCTATGAGCGCCTGAAGGAATGGCCCAAGGCCGAGCCGAACTTCCGCAAGGCGCTGGAACTGGTCCCCGACCAGCCGCAGGTGCTGAACTACCTCGGCTATTCCTGGGTTGACATGAACATGAACCTCAAGGAAGGCCTGGCGATGATCCAGAAGGCCGTCGATCTCAGGCCAAGCGACGGTTACATCGTCGATTCGCTGGGTTGGGCCTATTTCCGCCTCGGCCGGTTCGACGATGCCGTGCGCGAAATGGAACGCGCCGTGTCGCTGAAGCCGGAAGACCCGGTTCTCAACGATCACCTTGGCGATGCTTACTGGCGCGTCGGCCGCAAGCTGGAAGCCACCTTCCAGTGGAACCAGGCCCGCGACCTGAAGCCCGATCCCGATGTGCTGGCCACCTTGCAGCAGAAGCTGATGAAGGGCCTGCCGCCGATCGAATCCAACACGGCGCAGGAAACCCCGAAGGTCAAGCCAGAGCCGGTGCCCGCCCCGAAGGGGTGAAGTAAGCTATTTCATGTGAATGCGAACAGGGCTCTTTCAGAGCCCCGTTTTCGTTTGGGCCACATGCGCTCGTCCAACGCGCGCTGATTTGCGGAAGCGGCCTCAAAACATCTTCCGTTCGGGGCGGGCGGGCAGGGCTTCGAATCCAGGTTAACGGCAAAGCCCTCCCAGCAGGGTCTCAAGATATCTGGTGTCCCATCCGGCGCGTTTGCGGCGGAGTTTGATGGATTTCTTGTCTGCTACGGCTCGGACGAGATTGATGGCGAAGTGCCTGACGATGGCCATGTTGTTTGCGCCATGCCCTTTACGAAGGCGCGACTGGTCATCCTTGAAGACGACGTCGAGCGTCCAGTGGAGGGCATTCTCGATCATCCAGTGGCCGCGCACGGCATTGGCGGCCTGTTGTGCGCTGAGCGTTGCGGAGGAAATATAATATCTGGTCTCGATACGGCATCGATCCTTGAGTTCGACATGCGCGGCGACGCGGACGATCGAAGCGGCGGCGGGCAGGCGCAATTCGCCGGGGAAGCGGCGGGTGCCGGAGAGCCAATCGGTTTCGCCGCTGACGGTGACGGTGCGCTGCTCGATGCGGCCATGGGCCTTGCCGAGATCGGTGGAGTGATCG